>NZ_JBYQFR010000012.1:0-131695 GCF_058266945.1 Arthrobacter sp. E70 | reverse complement strand
TCAAACCTGACGTCAGGTGTGGCACACCAGCACTGTCAGAATAGGGCCCAGACTAAGCTTTTGGCACACCTGGGTGAGAGACTCATAGATTTTAACCGGACACTAGGGGTCGATTCAGGCGAGACAACTCAAGCCTGACGAGCTAGGGCCGAGCTAACGTTTGCTGATGTTTAGCGTCGTTTCACTAGCACCCAGACTTTGTCCTCCTGATTCGACAGGTGAATGCAATTCGCATCGCCAGCGATGACAGCTAGGGGCTTCGCGTGAGGCTTTATTGCGGTGACACCCACCTCTGAGTGGTGCCATAGCTCATTATTCTTGTCCACGCCAAAGGTGCCGTCGGAGGATACCTTGACGAGAGACTTCGATAGGCGCACTTGAGACGCGGGTTTGAATAAGTCTGTCCAACTGTATACGTTTCCGGCAGCTGTAACGCAGTAGAGGACCTGATCACTGCCGAAGATTTGAGTCGCCTTAGGCGCGCCGGATAGTTGACGAGGTGGGTCATAGCGGTCGCGCTTGCCCCAGAGCGTACCCGGTTTCAGTGACCTCCCCCAAGAATAGACCTTGCCTTCAGAGGAACGAGCAATTACGTGCCTGTGTAAAGTACCCTCCTTGGGCGCACCAGAAGGAAAGTTTGTGAGTTCATGAACAGGTGTAACTCCAAAAATCCTTTTGGCATTGTGCGTGAAAGCGGGTCGTTTAGCTCCCAACCGGTAGTCCCAATTGGAACCCCAGCCATGAAAGTTCGAATTGTGTTCTTCGGCGTAACCTGTCCGGCCTAGCGCGAAGACACGGACAAATAGGCCCTTTAGATCCAATCGAATAGGCGTTTCAGCAGGCACTTGATCCTGCCGGGTTAGCCTGCCTTGTGTTCCTGACCCCCATCCGTAGATAGAGCCCCCCCGTGTTACTGCGTAACCGCCATGCTTGTTGGTAGAGATGTGTCGGATGCCTGATAAGCCAGGCATCAGGGTCGGTGGGTGTGGGAGGTGCATCCCGTTGTTGATGCGCCAAACTGCCCCGTCCGAGTCCAACGCATAGTTACCGCTGACCTGGACTATGGATCTTCCTTTGAAGCGGTATTTGGCTAAAATGCGCCAATCTTCTGTGCCGATCAGGGAGCGTTCAAGCAGATAGAGCTGACTGTCATACCCGTCCGGAACAGAAAGAACGGGACGGAAAACGACAGCCCCGTGCAAACGGCCTGCATCGGTGTTAGCCGCTTGCTCAGTCGGACCGGACTTCAATGTACGCCATACTGGCTCCGGTAGACGAAAGCCAGAAGAACCTGCGTTCGTATTCACCACAACGGACATATTACGGACCTCCTGTCATCCTGCCTTCACATAGTCGCGTGTCAACGGAAAAGCTGAGTTCTGAGTGCTATATTGACCGCAAGCTAGCGGGGCTTGAACATTTCACAGGAACTGCGAGGTTCCACGGGCCGATGGGGACGACTATGAGCATTCCAGAATTTACTGCAAAGCCAGTTGAAGAAGTGCGCCTCCTTCCGATCTACGTACTATGCGATTCCTCCGGGTCCATGGCCCACGAGAAGGCCATTGACGCCGTCAACGAGGGACTCGACGGCATCCTGAGGGAAATTAGGTCACAAGGAGCCAAAGGCAAAAACATTCGTTTGTGTCTCATATCGTTTGCAACTCATGCTTCTGTCACGCTGCCACTTACGAAGGTGACGATGGAGACGTATGCCCCTCCACTGAAAGCAGAGGGCGTTACCAATCTTCCCGATGCCATCCAACTGCTGGAGCAAACGCTCTCAGATGACTACCATCGACTGCGCGATGAAGGAGTGCGAGCTTATCGTCCAGCCGTATTCGTATTCACTGACGGACGGCCGACGGACGCACGGGGTCAGGAACTAACTGATCATAGTATCTGGCAAGCACGTCTGGAAGAGCTGAAAACGCACCCCATCTGGGCCCCTCGTATCTACGCTTATGGCTTTGGCGCTGCTGAACCCGCTCAACTGAAACTTCTTGTAAATGAGAAGGGTGTAGCAGACGACGTCGTCGAAAACCGTGTGAACTTCACGGGCGCTGAAGCAGCGGAAAGTATCGGCCGTATCTTCCCACACCTTTTTAAGACTCTCACCGAAGCTGCCCAGGTTGTCTCCGGAGGCCATGCTACCGAGAAGGACCTGGGAGATGCTTTAGATAATGCCCACGCCCGGCCCACCACGAACCAAAACGACACGGATGACTGGTGGAACAAAGTAACTGGAGCCGTTTAGTGACCTGGCTTCGCTCGGGCCTAAGAGCAGGGCGAAAACTCCAGGAACGAGTTACCGTAAACCGAACACGGCAAACGCGTCCGAGCATTGTAGGTGACACAGGGGAAATTCAGTTCGAAAAGACCACCATCCGCCCCCTCCACATACGGCCTGCAGATGTCGAGCCTGTAGCCGTTCTGCCAGATGACGGCCTCGTTCACCCTCCAGCTTTCGTTATGGACTACGGGCAACTTGACCAGAACGCATTGGCCCTGCGAGCGGGCAGCCTGAGGGGGAGCGCCCACGTAGAGCTTGGACAACCAAGACAAGATTCCTATTGTGTGAGCGTCGATTCTGGCTTCATACACATTGCTGTTGCAGACGGTGTGGGTTCTGAAGATCTTTCCCACATAGGTGCAGCAACAGCCGCAAAAATTGCAGTACTCCGATCCACGCAGGGATTTAACGTCGACGGAATAGCGGACGCAGTGATAGAGGCGCTGGCTTCTAGGGCTGAGGCTCTGGGCGTCCCACCGGAAAGGTTATCTACGACCTTATGTTGGGCCCGCATCACTTTGGGTGATGCGGGCGATGCATGGAAGGTGGAAATCGCCGAGTGGGGCGACACTGAGCTGATCATTTATGACACCCGCGAGATCCGGGATGGGCATCCAATCTGGGATCGGCTGCCGAAACTTTCCGAAGCCGGCTATGCAAACTCTGTCCGCGCCTTACCGGTCCACAAGCACCTGGTGGCGCACACCAGCGAACTTCTTTGGCAGGACGGGCAAGTTCTTTGCTTTGCCTCAGATGGGATAGCGTCAGATGTTCGCTCTGATACCCTCCTCGGGCATGAGCTGGCCAAGGTATGGCACGCAGTGCCTACCCCATGGGATTTCGCTGGCCACCTTGCCTTCCAGTACGCCCCCGCGAATGATGACCGCACTGCCGTCGTTTTGTGGCGCACTCCCAATGCCCCAGCTTCAGGCGAACGGGAATCCACGAAAGCGGAGGATGAGCTACCCCAGGGTGAAGGTGAAACCACAGCCTAAGCACTTCAGCCCGAATCCCGTGCCTTGGACTGAAGCAAAGAAGCTGATAGATGGCCCTCTCACTGATGGTGAAGGCGGCCAGGGGGCCATCTTCGCCTGCAAGGATGTTATGGAGGGAATCGTCGCCAAGCTGTATAAGACGGAACGGCCCAGAGCCGACATGATGAGAGCCATGGATCTGATACGTGTCTGCAAGTCGCTCGACCCGTCCGCCGACGTGACAGCTGCCTGGCTGGAACGCCTGAACGTTCCATTGCGCCCTATACTGTCTCCCGCGGGTGAATTTGGCGGAATGTTTTTGCCGCCAATTCCAGCTGAGGTGGCAGCGGTGGAATTTCACTTCGATCGTCAGCGGCGGACAATGGTTCCAACCGCGCAGCGGGTGAAATTTGAAGCACAGTTCCTTAGCCAGCAAATGAGCCCAGTAGGCGCTAATAGTGAGCAATGGCAATGGCGAATACTTTTCTCACTCGTTGAGACCGTCACTATGATGCATTCGGCAAATCTTGTGCACGGTGACTTGAGTATGAGCAACGTCCTTGTGCGGCAAGTTGACGGCAGTCACAAGAATGACTCCATATATCTCATTGATATCGATGATACCTTTTTGGATGACGGCGGCCAACGCTTACGTGGTGTCATCAGACGGTCCCCATACACCTTTGATCCCGCTAGCGTCACTGCGTCTGTAGTGACAAAGGAAACTGACGTTTTCGTCGTGGCCCTATGGATTGTCGCGTTCATGGAGAATGATTTCGGAGAACCGGCGAACGTTGCCCGTACAGTACCGAAAAAGGCGAAAATGCGACTCGAGCAAGCGGGTCCCGAGTTGGCTAGATTGGTATCTCGAGCGCTTGGACCACTGGGAACAAGACCAACCATGATGGACATTTATAAGTCGATGTGGCCTGTTGCGCGCAGATTTGGTGCGGCGAATGATCGAGGTTGAGTATCCACAGAAAAGTACACCGGTGATGAGAGGTAATATATGAATGTTCGTCTTTTAGAGCCAGCCCGGCCCTTTAAAGGCGCGGAGATAGCTGAACCTGGACGATGGCTCATCATTTTCAAGTACAACAGAGCCGTAGCGCTCTACAGCGCCGGCGCAAAAATTCGAAGGTTCTTTGACGCCCCAGTACTCGGCGCGTCCGTCGCAAACTTGGATACCACTCCTCAGGATGTAGTAATCACGGTACGAGATGTGCGGACTTACGATGGTTACCGCCTCTCAGCCCTTACAGTGCGTCTCCAAGTCAGAATTACCCCAGATGAGGAGCAGGCTGGGTCAGCTTTGCTACAGCAGATAAATGACGAAGGCGAAAAGTTCTTCGAAGGGGTTGTAGCGAGAATACGGCAGGAAGTTGAGGTCCATTCCAGGACAACCCTGGCCAAAGTAAGAGCCGTAGAAGTCGTCAACCAAGGCCCATCCACCCTTATCTTCCCGGCCGGAGCACTCAACATTCAATCGGTCCCCTTTGTATCCGTCACCTCCGTCCAAGCTGTTGATTGGGAGGAAGCAGCACTAGCCCGCGAGGTGCGGCTTGCTGAAGAGCGACGAGTTGCCGACGAAGACAGAGAAAAACTTGACGAAGAAGCTAGAGAACGCGCTGCGAGGGCTCTAATCCACCAAGAGTTGTTGAACGCGCAGCATGCGAGTGTCCAGCACGATGCCGAAGCCGAGCTCGAATCGCGAAAATTGGAGCTAGCCATAGCAAAGGCTCGTAGGATCGGCGTTGATCCGGTGGCACTCGTGGAACCAAAGCTATGGGGGCAGCTGGCCGAGCAGCATAGTTCGGTCCTGATAAAGCTACTGGAGTCCAGTCACCTTTACCCCATGATCCGTTCCAGTCCGGAGCTCCTCACGGCGATCTTGCACCGGCTTTCTGGCGGTAATTCCTCGATCCCCTTGGGCCGCCAGGCTGACATGGTTCTGGATGGCATCGATCCCTCTCGTCTGGACTTTCCCAGCCTCGGGACAGTACATGCTCCGGTCGAGTCCAGCGCCTACTTAGCTAAGGCAGGTCTGAAAGTTGATCCGCTCATCGAAGAGGTGTGGATAAATAGTGGCGGTAGTTCGCCTCTGACTGGAGCGGGGTTCGCGGAAGCACCCAGCCAACGCGCCGGTCTCGTTCTGGTCCTGGCTAAGGCAAGGCCCGTCATACCTGCAACCTTTGAAACTTCGGTGATTGAGGGTTTGCGTGGAGCGGGTAGGAATATTGAAAAAGTAGGGGTCAAGGCCGCCGCCGGTTCGACCTTGGATGAAGCGGTCCAACAGTTCGTACGGGTCATTTCCCCTTCGGTGACCACCTCCCTTAGCTTGCGGGAAGTCCGTGACCGCCGCGAGGCTTACGTGGAGCTTCGAGGGCAACGCAACGATGCACAGAAGGTTTTCGACATAATGACCGACCCTCAAAATCCGATACTGCCAACTCTGGAAAGTCTCATTGGGGAGAGTGCCCGTATCCGCTTTGCGCCTCCGATTGTCTGAATCATGCACATACGGCCTTTGAGCGTGCACGTTGAGAAAATTTCACATCGTCGATTCGGTTGGGTTGCCTCCGTGCCGTGGCTGACTGACTCAATTGACGATGGAGAGCGCTTCGGTATCGAAAGTCTGGACAGAGGTTATCTGAATCTGGCGGAGGCAATTGCCAATGCGTCGCCCGAGAGTTCATCACTACAGCTACGCATACTTTCGAAGGGCGCGAACGATGAATCTGGTGGAGCAGGAGTGCTTACTGCTTGGCTGGTAGCGACAGCGGACAACCCCGACGGCTGTCGGCAGATGTGGGATCTTGTCTCCGCTACCCTGCCCGCCGAACTGCCTCTGCAGCCAGGCGATGACCGCGCGGCCAAAGGTGTATTCAACTGGCCCCAATCAGTTCCTATAGAAGGCGTTGTCGAAATACGACGGCGCATCGAGGATGCTCGTCCTGTGCCCGGAATAACGGTACTGGACCCCGCCGAGGCAACTGTTTTGCAGTGGGACGTTGCACCGAATTCTCTGCGAACCTTAATGGGCTTACTTACGCGGCAGCCCGGCAAGTCAGCTCTCGTGCTGCATATGGAGCGCGTCATCCCTTCAGAAGCCCTGTTGATGCGTGCCGCTGACATCTTCAAAACAGCAGTTGCTGGCGTGAACGGACCGGTGGGCGGGGAATACGGGCCGATACTGCGTCGAATAGCGGATGAGGCGAGGCACCGTCTACGTGTCTTTCCTAGGGGTGCACTCCACGTTCGCGTAGCCATCGCTAGCGATCACGAACTTGTTCCTGGTCTCGCGGAGTCCGTCGCCATGGACCTGACGTCCGTGGGCGGGTCAGACATAACGAAACCAGATGATTCCGTCGAGTTTACGGACGCACTAGGGCTCTTTCGGGAAGGCGAATCACGTTCGTGGCGCGCTCATCCCGATAGCGAAATCGAAGAACTTCGCTATATGTCGGATCCTGCGGAGGCGTCCCTCGTGGTTCGGTTTCCTCAGCCACCCCGCGGTGGGCTACCTGGGATCGCGTCCGCACCCATGGTCACCCTCCCACGTTCGCCACAACCTCCAGCACTTCATGGGGGAGCAGGAGCAGTAACTCTGGGAGTTTCGCCTCACGGAGGCAGAGTAACTCTTACGCTCGGTGAGTTGAACCAGCACACCCTCGTCATGGGCTTGCCTGGTTTTGGCAAGACCCACTCCGTGCACACTGTTCTCCGCCAACTCTGGAATGATCACGGGATCCCATTCTTGGTCCTTGATCCGGCCAAGGGTGATTACGGTGGACTCATCGATAGCCTCCGGGATAGGCCAAAGGCGGCGCCTCAACGTGTTGTTCTTGATCCGGAGCATGTGGCTTTCAACCCCTTTGTCGTGCCTCCTGGATCTTCTGTCCATGCTCATGCTGGCCGCGTTCTTGGGGCGTTTGACGCCGCACTTCAGATTAGTGCCCGCTGGCCGGCTGGCTATCTAACCTTGTCTCGCGGGCTCTTTCGCGCCTATGAGCAATGCCCAGCCGGAGAATGGCCTACTCTGCGGTCGCTGTATGCAGCCGTCGGGGACCTGATTCGCACAACGCCCATGGACCCAAAAAGTAAAGCTGACGTTACCGCCGGTTTGCTCGGGCGACTGGAGTCCATGGTGCGCGGACCCCTTGGTGTAGCACTCACCGGAGGTCCAACGTCCGGCATCGATTGGCACGACCTTCTCAACCGCCCAACGGTCATCGAATTCCGAGGCTTTGCAGGGCCAGCCGAGCGATCGTTAGTCTTCGGCCTCCTAATCGCTGGGTTGGCGTCCGTTCGTGAAAACGCAGAAGAAGAAGCCGGGAAAGGATTGCAGCACGTCACAGTTCTGGAAGAGGCTCACAGAGTTTTGGGACACACCGGCACAACAGAGGCAGAAGGTGTCCGCCTCCTAGCGGAAGCAATTGCTGAACTGCGAGGCTCGGGGGAAGGATTCCTGGTAGTCGATCAAACACCCACAGTTCTCCACCCGGTGGTTAGGAAGGTTTGCGGATCCCTTCTAACTCATCGGCTCGTGGAGCGGGAAGAACGGGAAGCCGCAGGTTCCGCCTTGTTGCTGGACCCTCGGCAGATTGAAGATCTCGGCAGGTTGGCGGTTGGACAAGCCGTTGTCTACGGGGCTGCACGTGTCTCTGCTGCCGTCGTGAACGTGACTCCGCCAGACGCCACTATCACTCTGACACGGCGCGAGCGGCGTGCCTCTCTGACTAACGGTAGGAGCGAGCCTCTATTCTGTCTGGGCTGTAGCAGCATGTGCAAGCATCAAAACGTTGGACGCGCAATGGCTGAACAGGTCAGGTCGGGCGGTGGCTCGGCGGAGGATTTACTGACACGTGCAAGCCTCATGCAACGATCACCAGACGAACTCTGGTGCGCTGCCGCCCATGCCACCGCCGACGAATTTCAAAACCAGCGGCAGACAGCAATGCTGAACGCACTTCACGACAGGCGGCAGCAACTTGTTCGCGTGGTTCTTGAACTAAGGTCTCAATCAGGGAAAACAACGCCGACTGGATGAGGACAGGGTGATCGGAGTTAAGTTTTTCCTCATGAGCGCCTGGAAGACTATGCCGAGCCGGATCCCAAACATCGAAATGTCATTCTCGACCCAAATCACCCGAGTCTTCGTGTGAGCTATCGGACAAATCAGTTTCGTTGCTCGCAAAAATACCGAGGTCCTCCGCTATGGACAGCTCCAAGTCTGTTGGGTCGGACAGCCACGAGGGTGGATCCACCATGAGCGAAACGTCATCGCTGCGAGACACATCCATGTCCTCCTGTATATCATCCGCCTTAGCGGAAGCCTCCACAGCTGACTCCAACGCTTCATGAGCATCAGACAAGGCAACCAGCGCGGATTGACCAAGCGGATCTGCCAGGGATATTCCAGCGTCCTGCACAATTCCGGCTGGCGAGCTGGCAATTATGGCGGCTGCTTCCGCGCCGAACCACGCCCCCTTAGCAACCGAAGACGCAGTTTCGCCAACGCGGCTGCCCCAAGATGCATCGTTTTCCAAGATCGACTCTTTCCACCGCACAACTGGATAGGTAATAAGGAAGGGTAGCACCAAAGGCTCAAGGCTGATCTTTCCAACATCAAAGGCCTAGGAATCACCCTGCCTTCTAAAGAGCACCAATAAATAATGAAATCCAGATCCATATCGAAGGACTCACGGCTTCCTCGCAGGTTTAATCGGATACGTGCAGGTCGCGCGGGAATCGAAACAGGGAAGCAGGGCGGCTTGCCCACAATCTCCCACTACGTCACAGACAATGGATGAATGGAGTTCTGGGAGCAAAACGACGGTAGGGGTCTTGTTGTGGATGTGGGCGGATCAGGCACGCGTTTCGCGGCAGTAGAGAAAGGGGTGGTAGGCCCGATACGCCGCTCAACGTTCAGCAGCCTGCATGAACTCGCTCTGGGACTGCGGCACCTCTGTAATGATCCGGCCGCTATAGCTATCTCAGTTCCGGGATTTGTAGACAATTCCCGAGGTGTGGTTCGGATGAGTCGGGTTGCCCCTTGGTTGCAGGGGGACCTCGCAGCGCAGATGCGTCATCATTTTCCCTTGGCCAAGGTGAGTGTCTTCAACGACGGGGACGCGCATGCGTTGGCTATGCATCGGCTGCAGAACCTGCAACTTGGTGCCGTGGCCGTTGCCATTGGTACGTCATTAGCTATCGGCGTGTTGGACAGGCAAGGAGCTCTCCTGCATCCCGCAAGCGGCGAAAACTGGGACCTCGGGGACCTACGTCTTCGCACATCTGCTACCAACGACGCTGCGTGGTGGGCACTAGGTTCCGAAGGCGTTGCAGAACTAAGAGCCAGGCACGAGGACATCCCCTCCCGGTTCGGATACCGGCTAGGTGGCTTCATCGTGCAGCTATGTACCATCTTTCAGCCAAGCACCATTGGCCTGTCCGGAGGACATATCTCTGCCCTTTGGCCCCACCTGAAGGACAGCCTGTTCGAAGAAATGCAACGGATCCCCGCCCACCTTCCATGCCCGGCAGTGAGGAGAGTGCACACGGAAGAGGCGGCACTAGAAGGTCTTGCCGTCGCTATAGGCGGCTAAATGAACGACGGGACGATTAGTAAAATGTTCAGCAATTAACTTGGATCGGCTCCGCATGTGAACCCCTTGGTGGCGGGTGCGTCGTGACGCGGGATCTTTTTCCTCATGGCCTGGCTAATTCGGGTTGTAAGCGTCTTCGTGAGGGGTGTGATCGTGGCGGGTCCAGTTAGCTGTGCGGCGATTACTTGTCTGGACGGGGCGCTGCGTAGTCCGCAGGCTGTTAACCTTGTTTTATGGCAAAAAAGACAGTCGTGGTTCTGGAAGATGATATTGATGGCTCGGAAGCTAGCGAAACGATATCTTTCGCCCTCGACGGCAGTGAATACGTGATTGATCTGAACGAGGGGCACGCGAATGAACTGCGCGGAGCCCTGAGCCGTTTTACCGACGCTGGACGCAGGGTAGCTGGCGGACGTGGCCGTCCGGCGGCCCGCACGAAGTCCTCCCAAGGTGGGCCGGACGCAAAAGCGGTACGGATGTGGGCAGTTGAGAACGGCATCCAGGTAAATACTCGTGGTCGTATTCAAGCGGAAGTCGTAGAGAAATACGAAGCCGCTCACTAGGGCCGAAACAAACAAAAGTCGGAACTGGGATCTCTAACAGATTCCAGCCCCGACTTATTTTTTGTTGAACTGACCTCATCCCGCAGCTGCCCGTTACTAGGTGTGAAGAGTCCGCACATCCGGAAACCAGCCGGCCGGGGCCTTCTTTGGTTCGAGGTGTTCGGGGTCCCGGTGCTTTTGCATATCGCATTTGTAGAATGGCCCGCGCGGATCCAGGAGCACGCTCATATGGTGGTCTGCGTGGTCCTTGAACCAGACGCTCATGCCGGTGGCCCCGTCGAGCCTGAGGTGTTCCCATGCACGCCACAGCGCTTCCACCCGCGAGATGGCTTCAGGGTGGAAATACCATTCGATGCACCATTTCGCGGCGCGGCCGTCCACGTCACGGACGTAGGTGGGGAGCAGTTGCTCGTGCAGGAATTCCTCGGCCGACCCGTAAACCAGCTGCGGGGGCTTCTGCTGCTCTCCACCATCAGCGCCAGCTTCCTGGCGGTCCGAGCTGGGAGCTTCACTGAAGCGCCCGATGTCTATCGTCACGGCCTACTCCCCTACCCGGTCACCCATGGATTTGCGGCCGCTGCCGCTGCAACCGGTAACGGCTCGTCCTCCGGCTGTGGGCTGTACTTCTTGATGGAGGCTTCCACGGCGTCCTTGTGCGGCCCCGTGTACCAGGGCATGGTCCTGACCAGGGTGGCTGGGGCGCCGGAGGCGAGGACCACGGCGCGGCCGCGGTCCAGTTCGGCAAGGTTGGAGACGTCGAAGATCCGTTCCTTGCTTTCCTGCCGGGAGCGGCTGGACCCGGACTTCCCTGAGGAGACGGAGACGTTGATGTAGCTGTAGTCGCCGATCAGGTCAGAAAGGGCGCGGAGGAAGCCTTCTTCAGCGACACCGCCGCCGTAGACCTTGACGTTCGCGGCGGACCAGATTTTCCGCATGTTGGCCTCGCCCCAGAGTTCGACGCCTTGGGACCAGGACTGCAGGATGCCCATGACGATCAGGCCCTTTGAGCCGTAGTGGCTGAACTGGTCCGGCAGGCCGGCCCAGCGGACGACGTTGGCCAACTCGTCCAGGGCGAACAGTGCCGGCTTGGGCAGTCGGCCGCCGCTGCGCTCTGCCCGTTCCTCCATTGCCTCAGCGATTGCCACGGTCAGTGCCGTGGTGAGTGGTGCGGCGGAGCCTGCACCTTCCTTGGAGAGGATGTAGATCGTTTCCTGGGACGCGGCGAAGGCGTGCGGGTTGAACTGCCGGCGCGCATCACTGGCCACAGTCGCGCCGCCTGTGGGGGCGACCCAGCGGAGGGTGTTGCGGCTCTTGAGGCACTGGATCATCTTCTCGGCAGTGCCGAAGATACCGTCCCGCTGTTTGTCGGCCAGCTTTAGTGTGGACTCCAGGCCCTTGTACTGCAGCTCGTAGTCGTGCTCCCGGAGGATCTCGATGGGTTCCTGGCTGACCTGCTCGGTCACCCACAGGTAGACCTGCGTGATCGGCAAATCACCCAGTGCTGCTGCCAGGAAGTACGAGGAAAGAATGTCCTCTGCTTTGGGGTCGAAGTAGGCATCCGGCTTCGACCCGGGAACCCGGGAACCAACCGCGAAGTGCTGGGTGAGCTTGTACGCCGTCTCTTCATCGGTGACATAGGAGAGGGGGTTCCACCACCAGTCCGGTTCTTCCTGCGCGATCTTCTGCGGATCGAACACCCACACCGGGGCCGTGGCCTCGCGGACGCCACGGGTGCCGTCCACGACGTCACGCTTATTTGACGTCGAGACGACAGCGCCGGGAGCGTCCAGGATCGCGGGCATCACCCGGGATGTCGATTTACCGGTCCGGGGTCCCCAGATGTCGAGGCTAAGGTCTTCCCAGGATTGGATGAATTTCTGGCCGGTGGAGACCACCTTCCCCACAACGATGCCGGGGTTGTCCTTGATGCCCAGCCGTTCGGCCTTGGCCTGAGCGCCCTTCTCTGAGAAAGCGTTGAGGGACTTTCCGCGACCGAGGTAGCGGGCGGCCTTGTCCACGCGTGCCCGCTTGGACGCACCCTGCCGCCACGCCACCAGGACGACGACGGCAAGCGCCAGCACCAGGCCGACCAACACGCACACGACGACGGTGGCCTGGGTCGGCCATGGCACCTTGCCCTTGATAAGCCCGGCGATCAGGTCAACGGGGTGGGCCGGAGGGGCGTCAATGCCGGCCATCCAGGACCCGAGGTGCACGGCGGCGTATGTGCCGCCGCCGAAGACGACGATAAAGCCGATGGCCAGCCATACGAGGATGGCGTCGCCGAGGCCCATGCCTTTGCGGTTCGGTGCGCTCATAGGGATCCTCCTTCGGTTGGCATGATGGGTGTTGCCGGGTCGAGGATGGGTTCCGGGGATCCGTGCCATTTACCGTCGGTGTCGTTGACCCCGTCAGGGCCATGCTCAACGGAGGTCAGGCCGACCTGGACCGGGATACCGGGACGGCCGCCGACCTTGATGAGGAACTTCCCGCGCCCTGGCGGTTCGACGTCGACCCCGCGGGAGTCCCACGCGGGCGGATCCTGCCAGGAGATGAGCTTTTGCTGTTCCTGCCGGGACAGCGGTATCGCGGAGGTCAGCAGCGGCATCTCGGAAGCGGGCAGCCCGCCGCAGATGACCATACCGGAGCGCTCGACGAAGCCACGGGCTTTCATCCGGTCCTCCTCGGCCGGCAGTGCCAGCAGGTCGGACATGGTGTGGGAGATCATGATCTGCCCGACGCCGACGGACCGGTTGAGCCTTGTGAGGGCATCCACCCGGTCAACCATGCCCTTGCCGGCGCGCAGGGCCCGCCACAGCTCATCCAGGACCACGAAGTAGTTCCTGCGTGGCTCCAGCCCGGCGTCGGCGAGGGCATTGGCGACGTTCACGGTGCCGAAGCCGTAGGACCAGCAAGCCAACAGCACGGCGGCCTGCAGATAGGTTTCGGTCTCATCGATGCTGGAGACATCGAAGACCACGGCCCGGTCACGCTTCATCGGGTTCGTGGTTTGCCGGGAGAAGATTTCGCCGAGCTTCCCGCCGCCGGTCAGGCCCAGCAGGGTTGCTTCCAGCGCCCGGGTCTCCTGCAGGTAGACGTTCATGTCGCCGCGGTCCAGTGCCACCTGGCGCAGCTCGTCCGGCGCGGAGACGATCACGTCCAGCAGGTCCTTCAGAACCGGGACGCCGTCAAAGCGCTCATCGAGGACCCGCAGCGCCCGGTCAAGGATGGTCTGTTCCTGGTCCGTTGGCGGGTTGTTCCGGCTGATCGTGATGAGGGAGACGACCATGGTGAGGCGCCGGCCGTGGGCGTCGGCGCGGACCCTGGCGGCGTCTTCGTGGTGGCCGCTGTCTTCGAGCAGCTGGGCCGCTTCGACGGCCTGGCCCGGGTCGAGGATGTTCATGTAGCCGACGCCGCGGCCGAGCTTGATGACCTGCCCGCCCAGGGCTTTGACGGCTTTGACGTGCTCGCCTTTGAGGTCGCCCAGAATCAGGGGGTGCACGCCTTGGGCGGAGAGGCCGATGAACATCCGCCGCACCACGGTGGATTTTCCGAGGCCAGGCTTGCCAAGGATGAACGCGGACGGATTGGAAATGAGACGGGCGCGCTGGAACCAGCTGATCGGGTCACAGCAGACGGTTGCCTGGGTTTCCTCATGCCGACCGAGCGGCACACCAATCATGGGAGAGGATGCGCCGGAGGAAAACGGCCATAGCCCGCAGACCTGGACCGTTGTCCCCCGATACTCCCGGACGGCCGGGAGCAGCTGCGCCATGCCGCCGCCCCGTCCGGTCCAACCCCTCGATCCCGGGCCGGCTTCCCGAGCAGGACGCTTCGAGGTCTCGTCCGCTGCGTCCTTTACTGTCTTTGACTTCTTTACTGTCAAAAGCCTCATGCGCGCCATTAGAGGGCGTCCTTAATCTCGGAGGGCACCATGCTGTGCTTGGGCAGGACCAGCCCCAAGGGCAAGGAGGCGGCGAACGCGGTGTCCTGGGAGCCGTAAGCCCGGCGCAGCAGGACCCGGGCGGTACCGGAGGTTTGTTCAATGGCTGCGACAGCGTCCGGCAGGCGTTCCTTGTCAGTGACGGTGGCGGTGACGACCATGCCGAAGTTCACCAGTCCCGCGCCTTGTGCTTCTTCCTGGGCAGTCTGCACGGCTGAGCGGGCATCGACCAGGGCGCGGGCCGTGGGCCGGGTGCCTGAGGTGATGCGGACGTTGGCGTTGTTCTGATCCCTTTCGACGATGGTTGCTGCCTTGGCGGAGTCCATCGGGCGGTAGAGCAGGGAGATGCGTTTGCGGTCGATGTCCCCGTGCGGGGCCAGCAGCCGGGACAGGACGGCGGAGTTCACGGACCCGCGGGGAGCGCCGGTCATGGTCCAGGAGGCCGAGAATGCGGAGTCGTGGCGGTAGTCGTCCCAGCTTGCCTGCGTCGCGGTGGGGCCGACCTCGCCCCAATTTAGGGATACCGGGGTGCCGGCGGCGTGGGCTTGGTCGATGATCAGCGCGGCAGGTGGGTCGTAGGCGATTCGGACGACCTCGCAGAGTTCCTGCGCGGACATGGGCCGGGCGATCCCGGCACCGGTGGACTGCAGTCGTGCTGACAGGCCGGGGATCCGCGAGGCCAGGTCACGGGCAACATCTTCCGGTGTGCGCTTCTTGGACCCGGCACGGAGGGAGGCGTTGAAAGTCAGGGACACCCAGGCGCGGACCGTGGCCGATCCTTCCGGGTACGTCTGGACGACCTCGTGGAGCATGTCCTTGGCGAACTGAGGTGCGTTCGGGTCGATGTTCATCATGACTTCGTTTCGCAGCCGGTACCCCGAGTCCGGAGCGGTCTCGACAGTCACGGCTGCGGCGTCCAAGCCGGCCTCGTCGGCCAGTCCGGCGAGCCAGCCACCCCAGTTCGCTACCCAGGCATCGATTTGCTCCGGGTCCACAAGGGAGGCCCCGTCCGGTTCGGTGGAGAAGATCACGGTGAAGTGGCTGGTCGCGGGTACGTGGAGCATGGCGAAAGGGCGCTTGTAGGAGTCGGTGAACTCGTACAGTGTGGACTTCGCTGCCAGCCCGGGAAGCTGGTACATGCCCCACTCCGTGACGCCCAGCGGACCGGAACGGTACAGGTTGGTCCCAGAGGACTTCGAGACCTTGAAAGCCAAGCGAATACCCAGACGGTCCACGACGGACTGGCCGTGTTTGTCCTTGACGGTCAGCAGCAGCGCGCAGGCACCGGCGACGGCGAGGACGCCCAGACCGACGAAC
The DNA here is from genome assembly GCF_058266945.1 of Arthrobacter sp. E70. NCBI lineage: Bacteria > Bacillati > Actinomycetota > Actinomycetes > Micrococcales > Micrococcaceae > Arthrobacter > Arthrobacter sp. E70. The sequence goes on along the minus strand of NZ_JBYQFR010000012.1, from coordinate 115,997 downwards.
AGGCCCCAGATGGCGAAGCTGACGATGCCCAGCAGGAGTCCGACCATGACGATGCCGGTGCCGATAGCGCCGAGATTGCCCAGCCCGGCTGAGCGCGGGACGCGCCAGTTGCCGTAGGACGGTTCCTTGTATTCGGCGTTAATTGCTGCCACTGGGGCCCTCCCCCGTTGAATCCTGCGCGGTCGTCTTGATTGCCTCTGATGTCCTGGACGCCACCTGAACGCCGGCGGCTACAGCCATGCCAGCCGGGCCGGTAGCTGCGGCCCCAGCACCCCCGGCCAGTGCTGCTGCTCCCGCTTTGCCTGCAGTGCCGGCGGCGCCGCCCGGACCCGACGAGGCGGGCGTGGGCTGGCCGCCCCCACCCCGGGGGCCCGAAGATCCAGAACTACCCTTGGGAGCATTGCCTGTGCTCATGCTGGATGTGCTGGTGCTGGCTGGAGTGGGCGTGGCGTTGCCCCGCCCACTGCCAACCCGGCCCAGGGACACAGCCCCTGTGGCAAGGGCACCCACTGAGGCTCCTCCTGCTGCTCCACTGCCAGCGGCAACGGCTCCCACCATTGGCGTGACGAACCGCATCAGGGCTGGAAGGGCGAACAGGGCAACGATCATCAACGTGAAGCCAGTGATGGAGCCGATCAGGGCATCCTTCCCGCTGGTCTTGCTCATCAAGAGGAACGCAACCGAGTACACGATGGCGGCAGCCGGCTTGTAGAGGATGAAGGCGATGGTCCAGCCGACTGCCTTCTGGAACCACTGCCTGCCCATCTCGGTGTTCGTGAAGGCGGCCGTCGTGGGCAGGATGCCGGCCAGGATTACCAACATGCCGCTGCGGACCACCATGAGAACGATCTGAACCAAGGAAGCAATTAATCCGACCAAGCCCAGGACGATTAGAATGAAGACCGCATCGCTTGTATGGATAGCCGCGATTTTCTGGAACGCGTCGGCAAAGCCCTTGCCGTCAGTGGACCTTGTGATGATGGCGCTGGCGAAGGCATCGGCGGCAAGCACCAGAATCGAGATCGTGCCAAGGCCTATGGCCGATACCAAGGTGAGCGTGAGCAGGGAACGGAGCAGATCCTTGAGCGGCGCCCCGCGCTGCTCCCAGATCATCCGAATGCCTCCGATGATCACGGCGAGGACTGCCAGGGCCAGCGTCCAAGGCATCAACTCGCTGTTTACAGCGGATACAACCGGACTGGCCGTTGCCCCATCCTCGCTGGTGAGGTTCACCGTCGGCATGGACACCCAGAAGGTAGACAAAGTCGTCACCATCTGGCTCATTCCCTCCATGATCGACTTCGCCAAATTGCCAATGGTGTCGTCGAGTATCCCGGAAACGACATTGCCGCCCTGACAGACGACATCCAGAGGAGCGCACTCGGCCATGTCAGACCCCGGCCCACGCGATAAAGCCGCTCATGTCGCTGAGCGGGGCAACATCGTTTATGAGCTGACCAGCATCGGAAACCTTGACTTTCCAATCCCCGTCGAGCCACTGGAGCGGCAGAACTGCGTGAAACAGTTTTCCGCCGGAGGTTTGAAAGGCCAGATCAACGTTGGCTTCTGTAGGCGTGTACGACTTGAGCAGGAACCCTCGTAGCTGAACGGTGTCGCTTGTAGCGGTGGAAGGATCAAACGTCATTGCTTGCTGTTTGGCTGCATCACGCCCAGCGCCGGGGGCCATGAGCTTGTCCGCCAGCTTGATATTCATTTGCTGTGACTTGGATGAGCCAAGGGCCACCAGGTTGGCAGCCGAGTAGAGGGCGCCGGTTGGCGAGTGAGCAAAGCAAGACCTAAATCCTGTGTCGTCCGTCAGCCCTGGCCCGAATGTTGTGGGGTCAGTGGGCGCTGCCATTTTCCCCACGAGTTCCCACTCGGACTTTGGCGCTGCGCCCACAGCCGTCTCCGTGCTCGAGGGCAGTCCACAAACACTCTTTCCAGCAGCGTCGGCTGACGTTGGTGGTGCTGAAGAGGCGGTGGCCGCCGATGAGGCTGAGGCAGGCTCGGTGGTGCCGTCTGATTTGGGAAGCAAGAAGATCACTACGACGGCGGCGATTAGTGCGACGACCAGGGCGGCCGCGATGATGAATCCGGGCTTAGTGAACGGATTGCTTTCGGTGGTGCTCTCTGTTGACTGGCTCATACGGAACCTCCCGTTGATGGTGCTGGCTTAGACGAAGGCGCGGACGATGCCCGCCGCACCGGTGATGATGATGCAGCCCATCAGCACCCAGCCGAGCTTGCCGATCGCCTGGGCCCCTTCACCGCGCTGGAGCTGGATGACCATGCCAATGCCGACGATGATGACGCCCAGGACGCCCAGGACCAGCCCGATACCGGAAGCCCAGTTCAGGATGGTCAGCAGGCCGCCGGCCTGTGCCGGGACGACAGGGGTGGGGTTGGGGATAACGCTGGTGGAGAGTGCGGTGAACGCGTTCACGGTGAGACCTTTCAGTGGTTGGTGGCCGTGGCCAAGGCGGCCACGTCGGTAATGAAGCGCTGGTACTCGCGGATGGTTGGCAGTTCCGTGGTGTCCGTGTGCCGCCATGCGTCCACCCAAGGCAGAGTCCAGAATCGTGGTGCCCCACCGCCTACGAGGGCGGCGAAGTCCCGGAGTGCTTTGGGTGTCTTTCCCGGGGCGTCTGCAAGGACGGCGAGTCCAAGCAGGTCGTTCTGCGGGGCTGCCCCTGACGCCCACTGCGTGAGCGCGTTCCGGGCAGTTGTCAGACCCCGCATGTCTGCGCGGCAGACCAGCAGCACCCGCGGGTTACCGCCGCTGGGAAGAACAGGCCAGCAATGGTCTGTGGAACGGGCAGATTCGATAAGGTCAGCGATCCGGCTTTCACCCGCTCCCCCATGGGTCCCGACAACCCAGAGACGGGCTGTGCCGGCCATGCTGCGGGACGCCAGACGGTCTGCCGCGTCCGGCTCGACCATGCCGCGCAGCGGCGCGCTGATGGTCGCCGCCGGCGGGACAGCCACAGCCAGTGTTTCCTCTTCCGATTCATCCGCTATGGGGCGGGTGACCCAGGGGTTCAAGGTCTTCTGCATGGTTCCTCCTCTCAACTCTCGAGTTCCGTGGGGTCGTTCTAGAAGCCTTTGGCGACGGCGGCCGCCGCAGCCAGCCATGCCCGCTGGGTCGCGGACTGGAGGGCTTCGTAGCGGATGGGGCCGTTGACCAGGGCGGGGTCGTACGGGATGCGGACGACGGCGCGGACGAACGGTTCGAAGCCGTCCGCGATGCGCTGTGCCTCGGCTTTGGCGCGCTTCAGTGCGTCTCCGGTCATGCTGCGCTTGGCGTCGGTGGATTCGGAGACGATCACGACGGCGTTGCGTGCCAGCTCGGCGTCGTGGCCACCGCGGGATTCGAGGGTCTGCAGCGTCAGCCGTGCTGCTTCTGCGCGGTCCTCGATGGCGGTGACGGGGACGACGAGCTGGTTGGTGTGGTCGATCATCCGCCGCCAGTTCGCTGCGCGGGCGGTGTTGCCGGAGTCCATGATGACCAGCCGGTAGTAGCGGGTGAGGACCTGGTGGGCGATGTCCACTTCCTCGGCGGTGACTTCGTGGTCGCCTTCCTCGTTTTCGTCCGAGCGCAGCACGTCGAACTTGTCGGCGGTCTGGTGGTGGACGAACTTCGCGATTTCGGCCGCGTTCGTGGACGGTGACAGCAGCTCGGTGGAGGAATCGATCAGGTCCAGGACGCTGCGGTCGTGGGCGCCTTTCTCGGTCCGCCATCCCAGGGTGCCCTGGGATTCGTTGTTGTCCCACGCCACCGTGGCCGCGCCGCTGTAGCGGGCAAGGATCGCCGAAAGCATCACAACCGTGGGCGTCTTGTTGGCCCCGCCCTTGCGGTTGACCACGGCGATGGTCCGCGGGCCCGGCCAGTGCTGGCTGACGGTCCGGATGTCCTCCCGCTCGGACAGCTCCTCCTCCGAGGGGTCCATTCGAAAGCCCAGCCGGGTCAGGGCCCCGCGCCAGCCCTGCGTGGCAGGCTCCAGCACCGGCGCGCTGACCAGGAAAGAGGTCTCCTTCAAACTACGTCGGGTGACCGGAGCGTCGGCTTCAGCAGCCTGTTCGGGTGCCGCGTCCTTGGCCACCGCCGTCTCTGCTGGAAGGGGGGGCCACGGCTGACGGTCCACCATCGGCTTGGCAACTTCAGGCTTCGCCCCAGGCGTTGGCGCTGGAGTGATGCCGGTGGCGTCGGCGGCGGTCGCAGTGGGCGTGGTGGCGGTTCCGGCGGTGCGGCGGCGGGCGGCTTGAGGTTCGTAGGAGACGGATTCGACGTTGCCCCCTGGGTGGACGATCAGCTCGCCGTGGCCCTCGGGATCCTCGATACGGACCCGGACGGGACGCTGCAACGTCTTGGCTTCGGCCACGACAAGGGCCAGAGCATTGTCGCGCAGGTCCTGCAGCGTCTCCCCTGCCGGGACGACGCGGGAATTTCCTGCGACAACGACCTCGGCGGTGCCGTTGTCGCTGATAATGGCCTTAATGTTCGGGAAGGCCAGGACCTCTGCTGGTGTGATGCTCATGAAACCTGATTCCTTTACGTTGACGGGTTCGGTGACGTGCGGGCGCCTACGAAGTGGGCGGAGTGAGTCGGTTGACCTTCCATGGGGCCTCCGGGCCGGTGCGGAGCAGCTGCACGGTGTAAGTCCCGGCGTCGGTTGGAACGGCTGCCATGACCCCGTAGCCGTTTGCCTCATCGACTGTCAGCGTCGCGGGGCCAGTGACCCGAGTGGCGGGGACATTGGCCGGATCTACGGCGGAGTAGTCGGCGGTGGCTTGCGGTGTGAGCCAGCGGGCGAGGTCGTTGGCCCACTGCTTCTCTTCCAGGCCCGGGCGGGCGAAGTCCGTCATTGCCTTTTGGGCGGTGTCTACGGCGGCGTCCTTGCTGGGCTGGTCCCAGCTGATGCCGATGGTTGCCGGCACGGTGCCGTTGGGGGCCTGCGGGCCGCTGCCCGCGCTCAGGGAGACCGGTGCAGAAGGTGTGGCGGCCGTGCTGGTCGCCGGGGCCGGTGTGGTGTCCACTGCCGGTGCGCAGGCCGCGCACAACAGGACCACCGCGGTCAGTGCGAGTGACTTTTTCACTTCTTCTCCTCTTGGGTGGGCAGATACAGGAAGGCCGACGGGACCGTGTTGCTCACGGTGCGGGTGTAGTAGTTGTGGTCATCCGGTGCCGGGTTTCCGTTGTAGCCCTCTTCGACGTAGGTCCCGTTGTCCTTGACTTCCTTGACCACGGCTACGTGCCCATAAGTCGGGTCCGCTCCCCCGGCACCGGGCGCGTACCAAACCACCGCGCCCACTCTGGGCGTCCTGCCGGTGGCCCAGCCCTTGGCGTCCCAGCCGGCCTTCCAGGTCAGAGCGGAACCGAGGCCCTGTCCGTCCGGGCGGAAGGTGCCATTGAGGAACCTGAACGGTGCGCTGGCGGACCCCATCTGCTGATTCACCCGCCACAGGGCAAAATCCACGCATTCCCGGTAAAACATGCCCAGCGGTGATGCCGCCGCGGCGCCCGTTCCGGACTGGAGCCAGGTGGGCGAGTTCTTCCACGGGTAGTCATCTCCGGCGCCGGACTGCCCTGGAATGGCGCAGCCGCTGCCTTCCAGCGAAAACTTGCCGGTAGAGAGTGTCTGGACGATTTTCACGGCCTCGGGCCAGTACTTCTGGTAGTGATAAGGGTCGCCATTGCGCTGGACCTTGTTGCCGGCGATAGTCGGCTCAAGCAACTCCCAACCCGGCACCGCCTGCAGCGCCTTGATGAAATTCGCGGCACTGATGGTTGGGTCCATGCGATCTGCGTATGAGCCCCATGCGCCGTTCCCGCGCTGCTGGAACAAACCACGGGAATCCGGCCCGGCGGCGTCGCCGCGGTCCAGGACACGCAGTCCAGACTCTCCCAGGGCGACCATGACGCTGATTATCTGGCCCTTCAGGGGAAGGTTCAGCGCCTTGCCGGCACCCATGATCGCCGCGGCGTTCTTCAACTGCTCCTCGGAGTACCCCTCGACCTTTTTATCGGCATCGACCGTGACAGAGACACTAGGGTCGCAATTGCTGGCCGGGGGGTTGACCGGTTGAAGCAACAAGGGAATGGACAGGACGGACCCAAATAAGATGCTGGGGACAACGGCCGTAAGGCTTATAGACAACCCTTTGTTCTTCACGGCTTCGACCCCCTACTCATGCCGCATTGCGGTGGTTTCGTCTGGCGTTTTCATCAGCTTTGACGCTCTGGTTTCCCGCATGCCTTTTGTTCAAGTCGGACGGGATCAGGTCATCGATAATCAGGTGCCATCAGAATCGCATTAGACATGTCTATAGGCATGTCTAACAGTAGCACGCGCAGTACCCGCGGCTTTTATGGAGGCTAGCTACTTCTCGTCGTCTAATGCGGTGTCTATGAGCCTGGCGAGAGACCTTACGCTCTCTGCGTCGTAAACCTCACCGAGGGCTCGGAGAGCGAAGGATTTCACCTGGTTCTTCCGCATGACTCTAAGAAGCTCCAATTGAGCTTCCACGCGTGCCGGCATTTCTGATCCCGGATCGGTGAGATATGCCGCAGGGACACCAAAGAACTCTGCCAACGCCTCAAGCAGCACTGCGTCTGTAACCAACGGACCGTCGCCGTCACGCATGTAGTACCACCGCGCACGAGACAGCTTCACTCCCCTGGCCGCCAAGGCTGATTGAATGTCTGCGAATTCGTAGGGACGGCCACCCTCAGCAACAACAACGTCCAAGAGTACTCGCAGACGCCGCGCAAGCTCGGCCCGGCGCTGCTCAGCATAGGGGCTGTTCCTGGATATCACCGCATCGCTGCTTTCTTGCTATTCATGGCGCCTTCGGCGTAGTCGTACAAAAGTGTCTCAACTTCTCTAACGATCTCTGCATTTCGAGTATCCATTACGTACCCGCGCGTCTGGGCACGGATCTCGCTATCGCGGATTTCTGATACGCGCCGCTGCAAACGTGCCACGCTCTTGACAGTCAAGAATTCAACTCTTGAATAGAGTCGCGAATCAATCACCAAATCCATCTCTGAAGATGCGACGTCCCACCAAATGGGGCGGATCCGGCGGAGCATCTTGGCCGCTTTGACAGTGACGATTAGTCGCTGTGCCACCGCAGCAAGGCGAGGCAAGGAGAGACCTAACGAAACCAGAATGACAATCACTTGCTGGGCTGTTTCATAGATCCATTCGATCTGAGCCTTTAGCTCTGACCCCGGCTGGAGAAAGTTCCCAACCAAGCGCAGCCCCACAAGTGCGAAAGCAAGACCAAAGCCTGCAAGTACCATTCGGAATCCAGAACGAAAGAGACCTCTCATCTGCTTCAGACGGGGCAAACAAATCCTGAGCGCGCTGACGCTCACCGTAATGATGAAGGCTACAGCGAACGTTTGGAACGCAAGAAGTGCCGGCTGTGCACCGTACACACTCACGACCCATCTTGTGGAGAGCGGAGCATTCCACCAAGGAAACGTAAGAAACATCACCCCTGAGCAAATTGCCCACCACCTACGCCATGCCTTACCGCAGACGACTGCGGAAGGGGAGGTAGCCACCTGAAGAGACCTCTGGACCTGCCACAGGGCGGCAACTACAAGTTCAGACAGAACGAGCGCCACGGCGTTCCCACCGCCGAGCACTTGGTCTGCTGCGATATAGACAACGGGGACGTAGAGAGTAAAAGCGACTGAGGCAAAGACTGCTCCGAGGAGGGCAGGAAGTGCCGCACGACTTCGAATGGTCGGAAGCCGAATAAGGGCAAGACCCCAAAGTATGGCTGCGGGGATCCAGTCATTCATCCGAAGACTCGGCCAAAAGAATCGGGAGTAGCTGCTCTCAAAGCTGAAGACCAAGTAAGACGGACTGATAACAGGTCAGCCAAAACTTCTGCTTCCAGTTCATCCGGACTATCGAAGCAGCGGCGTCGCAACAGCTGAGCCTTCACCATCTCCGGGTCCAGCAGTTCGAGCATCCTCCCGAAATCTTCAGACACTTGTTCCGCTGGACCCGCTTGTTCGTGTGCGAACAGGAGGTGTGCGAACTCGTGGCAAAGGATCTTGTTCTTTCGATGAGGACTTGCATTTCGAGGATGAGTAATCACTGCGTGACTGTCGGTGAAAAGGACACTTCCAGTTACAAGGGGGTCATCCTGGGGATGAGCCGCCCTTAGTGTGATGCTGATGTTCCGCTCTCGTTCCACCACCGATTGGAGCGTTTCCAGTGACAGCTCTTGCGGCAGCGACAGCTGCTGGAGTCGATGCTTCGCAGCTCGTTTGGCGCGACGGAAGTCTGGGCTCTTAGTTGGCACGGCTGCGCGGTCCTAGTTCATCCAGGGAGTAGCCATCCGGGTATACGCCACTGCCCGCCTTACCAGGATTAAACCGAGATTGCGCTCGAGGAGGGCGGCGGCGAAGCTGGGCGGCCCGGGCTCGGAGACCGAGTCTGACTACTGTCCTCATCACGTGATTGGGTACTGAGAGACCCAACGAATGGCTCAGTCGGCTGTCATCGAATAGTACGGACAGGACGGGCGCCGCTAGCGGAGCAAGGGGGCCCGGTAGACGGTCGCTGAACAGACTCATGGTGGAGGACATGAGCTCCGCGCCGGCATCGCTCGGCGCGGAGAATTGCTCTTCATAGTCGGCGAGGAACCGCTCTGCCGACTCGTAGGACGTGAATGCATGATCGATGCGCATGCGGCGGGCTAGCTCCGCGTAGAAATCTGTTGCCGCCTGGCGCTCATCCGCAGTCGTTCGTCGTCTTCCATGTGCGTCGCAGAACCTTATTGGAACGACCAACAGAGTCGTGAGAACGTACAGGAAGTCTTCGTTTGTCCCTTTGACTCCCTTGTGGACTCTATTGAGTAGATCCACCATCGCCTGCCCTCGTGCTCCATCAAACCCATCTTCGATTAGCTCGTACATGACTATCGCCGTGTCCATAGAGCGCTTGGAAGGCCTGGCGTGGACTTCCCCGGTTAGAGCAAGTGCTTGAGCAATGTGCGGGATGGAGAAGTTTCGGTAGTACGAGAGAAAAAAGCCCACCTCAAATTCTTCGGCGAGATCGAACATGACCGCACGCCTGTAGGTTGCAGACGCATGGGCAAGGGGTGGTCGATCAAACTTTTCCATACCTCCATTGTCGCCCCTTCGTACCTTAGCTTTAAACATTTCGTTAGACATGTCTAAGATGAGGCATAGTTAGCCGCAAGGAAGAACTCGAAGGATTGACTGCAGAGGTGAGACGTCACAAACACGACACGCCGCCGTTTTCTGAAAACAATCCCCGAGGTGCGAATCGCTCGGTGATAGCTTCAGAGCAGTCGCAACGACTGCAGTCAGTCGGGACGGCGCAGCAAGGCAACGATGAAGCTGTAACCGCTCCGGGCGGATACAAAATCAAAGGAAGCAGCACATGACAGCAGTAGCAGTAAATCGAGGCGGCGGCCGCCCCAGCAAAGGCCTGCGTAAGTTCATTGGTTTTCGCTCACCGGAACCCACTGCTGACGGTATCGCGAAGGTGGCGGCCCATAAAGGCCTCACCGTCACCGAATACCTCCTCTCCGTCGTAGAGCCGAAGCTCAAAGAGGACCTTGCCGCACTTGACCAGGACGACTACCAGCAGGAGCTGCCCATCCGCATGGCCTCATAGAACAAAAGAAGGCCCGCACTAGGCGGGCCTTCGAAGCTTGAGACTTACCCTCTGGATTGCTTGCCGGCGGATCAGATTGTAAGTCGTGGAGGGCCTAGCAAGGCCATCCTTTGTGTTGCTATGAAACCGATCTGGCAGGATCGGTCCTTTTTCGTACCTCAATCCCCGAAAGGATTACTCACATCGTACATCAGCACGTCTCCGTGCTGCCAGCATGCCCGACTACTGGCGTGTCCGAGCAGCGAGATGATCCCGCCTCCGTTTGGGCAGCGCTCTCACCATTTCTGGCAGGCCAGCCGCGCGTTCGGTTGTCGCGTGATGGGGGCAAAACCTATCCGCAAAAACACGAACGGAACTTATCTGAAGCCCTCCCCTCGCTGCCGGCGGCGGTGCGAATCTTCGGGAAAGACGGTACCTGCGCCGCGATATTTTTGGACTTTGACTCCTCAATAGCGGGGCTGGAGCGGGTCCAAGCCGACGTCCGAGCCGTTCAGACATGGCTGCACTCGAACGGAGCCCGCTGGATCGAGGACTACTCCCCCAACGGCGGCCGCCATCTCTACATCCCGCTGGCACACAGGGTTACCTTCTCCGAAGCGCGTGATCTTGTCGAAGCGCTGGGTACGCGATACCGGAGCCTGGACAAGACCCCGCACCAGAACGTGCTCCATGGCTGCATGCGCACCCCCGGGTCACCGCACAAGCGCGGCGGCCACCAAGAGCTGGCGATGAGCCTCTCCATGGCCTACGACGTCGCCCGCCGGCCCAACAGCCCCAGCATCTGGGCCGCCATGACAAAGGATCTAGCCGCCGAGATAAAAGCTGTCCGCGCACTCCGACAGGAGGAGTCGTTCAGCGCCACGGCCGACGCACCCGTTATCGACCACCCCGCGGGGCGGATGTCCCGCTCCATGCAAGTACTGGCACAGACCGGAATGTACGACACGAACCGGTACGTTTCGGACTCGGAGGCACGCCAGGCAGTCCTGGTGTCGGCCGCAGTCGCTGGCCTGCACCTGGTCGATGTTGAACGCCGGATGCTCCAGGGAACTTGGCCCGGACTGGCCTCCTTCTACGCACGTTATGCAGCCCGGCACCGGCTGCCGGCACTGCGACGGGACTGGCAGAACGCCGTCAGATACCTCACTAAAACCACGGCCACGAGCGACGGAAATAACAATGCCCGTAGATCCCCCACAAGCCAGCCAAATACACAGCCCCCAGCACTACTGGGCACTAACCCAATTTCAAATCCCGATGCAGAGCATCGGTTCATCCGGACATGGCGCAATGCTCTACGAATCAGGGAGGTGCGCTACCAGGAATCCAGGACAGGAATGGCACGCCGGATGGTCCTGAGGTCTCTTGGGGAGGCAGCCCACATGACGGCATCGCGCTTTATCGAATTCGGCGTCCGTTCGATTGCCGTCGCTACCGGACTGGACCACACCACGGTGGCCACGCATCTGCGGGAACTGCGTGCCGAGAAGGATCCCCTGGTCACGTTGGTGGAGGAAGGCCGTGGTACTAAGGGCGACCTGTACATGTTGACCGTCCCCGAAGAGCTGAAGGCGGCAGCAGAAGACGCATCCTGGCAGAAAGGAAAGATTCACGCCCTTCGCCCGGTCTTCCGGGAACTGGGGCTGCCGGCCGCGTTCGTCTATGAGGCCCTGGAACACTCCCCCGCTATGTCCACCACCGAGATCGTGCGCGTCACCAGGCTGTCCCGGTCCGCGGTCAATGAGGCCCTGGACGTCCTGGCAGCCTGGAACCTCATCACCCGCGGTGCTACTCGCGCCTGGTCCACCGTCGCCGCCACGTCACTGAAGCATCTCGCCGAACACTTCGGAGTCCTGGAAGCTGTCGCCGCACAGATACAGCGCTACCGCAACGATCGGATCATTTGGCGGGAATGGCTCGCGAAGAACGTGAACACGGTAGCCGAACTCCTCTCCCCCGAAGACGACTATCCGTGGGAGATGTTCGAGGGGCCACCCGACGAGTGGTCATTGTCTGATATGGCTTTCAGGAGAATTGGGTGAGGGGCAGCGCCGAGGCCTAGCTGTTGCGCTTCCCGCCCTCTCCCGGGCTGATCATTTCCAGAGGACGTTTTTCGCGCCATAACTAGTGCCATAGTACCAACCATAAGTACCGTAGGAATGAAGCCACACGGACCGTCATCCGAGCATTACGCCGATAAGGTTTATTTCGCTTGGACATAAAGCTGAAAGACGGCCGAGACCAGCGCGCTGCGTGACGGTGCATCCAGCTCAGTAACCTTCTCATCCAGCCAGGCAACCTGGAGTCCGTCGAGTCGGAGCTGGATCTGGATGCCCGCCTCTCCGCGTTTTCGCGGTGCACGGCGGGGCATGCCGGAGCTCGTCAGTATGGTCTCGGGAGTAAACTGCTTAGCGATGTCCTCGTCGTCGACTGCTTCAAAGGCATCAATCAGCAAGTCCGCATATGTGGTCCGTTCCTGGTAGACAGCGTTCTTGACCTCTGCCAAGAGCGCCGGTGGCAGGTACACTCCAACGTTGCGCAGCGCCCCGGGAACCAGCTCGGAGGCTTTGGTCGCGTTAGCAGCTTTCTTGGCAGCAGGCTGCTGTCGGGAGGGGGCATCAGTGGCCTTCATGGAAGTGTTTGGCTTTGCCCGCTCTCCTGCCGCCTCAGGCAGCGTTTCCGTGGCGGGTGCTTGCTCAGCGAGATGCAAATCTGCTTGAGGCTGTTCAGCAGGCACCTGCGTGTCAGCGGAGTCGGGTGATGTGGTTGGAGACAGTTGAACAAGTTCGTCGGTCGGTACCTCAACCGACTCTACGCTTTGGGGTTCCGGTTCAGGGGTCCCCCTCCCCCGCTTCGGAGCCAGCAACCCTTGTAGTGCTGCACCGCGGGTAGTCGCTGCAGGTGCGAATGCGCCAGCAAGGCTCTGTCGCCCGCTCATGCTTGGCTCCCACTTTCGATTTCGTTCAGTCGGGCGAGGATCTCGCCGGTTAATTGTTCGTACTCTTCAGCGAGTCCCCCGGCGTTTCGCGAGAAGAACCCGTCCGCTGGCTTCTCCCCCGCTCGGAGCGCCTTCAGGCGGTTCTTCTGGGCGTCGGTAACGGCACCTTCAAGTTCGTGGAAGAGCAGGCCCTTGCGGCGCGCGTCGGCGCTTGCGCTCTCTAGGTTCCTGATGCGGGTTGCGAATACTGGGGCGACGGTGCCGAGCATTTCTTCCAGGGTCTCTCGAACGCTGCGCTCGAGGCGCATGGAGCGCGGGCCGACACCGAATAGGACGATACCTGCCAGCTGCAGCGACGGGTTGCGGTCACGTACAGCCATGAAGCGGCGTGCAATGCGCTCGACACCGTCGATGCTCGCATCATCAGAGCGGGTAGGAATGACGACTGCACTGGAGATTGCGAAGGCACCTTCTACGAGGATCCGCTCCCCCGGCGGGGTATCGATCAGGATCAAGTCGTACTCGTCTGCCAACGGGGCCAAGACGGCGTAGAGCATGTCGCCGAAGTCGGCAGCGCCGGAGCGGCTGGAGCGGGACACCATAAGGCCCTGGATGTCTTCAAGGTCCTGGCCGCCCGGGATTACGTCAAGGTTTTCGCGAACGTCGCGAAGGATCATCGGCGGTGTGCCGGCGATCAGGGCCTGAAAGAATTCCCTTCCTGTCTGCCGTTCGTATCCGAGGTCGCGGGCCAGATCGCCCTGGGGGTCAAGGTCGATCAGCAGCACACGTGAGCCGGCCAGCGCCACGTACCCACCTACGTTTGCCGCAGTCGTCGTCTTACCCACTCCGCCTTTGCCGTTAGCCAGAGATATGACACGGTCTAGGGCCCGTGTTGCTTGGGGTTTGGGGGGTACGGGGATTTCCAGCGATCGTGCCATCGGCCGACGATTCTCCTACTTGATCGGGTGCCATGTTGTCCTGCTGTCAACGCTATGTGGGGTCCCTTGAGAATTCCGGTATTGACACGCGTAAGAGTAGTAACAGCCCGTAGAGCATGGCTGAACACGGTACGCCATGTCGTAGGAATGGCTGGGCCTAACGTACACATTCCCTCTTGCCCTCAGGCCTGGCGCTTCATTAGTTGCTCTATTAGTTGCCGGACCTCATCCCACGCACTTAGCACTGTAGGAGCGTCCATTGGCGGGCACATACTGTTACGCGTATGCGGCCACGCCTGTCGTAATGCTGGTCGTCACCCTTGTATTCAGGCCGGGTCAGCTATTGGGCATTTCATTTCCCGCAAGGCTTGGTGACAGGCGCGTCCTCGTATGGATCGGACTGCCATAGACCTAAGCATTTATCCGGCCCGCCGTTTGGCTGGTCGTTCAACAGGAGTTATGGCAGGCCTTATGGCATCAGGCGCTGTTGGTGCTGGGGTGGATTGCCGAACCTGCAGGGAAACGAGGACCTTGGCTAGCGGCCTACGGCTGTGAGATCAACCATAATGCAGCCCCTACTGGAGCCCGCAGCCATGGCAGGGAGAAAATTAACACAGCCGCGCTATTATCTGACGGCCGGGATTTCGGATGGCGATAGGGGAGAGGGCGGGGAGGCTGACCGCGGCCTGGAGGCCCGGCCTGCCATCCCAGCCATGGATCAGCCCTTCTGGGTGTGGCAGCGGGAAACAATATCGTTCAGTTGACGTCCTACAACATCCTCGTCACCGTCCCTCAGGTGATCGAGCATCTTGTTCAGCGCTGGCCGCCTGGCCCTCGAGCCACTCACGCCACGGTAGGTCAAGATCCTGTGACAGCCCGCGACCTTCAACGCTGCATGCTGCAGTTCCGCGTTCTGATCAACGGTGCTGACCGTTGGCTATTCAATACTCCGCCGAGGAAGCTTTCGTAGTCCAGCCACTCGCCGAGTGCGTTTCGCCGAAGCCCGGGCCGGGACCACGCTCCGTGCGATTTGGGGTCGAGCTGTCAATAACGACCGTTTCTGAGCAGTTGCCGGCAAGTCTCCAAATGTCATTTTCCGTACTCGCGAGCACGGCGAGCAGCGCGTTTCCAGGGTTGTGCAGGCGGGTGTTGAGCACTGGTTTTTCCGTACTCCTCTGCACTAGGGTCGTTTTTGCTTATTACTCCTCTGCACGCCGAGGGAGGTGTCGGAGTGGATGCGGAATCGGCGCCCATTCGTGAGCCGGGCACGCTGACGATGCCGGATGACCTCTGGGATCGAACGAAGTCGGTTTCGGCCGTGATCGGTCCCTTGGCTGCGCGGACCGTCGTTGGCAGGGCAGCGGTCGATGCTGCCGCCGCGACCTTGGACGTATCGCGACGCCAGGTGTACGTGTTGATCAAACGCAGTCGCGATGGTTCTGGTTTGATGACAGATTTGGCTCCTGGCCGTTCCTCCGGAGGGAAAGGAACCGCACGGCTGTCAGAGGAGGTCGAGGACCTTGTCCGGATGATGGTGCGGAAGCAGTTCCTGACTCGGCAGAAACGGACGTTGGCGGCGGTGTATCGGGATATTGCTGCGGCCTGCCGCGCACGGAAGCTTCCTGTCCCGGCCCGAAACACGGTGGAGCGGCGCATTCGGGCGTTGAATCCAGTTGAGGTAGGCCGGCGTAGGGGAGGGCCCGATGCGGTGCGGTCGCTACAGTCCGCCGGGGACGAGGTGCCGGCGGTCGGCACGATTCTGGAGCGGATGCAGATCGACCACACAGTCATCGATGTGATCGTCGTGGACGAGCGGGAGCGGCGACCGATTGGTCGGCCGTACTTAACTGTCGCGATCGACGTGTACAGCCGGTGCATCGTCGGCATGGTTGTGACCTTGGAGGCGCCCTCGGCAGTGTCGGTTGGGCTGTGCCTGGCACATGCCGGGACTGACAAACGACCATGGCTTGAAGGTCTGGGTGTTGAAGCGGGGTGGCCCATGAGCGGGAAGCCGAGACTGCTTTACCTGGATAATGCCAGCGAATTCAAGAGCGAAGCGCTCCGACGAGGATGCGACCAGCACGGTATCGAGCTGGCCTACCGTCCGCTGGGCCGGCCTCATTATGGCGGAATCGTGGAACGCGTGATCGGCACCGCGATGAAGCAAATCCACGAACTTCCCGGGACCACCTTTTCCAACCCCAGTGAACGGGGTCGTTATGACTCCGACCGGGAAGCGGCGCTGACCCTGCGCGAGCTGGAGAAATGGATGGCCCTTGCCGTCACCAAGTACCACGGCACCACCCACAGCACGCTGGGGCAGACGCCGGCTGGACGGTGGGCTGAAGGGGTGGCGGCGACGGGGCTGCCGCCGGTTGCCACTAACCCGACAGCGTTCCTTGTTGATTTCCTTCCCGTCGTGCGGCGTACCCTGACGAGGACGGGCTTCGTCATCGATCATGTCCACTATTTCTCCAATGCGCTGAAGCCGTGGATCAGCCGGCGCGAAATGCTTGGGCCGTTCCTTATCCGCCGGGATCCCAGGGACATCAGCCGAATCTGGGTGTTGGAACCAGCAGGGGCTCACTATGTCGAGGTCCCTTACCGGACCATGGCTAACCCCTCAGTAAGCCTGTGGGAGCACCGGCACGCCATGGCACGACTACACGAGCGCGGCGTAGCCCAAGTGGATGAGGCGGCGATCTTCCGCACCATCGCGCAAATGCGAGAGATCGCAAATACTGCCTCGAAAACTACCAAGCGCATGCGCCGTGACGCCGAGCGCCGCAATGCAGTGACGACGCGGCATTCGAAGACACTATCCCCGTCACTCCCGCCGGAAGCCCTTGCTGAGCAGGCACCGGGCACGGTTCCGTACGCGGCCCCGGTGCCGCGATTCGATCAGATCGAGCAGTGGTGACCATGCTTGATTACGAGGCACCGGAGTTGTCCCACCTGCACCCGAGTGTGCGGGCCGCGGCACGGTTGCCTGCGAACGAGCGGGTTGAATTGATCCGGGCTGACCGGTGGATCGGCTACCCGCGCGCGGTGGAAGCGGTGGCCCGCCTGGAGAACCTGTTGTCGTGGCCGGACAAACAGCGTATGCCGAACCTGTTGCTTATCGGCCCGACGAACAACGGCAAGTCGATGATCGTGGAAAAGTTCCGCCGGGGACACCCGGCCGTAGCCGAGCCGGAGCGGGAACGCATTCCGGTGTTGTGCGTGCAGATGCCGTCGGAGCCTTCCGTGCTGCGCTTCTACATCGCGCTCCTGGCCGCGCTTGGGGCACCGCTTCAACCACGACGGCGCCTGGCTGACGTGGAGCAGATCGTGCTGAAACTGCTGCGCGTGACAGGAGTGCGCATGCTCGTCATCGACGAGCTGCACAATATCCTTGCCGGGCAAGGCAACAGCCGCCGGGAGTTCCTCAACCTCCTGCGATTCCTGGGCAACGAGCTGTGCATCCCGATCGTTGGCGTCGGGACGCGGGAGGCATATCTTGCGGTTCGTTCCGATGATCAGCTGGAGAACCGGTTTGAACCCATCGTCCTTCCCTTGTGGAACACGGGGGAGGACACTCTGTCGTTGTTGGCCAGCTTCGCGGCCGCCCTGCCGCTGCAGCGCCCTTCGGACATCGCTACCGTCGATATGGCGCAGTATTTACTGGCCCGGAGTGAGGGAACCATTGGCGAACTCGCCCGGCTCCTGACGGCAGCGGCGATCGCCGCTGTGGAAAGCGGTGAAGAGCGTATCAATCGGCGCACTCTGGTCATGGCTGACTATGCAGGACCCACTGAACGGCGCCGTTTGTTTGAACGCGAACTGATGTGAGACCGCCGGAGCGCTGGCCCCTGCATCCGGCACCTGCAGCAACGGAGTCTTTGTCCTCCTGGCTGCGGCGGACGGCGAGCAGCTACGGGATGTACTCCTACCAGCTGCTCGAACACGGACTCGGTCACTGGGACCTCAGCGACGCTGAGCTGGATCTGGACCCGCCACGTTACCTGCTCGGCGAGCTCGCCAAACGTACGGGCCTCGACCAGCACCGCGTACAGGCCATGACCATGGCCGGCTGGGTGCCATGGCTCTTCGACTCCCTCACCCCTGCACCCGATGCCTACGAAACCTATGTGCACCAGTTCTCGGTACTCCTGCCACCGGCGCGGCGCCAAATCTACACACCGCGGAAGTGGCTGCCATGGCTCGCGGAAACCCGGGTGCTGCGGGGATGCTCCGAATGCCTGGAGTCCGGCCAGACGATACTGCTCTTCTGGCAATTGCCGCTCATGGCCAGCTGCCCGGTACACCGACACCGGCTCGAGACCTATGAAGGACACCCTGCTGACTACATCAAGTGGACAACCTCCGCCGAGGACCAGCGGGAACTCCCGGACTCTTTGTTCCTGATGGACCGGCGCACCTGGCAGGCCATAGCAACAGGATCCGTAGATCTACCCCGGCGCTCTGTTCACGCCGGAGTCTGGTTCCGGCTGCTGCGGACCCTCTTGGACGAACTCAGCACGGCCCAGGGACGATACGGCCGGCAACTGGAGGACGTGCGTCGGGTCTGGGACCACTGCGGCCACCCGTTCCGAGCCGGCCTCCACTCATGGCAACCCTTCGAGACCCTCCACTGGACCCGACAGCAGCAACTGCTCGAAGCCGCTGCCACCGCGATGGAAATGATCGAAGATGGCACTCTGACCGCCCTGGGTACCTCAGCGCACCTTCTGCGTCCCGAATCGAAGGCACCGATCAGCAGCGGGACCCCGCCCGGACCACCGACAGCCCGCGCAGGAGCGCAGAAGCAGCCGACACTGGACGAGCTCTGGAACACAGTGACGACTACCTTGGACGCATGCATCGCGGCAGCCAAAACCGATCCCGTGGTCGCGAAGCACCTCTTCGACTTCGCACACTACGGGTGTCGCAGTGAGGAAGCCGTTCGCGGTCTCAAAGACGCCTTCGCCGAGCTTCAGATCCCCCTCGACTCTCTGTCACAAACAAAAGGAAAGCAACCCTTTGCCTGACGTAGAATACGTAACGGGTTAAGTGACACGTTCCGATTTCGAACCGGTCATAGGGTCTGCTGTCACTTAAACGAACGTATAAATGACAAGGAAGCGGCAATGCTGGTTGGGTACATGCGGGTCTCGAAGGCGGACGGCTCCCAGACCACTGACCTGCAGCGCGACGCGCTCCTGGCCGCCAGCATCGGGGCGGACTCCCTTTACGAAGACAGGGCCTCCGGGAAGAAGGACGACCGGCCCCAGCTGGCCGCCTGCCTCAAGGCCCTGCGGCACGGGGACACCCTGGTCGTCTGGAAACTGGACCGGCTCGGACGAGACCTGCGGCACTTGGTCAACATCGTCCACGACCTTACTGAACGCGGCATCGGACTTAAGGTCCTCACCGGTCAGGGTGCCGCCATCGATACCACCACGGCCTCCGGGAAGCTGGTCTTCGGGATCTTCGCCGCACTGGCCGAGTTCGAACGCGAACTGATCTCTGAACGCACCCTCGCGGGTCTCGCCGC
Organism: Arthrobacter sp. E70; assembly: GCF_058266945.1. Classification (NCBI taxonomy): domain Bacteria; kingdom Bacillati; phylum Actinomycetota; class Actinomycetes; order Micrococcales; family Micrococcaceae; genus Arthrobacter; species Arthrobacter sp. E70. Next base: position 96,920 of record NZ_JBYQFR010000012.1, on the reverse strand, counting down.
CGCCCGCGCCCGAGGCCGGAACGGCGGACGCCCGTACAAGATGACCCCCGCCAAGCTCCGGCTCGCCCTGGCGTCCATGGGCAAGCCCGGCACAAAAGTCAGCGAACTCTGTACCGAACTCGGAATTACCCGCCAGACGCTGTACCGGCACGTATCGCCCAACGGAGAGTTACGACCCGACGGTGAGAAACTACTTTCCCGATAGCCGCGGACGACCTTGGCACGTAGTTGTGGAACGAAATTAACCGAACCGGGTTCGGGCGGTCCCACGGGTTCTCCAGGCCGGCGCCGGAACCCGGTACCTCGGAAGTGAGACTTCAGCGGTACCGGGCACGCCGCGCGAAAATAGCTGTGCCGTGGAACTATGCGGGTTGTCCTGCGAGGCCTGCCATTTCGTCGGCGTCGGAGCTGGGGACTTTCATCTCGAAGGTGTCGGTGACGACGGTGTAGTCGTAGTAGCCCATGCGCGCGATCGGTTTGGCCTTGGCGATGTCGATCCGTCCGTCCGGGGTAAGGCAGTTTTCGTCCAGGTGGATGCGTTCCACGGCGGCGTAGACGACGTCGATGGACCCGACGGTGGAGTTGCCGGGGATCCGGTGGGAGGACAGGTACCGGCATTCAAAGTGGAAGGGGCTTTCGGCGACCATGGGTGTGTCGGAGAGATCGGCCTTCTTTTTCGTGACGTTGAGTCGGTCGAATTCGCTGTCGCCCGGCGGGAGTGCCATTGCACTGATGTTGACGGCTTCGCGGAGGTCCCAGGTGGCCATGTTCCAGACGAACCAGCCGGTTTCTTCGGCGTTGATGACGGTGTCTTTGCGCCGCCCGTCGGGGTATTGGTTGGCGGCGAACATCACCATGGGCGGGTCGAAGGTCAGGTTTTGCCATTGGCTGTAGGGCGCGATGTTCTCCACGCCGTCTTTGCTGACGCTGGAGAGCCAGCCGATGGGCCGGGGGACCGTGAGGCTCTTGAAGGGGGCGAACGGCAGGGGGCTCTTCTCGAAGCCGGGATCATATTTCATGGGGGTACTCCTGTGTAGGCGTTAGCGGGTCAGATGGACGGGCGGGTCACGGCGGCAGCCTCTGGCTGTTCGTCCACGGCGGGGCGGGTGGAGTACGGCGGTGCTTTGCGGGCCGGAGCGAACAGGTAATACAGGCCGCCGGAGACGGCCAGGCCGATGAGCCATGCGATTTCGGCTCCTCCCAGCCATTCCGCGACGGGCCCGACGTAGAGGGGGCTGTTCATGAACGGGATCTGGATGAGGATTCCGGCGGCGTACGCGGCGATGGCGGTCCAGCTGATGCGCCCGTATTCGCCGTCCGGTTCGAAGAGTGCGGCGACGTTGTACTTTTCTTTGCGGACGAAGTAGAAGTCGACGAGGTTGATCGCGGACCACGGAGTCATGAAGTAGAGCAGGAAGAGCAGGAAATTGGTGAAGGCTCCGAGGAAGTTGTCGCTTGCGGCCAGGGCGATGCTCAGGGCTGCTGCGGAGATCAGGACGATGTAACCGGTCCTGGCTTTGCCGGTGATGATCTCGCGCCGGGTGATGGCGGTGACGATGGTGGCCAGGGACATGAACCCGCCGTAGGTGCTCAGGGTGTTGCCGGTGAGTTTTCCGCAGATCACGGCCAGCAGGACCAGCCACGCGAACCCGGCTCCAAGGTTGGCGAGGTATCCGACCTGGTTGGTGTTGAAGCTGTGGCCGCCGATCGCTGCGCCCAGGGCGCCCAGGATCATGGCGAGTGAGCCTCCGATCACGCTGCCGGCGAAGGTCCACCCCATGGTCGCGCGCTGGGATGTGTTCTTGGGCAGGTAGCGGGAGTAGTCCGGAATGTAGGGGCCAAAAGTGAGCTGCCACGATGCCGCCAAGGAAATTCCCAGGACGAACGGGCCGATAGCGAGGTCAGTCTGTTGGATCAGAGCAGCGGCATCGGGGGCGGTGAGGATGCGAATGAAGAGCACGACGAACACGGCGGCGCTCAGCGCTGTGGCGATCTTGGAGAATTTGTGGATATAGCGGTAGCCGAAGATGGCCAGGGTCGTGGAGAGAAATGGCTGCCATGGTGGACCGGCTCAAACACGAGGAATTCACCTTGGGCACCTACCTGGAGACGGTGAAGGAGACCCATCATCTGATTGTCGATGCCGCAGCCAATGAATACCTCGCGGATGCACTGGCCCCCGCGCAGGCTCTTTCCCGGCGCTTCTGGATCGCCCACATGCGGGACGATGCAGACCAGATCTCACGGGGATCGACGCTTCACGGAAGAATTCTGGAAGCGATTCTCGCCAAAGATGATTCAGCGGCCAGGGCTGCCTCCCTGGCCCTGAACGACTACCTGGTGGACTTTGCCTACGCGGTCCTCGGCCATCTGCGGCCGCCGCGGAACAAGGATTCATCCGCAGCCTGACGGTTGAGGTGCATCCCGCGAACCTGATCTCCTTCTCCGCGCTGGAGTGCGGACAATGTCATGCGGTACGCGCGTTTACCCTCGAGTTGCCGCGGCTCGACCCACACCTCGTGGCCTTCGGCAGCTTCGATCAGCACCCGGCCGGCGAGCCCGTCGGCGGCGATCCAGAGGGCCGACGAGTCAGGCATGACGTCCTCGACGAGTCCTTCGCGAAGGACGGTGCCGTTCTTCCGGACCTGCACGAGGGCACCGCGGAGGTGCTCCCAGGCGTCATGGCGGTAGGAGGTCATGAGGGTGCCTTTCGTTCAGCGGTGAGGGTGCGGGATGCGCGGCGGTGCTTGCGGGCACGGCCAGGGTGATGCCCGGACTTGACTGCCGGATTTAGCGGGCGATGATGACGTCGAGCTTGCGGGGCCCGTGGACTCCCTCGACACGTTCGAGTTCAATGTCGCTGGTGGCACTCGGCCCGCTGATCATGGTCAGCGGCCGGGTGCCGTCAATCCGGCGCAGCGCCTCCGGCAGGATCCCGGCAATGTCGGCGACTTTCACGACGCAGATGTGGTGGTCAGGGACGAGGGTGATTGCCCGGCGGCCCTGGTTGGGACTGCCGTCCAGGATGATGGTCCCTGTCTCGGCGACAGCGACAGCACTGCCGGTCACGACCGCGTCGATACCATCGAGCTCGAGGACGCTCAGCGGAGCCGCGGCCGAATCGGTGTGGCGACGGTTGTCGTGGTCGAGTTTGAGGTCGCTGAGCCAGCCGGCGTCCAGCCCCGCAGGCAGGACGTAGCTGCGCGCTGCCGCGAGCAGTTCAGCAATCCGTGCGGGCACCTCTTCGGCGTCCACGACGGAGACCTGGGCTTTGTAATCGATCAGGCGGTCCACCAGCAGGTGGATCAGGGCATCCTCGTCCAGATCGGATGAGGACCGGTACCCGCGGGGAACTTCCGGTACCTTGGGGCTGTCTTTCAGGGCGGTGCGGATCCGTTCAAGGATCTCATCGCGTGCGCTCATGTCTGGTCTTCCTGGTGCTCTGAGGGCTGGTTATCTGACGCCGCGGGGGCAGCGCCGGTGGCCGGGGGCCGGTGTTCCTTCTTCCACCAGTCGCGGAAAGACTGCGACGGCGGCGCGGGGATATCCCTGCTTTGGGTCCAGCCGGCGGCGATGCCCGGCAGTTTCGTGATCTTCTTGTCCGGGCCCGCGGCCAGACGTCCCAGGGGCAGCCCCTTCTCGATCAATCCCAGTCGTTTGCCCGACGACAGGGCCCAGGACGCGGCGTTCATCCCAACGTCCATTTGGCTGGGGATTTTCTTCTTCCCGCGTTTGCTGTCCACGTCCACGCTGCGCAGGTGCACCAGGATGTCCGGGATATTGATCTTCACCGGGCAGGCGTCGTAGCAGGCACCGCACAGCGAGGACGCGTACGGCAGCGAACTGTTCTCCTCGGCCTGAATGCCGGTCATCAGCGGCGAAAGGATCGCCCCGATCGGTCCGGGGTAGGTCGATCCGTAGGCGTGGCCGCCGGTCCGTTCATAGACCGGGCAGACGTTCATGCAGGCGCTGCAACGGATGCAGTGCAGAGCCGAGCGGCCCATTTCGTCGGCCAGGGCGGCGCTGCGTCCGTTATCAAGCAACACCAGGTGCACGTTCTGGGGCCCGTCGCCGGCGGTGACACCGGTCCACAACGAGGTATAAGGGTTCATCCGTTCCCCAGTGGAGGAGCGGGGCAGCAGCTGCATAAAGACTTCAAGGTCCTGCCAGGTCGGCAGGAGCTTTTCGACGCCCATGACGGTGATTAGTGTCTCCGGCAGGGTCAGGCACATGCGGCCGTTGCCCTCGGATTCGACGACGGCCAGGGTGCCCGAGTCAGCAAGGGCGAAGTTGGCCCCGGAGACCGCGACTTTGGCAGTGAGGAATTTACGGCGCAGGTGTGCCCGGGCTGCCGCGGCGAGGCGGGCCGGTTCGTCGGTCAGCTCCCGGTCGACGCCCTCCATTTCGCGCAGGAAGATGTCCCTGACCTGGGTCCGGTTCTTATGGATCGCCGGGACGAGGATGTGGCTGGGCTTGTCGTGGTCCAGCTGGACGATCAGCTCGGCCAGATCGGTTTCGTAGGCCGCGATGCCCTGCTCTTCAAGGTATTCGTTGAGGCCGATTTCCTGGGTGGCCATGGATTTGATCTTGACCGCTTCGGTTTCCCCGGTTTCCCGGATCAGACCGGCGACGATCCCGTTGGCCTCATCGGCGTCGCGGGCCCAGTGGATCACGCCGCCTCGGGCGGTGAAGTTTTTCTCGAACTGTTCGAGGAGTTCGGGAAGGCGGGCCATCACGGATTCCTTGATTGCGGATCCGGCGTCGCGCAGTTGTTCCCAGTCCGGCAGTTCGGAGACCACTTGGATGCGTTTGTCTCGGATGGTGTGGGTGGCGTGGCCGAGGTTGGCCCGGAGCTGGGTGTTGGCGAGTTCGCGGTGCGCGGCCTGGGGGAAGGATTCGGAGGCGTGCAGGTTGCCCGTGCCATGAACGGGGAGTGAGGGCATGCCCAGGTAGGTGCTCATCGTGTGGCCTTTCCGGTGGTGACGCGGACTTCGCCGGTGACAGAGGCCGGTTCTTCCAGGGTGCTGGCGAGGATTTCGGCCAGGTGCAGGGTGGTGACGTCGCTGCCTTGGCGGGAGAGGCCGCCGCCGATGTGCATGAGGCAGGAGGCGTCCCCTCCGGCGCACAGGCTTGCCCCTGTTGCCGCGATATTCGCCGTCTTGTCCTCGAGCATGGCGGAGGAGACGTCGGCGTTCTTCATCGAGAACGTGCCGCCGAAGCCACAGCATTGGTCAGCTTCCGGAAGTTCGGCCATGTCGATCCCTGCGACACTGCCCAGCAACCGCGCCTGCCGGTCCCCGACCCGGAGCAGGCGCATGCCATGGCAGCTCGGGTGGTAGGTGACGCGGTGCGGGAAGTAGGAACCGAGCTGCGCGCCAGCATCGGTCACGCCGAGCACGTCCACCAGCAATTCGGAGAGCTCGTAAGTTTTGGCGCCGACTGCGGTTGCACGTGTTTCCAGATCCTTGTCGCCGCACGAGCGGGCGACCATAGGGTGCTGGTGCTTCACGGAGGCGACGCAGGAACCGGACGGGGCAACCGCGACGTCGTAGTCCTCGGTATCAAAGGCGGCGACGTGGTTGGCGATCACGGGAACCGCCTCTTTGAGGTAGCCGCTGTTGACGTGCATCTGCCCGCAGCAGGCCTGGCCGGACGGGAACACAACTTCGTGTCCCAGCCGTTCCAGGATTTTCACGGTAGCCCGCGCTGTGGCGGGGTACATCGCATCCACGATGCACGTAGCGAACAAAGCGATTCGCATGGCAGCCTTTCGGGCTAAGGGGTTGTGGTCTGACCATAGTAGATCACGTGACCGACGCCACTGGCAACCGGCGGCTCCAAGTGAAGCTGCTCACACTTTCAGAAAAATCTACGCTACACTCTGATGGTCCGACCACAAAGGTCTGACCATACCCCCCTGCCGTCCCCCTCAATGTGGAGGAACTCCGTGGATCAGTTCACACCCAGCACCGACCCGGTGCTCAACAGCGTCATGTGGTCGGCCATCGTCGCCCTGCTGCCGCTGCTGACGTTCTTCATCCTGCTTGCCGTCGTCAAAACCCGCGCCCATGTCGCCGGTGCCTTTGCGCTCCTGGCTGCCCTCCTGGTCGGAATATTCGCGTTCCAGATGCCGGCCGGGCTGGCGCTGCTCTCCGCTACCCAGGGCGGGGTTTTCGGCGCCTTCCCTGTCTTGTGGATCGTCATCATGGCCGTCTGGCTCTATCAGGTCACGGTCCTCAGCGGACGCTTTGAGGACCTCCGCCGCGTCTTCGATGTAATCGGCAAAGGCGACGTGCGCCTCCAGGCGGTCCTGATTGCCTTCTGCTTCGGCGGGCTGCTCGAAGCCCTCGCCGGTTTCGGTGCGCCGGTGGCTATCACGGCCACCATGCTGCTGGCGCTCGGACTGCCGCCGCTGCGCGCTGCCGCCGCGGTGCTGGTTGCCAACACGGCACCTGTTGCCTTTGGCGCCATGGCCATCCCGATCACCACCGCGGCCGGCCTCACCGGACTGCATGCCACGGACATTGCCTCCGTCGTTGGACGTCAGGCTCCGCTACTGGCCACCATCGTGCCGCTGATCCTGCTCTTCATCCTCGATGGCCGCAAGGGCCTGAAAGACTGCTGGCCCGCAGCGCTGGTGGTTGGCTTTTCATTCGCCACGGCACAGTTCCTGTGCTCCAACTTCTTCTCCTACGAACTCACCGATATCGTCGCCTCCCTCGTAGGCCTCGGCGCGGCCGTGCTGTTCTTCCGCGTCTGGACGCCCAAGGGAAGCGTCGCAGCACGCGAGCGTCTCGGAGCAGCCTTTGATGCAGCCTCGAAGAACACAGCCTCCACCACCGCCGGCGGCGGCTCCCGGCGGGCTACGGCTGTCGCCGTCAGCGAGGCCGCTGCAGACCGGTTGACCCCGACCCGGACGTGGCTCGCCCTGTTCCCGTACTTCCTCGTGATCGTCGTCTTCGGCATCGCCAAGCTATGGAAACTCGGTGCGGACGTGCCCGCATTCCTCGCCTCGACCGACGTCAGAATCCCCTGGCCGATCCTGCACGACGCTCTGGTCAATGCCGAAGGCAAACCCGTCTCCTCCACCATCTACTCCTTCCAATGGCTCTCCACCCCCGGAACCCTGCTGCTAATCACCGGCCTGATCGTCGCCTTCGTGTACTCGAAGTACAACGACGGCGGCCGCTACCCCATCACGGTGGCTAACGCGGTGAAGGAGATCGGCCGCACCATCTACAGGATGCGCTGGGCCGGACTGACCATCATCACCGTCCTCGCACTCGCCTACGTGATGAACTTCTCCGGGCAGACAGTATCCATCGGCACCTGGCTCGCCGGCACTGGCACCTTCTTCGCGTTCCTCTCACCCGTCCTGGGCTGGATTGGCACCGCCGTCACGGGCTCCGACACGTCCGCCAACGCGCTCTTCGCCAAACTCCAGCAGACAGCCGGCCTGAAAGCAGGCATCGACCCGAACCTCCTCGTCGCCGGAAACACCTCCGGCGGCGTCGTCGGGAAACTGATTAGCCCGCAAAACCTGGCCATCGCCGCGTCTGCGGTCAACCTTGAAGGAAAGGAATCGGTGATCCTGCGTAAAGTAGTCGGATGGAGCGTAGCGCTGTTGCTGGTGCTCTGCACCCTCTCCTACCTCCAGTCCACCCACCTCCTCGGCTGGATGCTGCCCTAGCCTCCCGCCTGGTCAGTACGGCGTGTGCGGGCCGACCTGCCCGCACACGCCCCGCCCTAAGGAACCGCCCGTGATAACCGCCGAAGCAGGAGCAACACCCCGCCGTCGCACCCATGACGCGCTCCTGAAGGACATCGAAGCGGACCTCCGCTCTGGCAAGATCAAAGTGGGCGACCGCCTCCCGGGCGAACGAACACTCGCCGAAAACTACGGCATCTCCCGGGCCTCCGTACGCGAAGCCATCCGCGTCCTGGACGCCATGGGAATACTCCGCAGCTCCGTCGGATCCGGACCCACCTCAGGAGCCATCGTCGTCTCCGACCCCTCGGTCGGCTTGTCCTCGGCCCTGCGGCTCCACGTGGCCAGCAGCACGCTTCCGGTCGCAGACATCGTAGAGACCCGCATCCTGCTCGAAACATGGACAGCCCGGGCCGGCGCGAATCGTACAGGAGGCGACGAGGACCTGGAACAGGCATCCCAGATCCTGCACGCCATGGACGATCCAGACATCGACCGGGCCGCGTTCCACGAACTCGACGCCCGCTTCCACGTGGCGCTGAGCTCGCTCGCCGGGAACGCTGTGGTCGCCACCATGATGGAATCCCTGTCCGGATCCATCGTCGGCTACGTCAAAGGCGCGATGGACGCCATGGAAACGTGGCCGGACGTCATCGCCACGCTACGGACCCAACACCACCACATCTTCGACGCCGTCCAAGCACACGACGGAGAACTCGCAGCCCGCCTCCTGCAAGAACACATCGAATGGTTCCACCAGAAGGCACAGGAAGCGACCGCACCCCGGACGACTCTGAGGCCCTGATCCTCCCGGCGTTCTGACATGACGCGGGGGCAGGGCTGCCACAAAGCGCCCGCCGTCATCCCGCGTTTGACCTGTACAGTTCCAACCCAACCGACTCCGGGTGCAGACGACTTCTGACATTCTGTGCAGACGACTTCTGAAACTGACATCGGCGCACGGTTGAAAACTCCTTCTAGGGTTGGTCAAATCTGGTTTCCGAAATGAAAACCGGTCAAAACGTTTGATGGAGGGTTTTTGACGTGCTTGGGAATGCGATTGGCTACGCGCGGGTCAGCACACGAGGACAATCTTTGGATTCCCAGGTTGACGCACTTGTAGGGGCCGGCGCCGTGCGTGTCTTCCAGGAGTACGCCTCCGGGGCCACCCAAGCCAGGGCTCGGTGGAAGGAGTGCTTGGACTACCTGCAGCCCGGGAATGTGCTTTTGGTCGCCGATCTGACCAGGCTGGGCCGGAGCACCGCTGATCTGGCTGACATTGTGACCGTGCTGGGTCAGCGGGGGATAGGGTTCCGTTCCCTGGCTGAGCCGTGGCTGGATACGACGAGCGCCCACGGCAAACTGATCTTCGATATGTTTGCCTCCCTCGCGGAGTACGAGCGGTCCAGGCTCGCTGAGAGAACAAAGGCAGGTCTGGCCGCTGCGAAGGCGCGCGGCCGTCTCGGTGGCCGGCCGAGGGTCATCACGGCAGGGAAGCTTGAAACTGCTCTGCAGCTTCGCAGCGAAGGGAAGACTTTGAAGGAAACGGCCGAGCGCATCAGTGTGAGTGTTTCATCGCTGACACGGGCTCTTAGTGCAACCTCAGCCGCAGGTAGCGACACGTCCGGATCGCGGGCGGCATAACGTAACGTCGTGGTGTTCGGATCGCTTTGGGTCAGTCCTTCATAGGGATGGAGTTCCTGGAATAGACCCTACGGCCGTCGCCAATCTCGACCCAGGGTTTCATCTGGTGGAATGGTATGCCCTTGGAATGACGTGCCCTTTTCAAGTCATCTACGGGGACGAGAAGCCTGATAGGCACGCCACTTGGCTCAGCTACCGCAGGTAATGACGAAGCCCAAACGGGTGGACGGGTAACAAACATGTTCCTTCCTTGTTTCCGCTTTCCCAGCCCAACGCCGTAGTTCGTTATGACCGCGGACTTACCGCCGCGGTTTGTGGCGTCCACTTGAATAAAGTCCTCATCGCCGATCTCGTCACCGAACACCGGCATGATGTAGGAACTACGCACCCGTATTCTGGGTCCCGAATTACGATGGACGGCCAGCTGCCACACCAAGGTGATGACCGCCACCGCCGCGCCGATTACACCCGCCCACGCCTCAATACTCATAGCGCCCCAGCGCAGGACACGGCCAGTGCAAGAAAGTTCACCTTCTGAGCCTAAACAATGAATGCTGACAGTCCGGGCATCCGCGGCCGGGTGAAGGTACGGCTTGTGTTCCACCACTACCAGAAGTGCTGGCCCGAGGATCGAACCCGCCGAGCCTGACGCCCCGTAGGGTTCCGCATTACGGCCAGATTCTCAGCCTTCCCCCACTTATGAGCCTCGTCTACGCATGGTCCTGGTATGAGAACTCAACATCAGCGCGCCTCCCGGTCGCTTGGAACCCGCGCCTTCGATGCTTTTGTAGTTGCTGCTGCAAAGGCGGCGGGCGCAGCTGCGGCCGTCTGGTTCATGAAGTGGGTGGGCACTGCCTGGGGCTTTTTGTCCCCGTAGACCGGCGAAGGGGCGACCTTGAAGTAGGTTGGCACCATGCCAGTACAGGACCCGGATGAGAACCTACTTGTGCAACGAATCGTCCGACAACAGGGGCTGATGATCCAGGGCGCTGCCAAGGATGCTCTTAAGAACTTCGCTTCTCCGCCAGACGGGTCGGCTGCTATGCGGGATCGACAATGGGCGGGGCAATCGCGCGACGCAGAGTTAGTGCAGGGTGCGTACACCAGTGCTGCTCAGTCTGTGGCCACGCTTTTGCACACCATGGAGGAATACCGGCTGGCGATCCTCGCCCTTCTGGCCGACAGCGAAATGCTTCCCCACCCGATCATGAGCTGCGTCAGGGCCATACATGATGCTGCGCTCAGGATCTGCTCACTGACCGATCCCACAATTTCTCCCCAGGAGCGACTTGCCCGGTCTGCCGCTGACTTCCTAGCGAAGGTTCAAGGCGGAATCCCGGTTCTTCATACGCTGGAGGGGGTAATGGACGACGGCCGAGAGGATCTGCAGAGAGTCCAGGAATCGAGGACGGGAGCGATAGACCTGTTCAGGAGGATTGGCCTGGAGGTGCAGGTGAAGGAGAGCAGCGGGCAGGCGCAAAATGTCCGTTGTGAGGGCAAGGTGGCTAACGTCGATGTTAAAAGCACCGACCTGAGCCAAAAATACACGCCGTTGGTGCACTTCGCCTGGGGTCTTAACTCTGGCGCCACGCACTCGAACATATGGTTGACTCAGGGCCTCTCTGGGCCGTGGGCGCAGATGTTGGTATCCATGGTGTTCCCGCTGCTTGATATCTCTGATGCCCTGGTGACAAACCTTCTGGGCTATGCGGGGCTTCCCTCAACCGAGATCCGCAAGGCGACACACTTTCGCCGCATCATGCTTATGCAAAGAACGGGTGTTCCCGGGCCGTATGCGGACTTCAGCGCGTACGCAGATGACCAGCGGGTTTCGTAACCCGCAAGGGCTTGCAGCCGCTGCGGTTGGGCCGAAAATTTCCTTTGTCCTAATTAGCTATCGGTGCGAATGACGATGAGTTTTTGGCCCTCTGCCACTAGTGAGTTGAGGTTGGCGCGAGCTTCCTCATAGGTATCACCTTCGGCGCTGAGATAGTCGTACTGATTATCTTCGGTGCTTACTGTGCCGGTGAGTATCACTGAATGATTCTATTGCTCCTGGGCTTGCCAGTCCGGCAGTTGCACATCCGGTGCTGACAGCTCCGGGCGAGGCCGCATGTAGCGAAAGGCATGGCGGAAGGCATTGCCTGTCCATGCGACGTCGGCGGAGATTTCGACCACCAAGGGCTCTACCAACGTCAGGGTCACAGCGCCTTTATCCTTGCTGAATCTGTTCAGCGTGGTTTCCGTGATTACTTCCGGCCAAGGATGCGGACCTTGCGGCGACCGCAGGTACGCGGACAGTTCCCGTGCAGCCTTAGCCGGCAGCACCGTGGAGCGTCCAACGATCCTTAGCCGGCCTTTCACAGGTAGGCCTGCCACGACGTATTGCGGCCGGTCCCGAGGGCCGATGACCGCCGCGCATACCACGTCCAGGGACTGGCGGCGCTTCACCTTAATCCACTGCCTGACGCCGCCCTGATAGTTCTGTCCGGCACCTTTGACGACGAGCCCTTCCAGGCCCGCGTGGTGCAGTTCCTCGAACCACGTGAGCGCCTGGGCGCGGTCCTTGGTGACGGGGGAGAGGTTCAGCGGCGGCTCCCAGCCTGCGGCCAGTTGTTCCAGTAGTTCCCGGCGCTGCTGCAGCGGAGTGTCCCTGATGTCGTGCCCGGCAACGGCTAGCAGGTCGAAGGCAACGAACGATGCCGGCTGTTCCCGGACCATGGCGGGCAGGCCGGCCTTTGAAGCGACCAGGCGTCGCTGCAGGGCGTCAAAATCGAGCCTGTCACCGGACCAAATGACGGCCTCACCATCGAGGACGCAACCGGGCGGAACCTGCTCCGCCAAGGCCTCCAGGAGCTCCGGGAAGTACTTCGACAGGTCCTTGCCTTGCCGCGACCACAAGGAGACTCGGCCTGCCCCTACCAGGGCGCAGGCCCTATAACCGTCCCACTTGGGTTCATATCGACTGCCGCCAGGAAGCGCGGCCTCGGCCGGGATCGAGTCCGCGGCCTTAGCCAGGGCCAGCGACACGGGCGGATGCAGGGCCGGGGGCACGTCCTCTGTCATAGCGCCACGCTACCGCCGCCAGCCCTACCGGGCTTAGGCGGCGGCAGCCCCTGCGTCCGTGATGGCAACCAGCAACCATTGCTCCGACAGCGGATCACGGCGCAGCTCGAACGTACGCAGCGCGGAGGTAGAGGTCAGGCGAATTATCTACCCTTTAACTCCATTTCTGCAGGTCAGAGCAGCGGCGGCGGGTTAGTTACGTTTGGCACGTACAGAATAGGAAGGTGCTGCGTCGTGTATATCAACTCTGGGCGAGAGGGTCAGGGGTTCTGTGCGGCAGATTACAGACCAGCACGTTAGCCGGGCTTAGCTTGATTCGGTAGGCGTTGGCTGACGCTTTCCACCTCATGAGGAGCGACGATGCGGGAATCAGAATAGTGGCGGCATGACGGGCCACCGCCGTGCTTGGGTACGTCTTATGGTGTTGGTTTTGTTTGTCGCAGCTGCTGCTGTGGCCGCGCTGCTGTTCCCTGTCCCGACTGTGGAGGAGGTGCAGCAGTACTTCACGGGGACCCGCTGGGGTCCGGCGGTTTTCATCCTTGGATATGCGGCGCTGATTCTTACACCGGTGCCCAAGAGCGTGCTGACGATCGGCGCGGGCGTGGTCTTTGGCTTTGTAGGGGGAGTAGGTCTGGTGGTGGCGGCAGCGCTGCTGGGTGCATCGGCCGCGTTCTGGTTGGGGCGCTGGTTGGGTCGGGAGGCTGTGGAGAATTACACGGGCGCCAGGGCGGGGAAGCTGGATGAGGTGTTGGGGCGGCGGGGGTTTGTTGCAGTGGTTGGTGTGAGGCTGGTTCCGGTGCTGCCGTTCACGGCGATCAATTACCTGGCCGGGGCCACGTCTGTTGGCTGGTGGCACTATTTGCTGGGTACGGCGTTGGGCATCCTGCCCGGTACGGTCAGTTATGTGACGTTGGGGGCTTTCGGGCTGCAGTTTGGCTGGCAGGTCCAGACCGCCTTGGCCGGGCTTGGCCTGTTGACCCTTGCGGGGCTGGTCGTGGCTGTGCGGAAGCGCCGCAAAGGGGCGGAATGTGTTTGACGCTGCACTGCGGACTAGGACAGGACCCGTGCTGGACCGGGTGGCGGCTGCCATGGACCGGCGCTGGATTACACCGGACCGGCTGACCGGGCTGAACCTGTTGTTTGGCCTGGCCAGTGCCGGGCTTGCCGCGGCCCAGTGGTGGATTCCCGCGCTTGCTGCCTGGCTGCTGTGCCGGGCCGCTGACGGCCTGGACGGCCCCTTGGCTCGCCTCCGGCGGCGCCGGTCAGGGGAGGAAGATCCGGGCCGGGGCGGCTTTTGGGACATCAGCGCGGACTTCGTTGTGTATGGCGCCACGGTGGTCGGCGTGGGGATGGGTGCCACGGCGGCTTTCGGCGCCCCGTGGCTGCCCTTCCTGCTGGTCCTTTTCACCTACAACATCAATGGCGCGGTGTTTCTGGCCTTCTCTTCCATTGCGGAGAAGACCGGTCGCCGCATTGATGACGGACGGTCTCTGTCGTTTCTTGGTGGACTGGCAGAGGGAGCGGAGACCGTGGTGGTGCACAGCCTGTGGTTGGTCATCTCGGACTTTGCCTGGGTTATTGCCGCCGTCTGGGCCCTGGTGGTGGGGGTCAGTGCCGGGCATCGGATTGTGGCCGGTTACCGGGCTTTGAGTTGATCCGGCGGGCGTCAAGGGCCAGGCGCCGGAGCGTCGCCAGCGCCTTGATGGCGGTGCGGCGCAGCGGGGAGCGGAGGCGTTCGCGGACATCGAGGACTGCGGCGTTCCAGACCCCGTCGGAGTAGGTTGGGTAGGCGTGGGTGGCGCCGGCAATATCGGACGTGGTGAGTTTCTTGTGCACGGCCAGGGACAGTTCGGCCAGGGATTCCCCCGCCCGGGGACCCACGATGGTGCCGCCCATAACGCGGCCGCCGCGGCCCACCAGAAGCTCGGTGAAGCCCTCGGTCCTGTCCTCGGTGACGGCCCGGTCAAGGTGGGAATCCCACACGGTCCGGGAGGTTACCGGTTGCCCGGACCCGCCGCTTGTCACGGCGGCGATCTCCGGTGAGGTGTAGGTGACGCGCGGGACGGCGGGGCTGATCCGGCGTCGGAGCCCCAGGACGGCGTTGGATGCTGCAACGCTGGCGTGGACGCCGGCAAGGTGGGTGAACTGCGGGTGGGTGGTGACATCTCCTGCCGCCCAGATCAGGGGATTGGTGGTCTGCATGTGTTCATTGGTGAGGACATGCCCGCGGTCGTCGAGGCGGACGCCCACGTGTTCAAGGCCGATGCCGGTGGTGCGGGGGGTTCGTCCTGCTGCCAGGAGCACGGTGTCAGCGTCCACTGTGGTCCCGTCGTCCAGATGCAGCCTGTGCCCCTGAGCGGGGCTGGTGGCGTGGCTGATGCTGGAATTTTCCAAAATAGTCACGCCGTCTGCCTTGAGGCTCTCGCGGATGATGTCCACCGCTTCCGGCGTCTCCTTGGCCAGGATGCGGGAGCGGACGATCATGGTGACGTCGGCGCCGAGCCGGGCGAAGGCCTGGCCCAATTCGCAGGCGATCGGGCCGCCGCCCAGGATGGCAAGCCGGCCGGGCAGGGCGGTGAGGTCCCACACCGTTTCGGATGTGACCGTGCGGGCGGGGTCCAGCCCGGTGATTGGGGGTTTGGCGGGTTCGCCGCCGGTGGCGATCAGGGCCTGCCGGAACCGGAGGACTTCCGCGTTCAGGACGGCCGTTCCCGGGCCGGTGAAGGACACGTGTCCGGAGAGGACTTCAACCCCGGCCGCTTCCAGGGCTGCGGGAGTGTCCGCGGGCTCGATGGCCCGGATGGCCGCGGCGATGCGTTCCCGGATTGCAGAGAAGTCGGGGTTCCCACCGCCAGCCGGGCGCTGGCTTCTTGCCTGCGCGGCCGCGGAGATGAGCGTCTTGGAAGGGACGCAGCCGGTCCAGAGACAGTCCCCGCCGGTACGCTCTTGTTCCACCAGGACCGTGCGGGCGCCGAAACCTGCTGCGGTCTTGGCGCCGATGATTCCTGCCGTCCCTCCGCCCAGGACAAGGAGGTCAATGATTCCGTCGGTGGGTGCCATGATGAAGTTCCTTACGGTTGATACCTGCCTGCTGCCGCGCAGGATTCCGGCGGTCGGGCCTGTTTTGCTGGTCCGGGGTGGGGCCTGGTTCAAAGGGAGAGAGATATTCCTGACAAGTACACAGCATTCGCGCCGTTTTACGACGCGCTCTCCGGCGAGTACCCGGTGTATCGGGCCGGACGGGTCCGGGGGATTGAGGCGCTGGCGCCACGGCCGGGGGAGCAGGTCCTGGATGTGGGCTGCGGAACCGGACTCAATTTCCCCCTTCTCCAGGAGCGCATAGGTCCTGCCGGCACGATTGTCGGCATCGACCGGAGCGCTCAGATGCTTGAACAGGCCCGCCGGCGCGCCAGTAAAGCCGGGTGGGAGAACATCATCCTCATCCAGGCCGACGCCGGCCTCCTGGACTCGGCAGCCATCCGGACCGCCGTTCAGGAACAGGGCGGATCCCCAAGATCCGGCGCCGCGTTGGCTACCTATGCGCTGTCGCTGATGCCCGAGTGGCGGCGGGCCTGGGCGAACCTCAAGGCACTGGTACGGGCTGAGGCGCGGGTGGCGGTGGTGGACATGAAGGATCCGGAGGGGTGGGCCCGGCTGCTCACGCCCTTGGCGCGGGCGGCGTGTACCCTGGGTGGTGCAGACATCACTGCGCACCCCTGGCAGGCTGTGGAAGAGGACTGCACCCAGGTCGTCCGGTTTTCCGCCCGGGCAGGACATTTGCAGATCCGTGCAGGGGCTCTTCACAAAGACCCATTTTGGCCGCTTCCAGCGCCCGGCTCTGTGCGCGAGATTACTTAACACGGCAGACGCGCACCGTAGGGTTGCCGGTATGCGCTCATTTGCGGCCTTTTTACGCCACCTTGAACGGGTGACCAGGCCGGTTCATCCGGAGAGCCGCGCCGCGCTGGACCGGCGGTGGGCCGAGCTGCCCGGGCACGTCAAAACCCCTGCCCAGCTGCTGGGCAGGACCGCGGTGGGCTGCGAAGGAACCCACGGCGTCTTCCCCAGATGCAACTTGACCTGTACGCCGTGCTACCACTCAGCAGACGCGAACAAGGTAAGGATCGACGGCGGCCACACCGTCAACGCGGTGACCGAGCAGATGGCGCTCCTCCGCCGCCTGCGCGGACCCCGCGCGCACGCCCAGCTGATCGGCGGGGAAGTGAGCCTGCTCCCGGCCCAGGACCACGCTGCAGCGCTTCTTGCCATGCGCGCAGCCGGGCGCGAACCGATGTCCATGACCCACGGGGACTTCGACTACCGGTACCTCCTCGACGTCGCCCTGGACGGGAACGGACAGCCACGGTTCCGGAAAGTATCGTTCGCCGCCCATTTTGACTCGCTCATGCGCGGGCGCAGGGGAGTGCCCCGGCCGCGGAGCGAGTCGGAGCTGGATCCGTACCGGGAGCGGTTCGCCGCCATGTTCACAGCTCTCCGGAAGGACCACGGCGTCGGCTCCTACATCGCCCACAGTATGACCGTCACCCCAGCGAACATCGACCAGGTCCCCGGTGTCACCGGCTCTGTTCTGGGGATGCCGTTCGATATGCTCTCCTTCCAGCCCGCCGCCTATATGGGCGATGACAGGAGATGGGGCAAGGACTTCGCCAATGTCACCATTGATGCAGTCTGGGACCGGATCGAGCAAGGTGCCGGGCAGCGGATTCCGTGGCAGGGCACCCAGTTCGGGGACATACGCTGCAACCGGACCGCGGTGGTCCTGCGGGCCGGCGGGACTCTCGCGCCCCTGATTGACCCGGACGACCCGGACGATATTGAGGCCCGGGACCGGCTGCTGGCCGATTTTGGCGGCATGTACTTCGGCGGAACACCCCACTGGATTGTTGCCGCCAAGATCATCAGGGCCCTGATCGCCCACCCGGGTGAGGTCCCCGTGGTCCTGCGCTTCGGGCAGCGCCTGGCCCGACGCGTCGGCGGCCTGCACCACATCTTCGCCGCCGCCCGCGCCAACCAACTTTCCTTCCGGACCTTCGTCGTGCACAACTTCATGGACGCGGCCGACGTCGCACCGGCCTGGGACCTGATGGAGAAGGGCGTGGTTAGTGAGGACCCGAAAACCCGGGAGGTCCAGGAACGGCTGGGCGCCTGCATGTACACGATGAGCCATCCCGACACCGGCCAGCTCGTTCCCGCGTGCGTGCAGCACTCAGTGCTTGACCCTGCCGAAAACGCCGGGCTGCGCAAACTCCTTCCACTGACCCCTCGCGGACACGGAGAGCCCCCCGTACACCCTTGACTTCCCCTGACTGGAATGTTTTAGCGTGAATTTACCGCCAATCAATACCTGAGGAAGGGAGCTGGTCATGGCATTGCAGGAAGGCGAGGTTTACCGTTGCCCGGATCGGGACTGTGGCTGCGAAATTACCGTTACCAAGGGTGCGGCCCCTGGGCGCGGGGGCGACAGCAATCCCAGATGCTGCTGTGGGCACGTCATGGAAAAGGCGGGCTGACACCTGATGCCCGGCCTCCCGATCAGGGCCGGGCTGCCCTTCCAGGCACCCCGTCTTAACCCGCCCCGTTATGTGTCCACGTTTACAGAACAGCCCATTGCTCCAGGCCTATCTTTCGAACGTAAGCAGTTCCGCTTCAACGAAAGGCAGCACGACGATGTCCGCTACATCTCCGGTGGCACACGAGCCACACGCCGTCCCGCACCACTTTGCCAGGCGCATCAGCGCAGGCGTCATCGGCGGTATCGCCGGTGGCTTGGTCTTCGGCGTGCTGATGGCCATGATGGGCATGCTTCCGATGATCGCCTCCATGGTCGGTTCGAACTCGCCCCTGGTGGGCTTCGGAATCCACATGGTGATCTCCATCCTGATCGGGTTGGGCCTGACAGTGCCGTTCGCCTGGCTTCTGAAGACCTATAAGAGGGGAGCGCTGATCGGCATGGCCTACGGGGCGCTCTGGTGGGTTCTTGGCCCCCTGCTGATCATGCCCATGATGCTCGGCATGCCGCTCTTCATGGTGAACGCGGCGGCCGGATGGTCTCTCATGGGCCACCTGATCTACGGAATCATTCTCGCCGTGGTCGCAGTCCGGGTCCTGAAGACCGCCGATGAGCGATAAATGGGAAGAGGGGCTGGAGGCCGCCGTCGGTGGCCCCCGGCCCTGGTCTCCGGGCCAACGGGAACCATACCCCCTCACCTCAGGGCCCGATGATCCGTTCACGTGCCTCAATGAGGTGGATCTCTTCGCGGACCTGAGCGCTGAGGAGATGCGCGCGATGGACATGATGGCGCCGGCCCGGATGTTCCGTCGCGGGGAACTTGTCTTTAGCCAGTCCCAGCCCGTCACCGCCCTGTTTATCCTCAAATCGGGCAGGATCCGGATTTTCCGTGTCACCGAGGACGGCAAGGCCCTCACCATGGCGATCCTCGAGCCGGGGGCCGTGTTCGGGGAAATGCTGCTCGTGGGCCAGCGCATGTATGACAACTACGCCGAGGCCATCGAGGACTCAGCCATTTGCCAACTCGGCGTCGAGGACGTGGAGCGGTACCTGATCTCTGACCCCCGCATAGCCATCCGCATTTCCCGGCTGCTCGGGGAACAGGTAGCCCGGCTGGAGGAACGCCTCACAGACCTCGCGTTGCGGCCACTGTTGGCCCGCACCGCTTCCCTGTTGATCAGCCTCGACGCTGCCGCGCCGAGCGGCCGCTTCGGCCAGGGTAAAGCCATCCGCCTCACGCACGAACAGATCGCCGGTCTTCTCGGCGCAACCCGGGAAGCGACCAGCAAGGCGTTGGCAGACTTTGCAGGCAAAGGAATCATCCGCCAGGGCCGCGGCCGCATCACCATCCAGAACCCGGGAGCCCTGCGCTCGGCGGCAGTGAGCAGCGGCCTGTGACCTGCGGCCGCTCCATCACTCCCGCGCCTTCCGGTATCCGGGGACCTCCCACCCCGGAAGTGGACAGCCCTTATCGACCCGACACCACAGAAGACATCAAAGGAGCCACACATGCCCCGCATTCCCGCACACACCCTCGATACCGCTCCCCACGGGTCCAAAGACCTGGCCGCTACCATGGAAAAGCGGATGGGAAAGCTGCTGAACATCCACGCCGGAATGGCTCATTCCCCGGTTGTGATCGCAGCCTACAACGGCATCTCCCAGGCTATTGCCGCCCACGGAACCTTCGATGCACGGACCAGGGAAGCCATCGCCCTGGCCGTCGGCAACCAGAACGACTGCGACTACTGCCAGGGCGCGCACACGGTCTCGGCCCATAAAGCCGGGTTCAGCGAAGAACAAATCATCGCGATCCGTGCCGGTGAAGTGGACTTCGACCCCAAACTCGCCGCCATCACTGAGGTAGCACGCGAAGCGGCGGCTCGAACCGGGAACGTCTCCGAGCCCGTGTGGCAGGCAGCACTGGACGCCGGATGGACTGACGAAGAGCTCGCCGAGGCATTCGCACACATCGCCGCGAACCTCTTCACGAACTACTTCAACCATTACGCCGGGACAGAGCTGGACGTTCCCGCTGCACCGCCGCTGAACTCCTAGCGCCACGCCGTTCCCACGGGTGTCCCCGCACGCTGCCGGGGCCTCGGGGGAACCGGCGGCGGTTGCTTCGTCCGGCCTCTTGCCGGCACCCTTTGCAGCTACAGCCCGGTCATCCAGGACCTACCCTCGAGGAAGACTTATGTGGAACTCTTTTATCCGGCCAGCCAGCATAATGACCGGTTTCCTGCTCGTTCTGGGCGTGTCCGCCTGCAGCTCACCATCAAACCCTCTGCAAGACAAACCCGGGACAGGCGCGGCGACAGCCGCAGGCCCGCTGCTCGTGGGGTCAGCAAACTTTCCCGAAAGTGAGATACTCGCTGAGATCTACGCCGGTGCCCTCAATGCAGGAGGCGTCCCCGCCCAGACCAAACCGCAAATCGGATCCCGGGAGGTATATGTCAGGGCCGTGCAGGACGGTTCAATCGACCTGGTCCCCGACTACAGCGGCAACCTGCTGCGGTACGTGGACAAGAGCGCCACGGCAACCAGCGCGGCGGACGTGATGAAAGAACTGCCGGGCAAGCTTCCGTCCGGGCTGGCTGTGCTCGAACCGGCCGCTGCTGAGGACAAAGACTCGATCGTCATCACAGCACAAACCGCCACCAAGTACGGGCTGAAAAGCCTCGAGGACCTGGGGAAGGTTTGCGACCGGATTGCGCTGGGGATGCCGCCCGAGGCGCAGGAAAGGCCCCAGGGCTTGCCCGGACTTAAGGCGAACTACGGCTGCGTCCCGAAGGAGTTTGTCCCCTTCAACGACGGCGGCGGCCCCGTGACCCTCCGGGCGCTGCTGGATGACAAGATCCAGGCGGCGGACATCTTCAGCACGTCACCGCTGATTGCCGGCAACAACCTGATCGCCCTTGAAGATCCCAAGAACAACTTCGCGTCCCAGCAGGTTTTGCCTCTGATCCGCAGCGACCGGGTGGGCAGCAAAGCCAAGGACATCCTCAACAAAGTATCGCGGGTCCTCACCACGGACGACCTGGTGCAACTGAACAAAAAAGTCTCCGGGGATGCCAAACAAAGCCCCCGGGACGCCGCGGCAGCTTGGCTCAAGGAAAAGAACCTCGGCAGCAGCTGAGGTTCGGCGAACCAACCCACTGCAAGCGGGCGCTTAAGGCGCATTAGAGATGTGAGTATCGGGCCGGGTCAGCGGCGAAGGTATCCCGGCAGCCTTCTGAGCAGAAGTAGTAGGTCCTGCCGTGGTAAACAAGGGCTGCGCCCGGGCTGGCTGCATCGACGCTCATACCGCACACCGGGTCCGTCACGGTACCGCCCGCCAAACCGGTATCTTCTTGCGGTATGCGAGGGGACTTTTCGCCACGGTTTGCCTCCGGCTCCGAGGCACTGGTGCCCGGTGCCATGGGCGCGGCAGCGGACTGGTTGATGTATTTTCCGGGATCGTTGACGAATTTTTCGTGACACCGGTCCGAGCAGAAGTAATAGGTGCTCCCCGCGTGGGTATGGATGGCCGGGGCGTGTGCGCGTTCCACCTGCATCCCGCACACCGGGTCCTTGGCGTATTTCTCCATCCCGCCGAAGCGTTCCCTGTTCCGGTACAGCCAGTACACGACGGCGCCGACGGCGATGGCGGTGATGTTCAACCACGTGGTGTAGTTCCATTCAAAGGAGGTGCGGGCGATCTCTGTCGGGCGGTCCGGGGCGGGGACGCCCAGGGCACGGAACAGCAGGTCCACGACCAGCCCGGAAACGCTCATGACCGCCCAGAACGAGAAGAAGATCCGGGCGGCGATCCGGCGCCCGTAGAACTTGCCGTAAATGATGACCAGCGGCAGGGCGATGAGGTCCGCGAACACGAACGCGACGGTACCGCCGAAGCTCAGGCCGCCCTTGAACAGGGCCGCGGCCAGGGGAACGTTCCCGATCGAGCAGACGAAGCTAATGAACGCCACGAACGGGCCCACGATGACGTTTTCCAAATCCGTCCAGAACCCATGGCCGGAGAAGAACACGACGCTGTAGGCCGAAGCGGGCACGGCGACGGCCAGAATCCCGGCGACCAGGTAGCCGATGAGCAGCTCGCGGCGGAGCATGCTCACGTCCGAGACAGTGTAACCGGCCGCATCCGCCCACCCTGCCTTCGACCGTAGCCGCTGCCGCAGGCTCACCCCGTGCCGCTCAGCCTCGTCAGACTCCGCGGCACGGCCCTTGGCGGAAGCGCGGGCGTTGAGCCGTTCCCTGGCCTGGGCGAGTTCGGCGGCGGGGAAAACACGTGGGGCGATCAGGACGAACAGGGCAATCATGATGGCCCCACCCACAAATTCGGCCAGCGCGAACTGCCAGCCGATCAGCAGCCACAACACGATTCCGAGTTCAACTACCAGGTTCGTGGAGGCGACCATGAAGACCATCGCGGTAGTGAAGTCCGCGCCACGCTGGAACAGTGATTTCGCCAAGGCGGTGGCCGCGTAGGAACAGCTCGAAGACGCCGCACCGAGAAATCCGGTGCGCACCACGGTCCCGGCCCGGTGGTCACCCATGGCTTTCTGCATCTCGTGCCGGGACACGAACGCCTGCACGGCCCCAGACAACGTGAATCCGAAAATCAGGGCCCATAAGGTGGCCCAGAACATGAAAAATGCCTCCAGGACGCTCTGCCCCGCCGTCTGCAAAAGCGTCATCAGCGCGTCCCCGCTCGGTCCCTCACGCCTGAGGGGCCGGCCAATGCCGGACGAGTCCCTGAACAGCCAGGGCCAGGCTTGGCTCCTGGGCTCGCTGTGGTCCGTTTGCGGTCTTGCCAGAGCGCCAGGAGGTGCCCAAGTTCCCGAAGTACGAACCCGATTCTGCCCGCAGCCCCGGCATCACAGCCGGGCAAAGCCGGGATGTCCTTCCCTTCATCACGCTGCGGCAACCTTTCGTGCCTGCTCCTGATCACACCTTCTTCCCTCGTGGCCTCGACCCCTCCTGCCCGTGGCCTGGGCGGCGCGGTCCCTCTGACATCTACTGCCTTGGGCAATTGTTGTTCTTCACGCATGGGTTTTTCCTTCGACGTCAATGGTTGTCCGTCCGTCATAGAAGGCGATCAGGCCCGTGAGCTGGCCGGCATCGGGGAGGGGACTTTCATAGCTCCAGGCGATATTTTCGCCCTTTGATCCTGCGCCGGTGAGCGACCAGTACGATGCCGTGCCCTTATAGGGACAGATGGTGCTGTGTGAGGAGCGTTCCAGGACCCCCAAGTTGACGTCCTCCAGCGGCACGTAGGTCCGCACCGGCAACATCGTCTCGTAGACAAACACCGGCCGCGCGCTCTCGGCCAGGACCGTTGTCCCGTAGGCCACCCTGACGTGGCGCGAGGAGGCACGTGCGTCGACCCGATGGAAGGGGTCCCGCGGATGGCCTTCGATCACTTGGTCTTCCTCCCGCCAGCGGTCAAAGGCGTCGAAATCCAGCAGGATATGACCGGCCAGGTCTGCGTCAGTGAGCCGGAACCCGGCTTCCGGCAGTTCCAGGTCCCCGCTTCTCAGGGTCAGTGCCTGGCCCTGGGCTGTGTGGGCGGCGAAGTGCGAACGCTGACCGGCCCGTCCCTTGTCATTGGAAGAGGGTTGGAGATCTGCGGCGATGTCCGTTTCAGGGACCGCGAAGACGGGGATCAGCTTCCGCGGCTCAAAGACGAGAAAGGCATCCCGGGAATCCACGATGGCCCGGCCGCCGGCGTCCGCCCTGATCCTCCGCGGTGTTGGCTCGTACCGCAGATGATGAGCCAGCGACCGCATTTCCGAACTCAACCGAACAGCCATGCCGGGACTCAGTTTCCTTCGGACAGGGCCGGGACCAGATCAGCAAGGGAGGACACGGTGTGATCCGGTGTCTGGAAATAGGCCGGGTACGTCCCCCCTGTCCTGTTGATCCAGGCGGTTCCCAGGCCCGCGCGGGCCGCGCCGTGAATGTCCCAGGGATGGACCGCGACCAGGAGCATCTCCTCCGGCCGGGTACCGCACACAGAGGCCGCGTACTCATAGGAGGCCCTGCCGGGTTTCCAGGCCGGGGCGTCCTCCACCGAAAGCAGCAGCTCAAAACTGTCCCGGATTCCGGCGACGGTGAAGAGCTTCTCTGCCACCTGAGTGGAGCCGTTGGTCAGCGTGACGAGGCGGTATCCGGCACCGTGCAGGGCCCTGACGCCGGCGACGACATCAGGGTGCAGCCCGAGGCTGGAGAACCCGGCCATGACATGCTGCACCGCGGCCTCAGTCTCCCGATTCAGGTCCATGCCGCTGAACAGGCCCCGTAGGGCTTCAGCGCCGATCCCGGCGAAGCTGCCGTTGTCTCCGGCGGCGGTGAGGGCAAAACCGTCCCGCAACAAGATGGCGAACCACAGCTTCGCCAGGTGCGCCGGCGCCCCCACGTCGAGGAACCGCTGGCCCATGGGGGACATGTCCGACAGGGTCTCGTTGACGTCAAAAACAATGAGTGAGGGTTTCATCCAGTTCTCCTTCAGTAGTACGTGCAAGGTGCGGTCGGTACCGGCCACGAGCTTCCGGACGGTACAGTCTGGTATCACCGTGGGGATTCGCCGGCCCTAAAAGCATCTCTGATCATCTGCTCAACCATGGCGGGGGCGGCGAATGACGCGTCAGGATCAGCAGCGCCAGTGGGCGGGGGAGTGAAGAGGAGCCGCCCGGCGTACGGGGCGTCCGGCCCATCACATAGGCGGCGGCCGTCTGTGCGTAAAGCTGTCGTGCGTCTTCGACGCTTCGTTCTCCTTCAATGATCTCCACCGAGGCTCAGTGTGAGGCTTGCAGGTACACCGCGAATTCTTTTTCGAGGTATTGCTTGGGTCGGGCACCGATCACTGAGGATTTCAGTTCGCCGTCGTTGAACAGGTAGATGGCAGGGATGGAGGTGATGCCGTATTCCGCCGCGACTTGAGGATTTTCGTCGATGTTGACCTTCACGACGTCGACTGTTCCTGCGTGCTCGGCCGCGATCTGGTCCAGGACGGGGGAGACCATCCTGCAGGGCCCGCACCAGTCGGCCCAGAAGTCCACGATGACTGGCTTGTCTGCTTGCAGGACCTCGTGTTCAAACGTGTTGTCGGTGACAGCTTTTGCGCTGCTCATAGCGTTTCCTTTCGGTATTTGAGGTTGTCGAGGGCCAGCTGGAAGGCCTCACTGTAGCTGGGGAACTGGGCGACCTGGTCGTGAAGGACGGCAATGGGTACTTTGGCGCGGATCGCGAGGGAAGCCTGGTGGATCCATTCCCCGGCCAAGGGCGACACCGCCCAGGCCCCGATAAGGATCCCCTCGTCGGTGTCGGTGAGGATTCCGAGATTCCCGCGTGGTTCCTGCTCGTAGGTCCAGGGGCGGGTAAGTGATTTGGCCAGGTCCAGTTCGGCGAACGCTGTTGCTCGTCCCTGCTCGTCGGCTTGGGCCTGGGTGATCCCGGCGGCCGCGATTTCCGGGTCCCCGAAAACCACCCTGGGGATGCCCTGATAGCTGGCCGGGCGTGGCCGGCCGAGGATGGCGTCTGCCACGATCCGGCCCTGGTACTTAGCCACGTGCGTGAAGGGCATGACGCCGGTGGCATCACCAATCGCCCACACATTGTCTGCGGCCCTGCAATGCTCGTCGACCTGCACCGCGCCCCGGGCATCGAGAGCTACCCCGGCCGTTTCGAAGCCGAGGTCCTTGCTCCGTGGCCGACGGCCGGTCGCGAAGATGACGACGTCGGTACTCACCGATGTGCCGTCGTCGAGATCCAAAAAGCTGTCTGTTCCGTCCCGCCTGGCACGGACAGCCCGAACGCCAAGGCGCACCTTCACCGCGGCTTCTTGCAGGTAGAGCCCGGTCAGTTCACCAACCCGGGGTTCTTCGTGTTCCAGCAAACCCGTGCCGCGGTGAACCAGCGTCACGTCCACGCCGAAGCGGGCCAGGAACGTGGCTGTTTCGACGCCAACCGCGCTGCCGCCAATCACCACCGCCCGCCCCGGCAAGGTAGTGGAAGTGAACGTTTCCCGGTTGGTCCAGGTGGTCACGTCTTCTGCGCCTGCCAGGTCGGGGATGACCGCTTCGGAGCCGGTGGCGATGATGATGTGGTCGGCGGTGATTGTCCTGTCGCAGGCCTGCAGGGTGCCGGGGCCGGTCATCCTCCCTTCGGCTTTGATGACCGTCGCCCCCTGACCCGTGTAGCCGTCAACCTGGGCCTTGTCGTCGAGGTGGCGGATCATGTAGTCCCGGTAATCACTGGCAGCAGCCCAATCCAGCTCAACTCCCCTGACCCCGGCCGCCCGGGCCGCCGCAGTCCTCGCTTCCGGCGGCCGGAGCAGGGTTTTCGAAGGAACGCAGGCCCAGTAGGCGCATTCACCGCCAATCAGTTCGCGTTCGATCACGGCAACCTTTGTCCCAGCCTTCAGAAGCCGGCTGGCTGCCACTTCGCCCCCCGGGCCCATGCCCAGGACAGCAACATCGAAGTGTTCATCCATCAGTTCCTGCCTTTCTCGTTGGTGTTGGCGTACCCCGGGTCCGTGGTCATGCTGCGCAGCAGGAGAGCCGGGAGATGTCGGTGGTGTAAGACTGGGCCGCGATCTTGATGCCTTCGGCCATGGTCAGGTAGGGGCTCCACAGATTGGCGACCTGTTCAACGGTCATCCCTGCTTCCAGGATGTAGACCCCTGCCGCGGCCAGGTCGCCTGCTTCCTTGCCTACTGCGGTGAGGCCCAGGATCTTCCCAGTTTCGTTCTCGGCCACGAGCTTGATGAAGCCGCGGGTGTCCCGGTTCACCAGGGCCCGCGGAACATACTCCAGCGGCAGGACACGGCATTCACAGCTGGCACCCGCGCCGTTGGCTTCCTTGTCGGTCAGTCCGACGGCGGCCATGGCCGGGCTGGTAAAGGCCACCCGGGGCAGGTGCCGGTAGTCGACTTCGCGGCCGGCGTCATTGAACGCGTTGTCCACAGCGAGAGCGCCGTGGGCGGACGCGACATAGACGAACTCCCGGTGCCCCGTCACATCGCCCGCGGCCCAGACCCTCGGGTTCGTGCTGGCCAGGGTGTTTTGCACCAGGATTTCGCCGCGGTCCCCGATCTTCACCCCCACCGTGTCCAGGTTCAGTCCATCGGTGACCGGGCGCCGTCCCGTTGCCATCAGCAGCCGGGCGGCACGGAATTCGTGGCGGCTGCCGGCGACGTCAGCCACCGCCGTCACACCGCCCGTGCTCTCATCGGTCGCGACCGAGGCCAGAGTGGCGCGGCGAATGACGCGGATGCCCTCGTCGGTGAAGACGCTCATTAGTGCCAGTGAGACTTCGGGTTCCTCCGATGAGGCGAGCCGGGAGCGGACCAGCATGGTCACCTTGGATCCCAGCCGGGCGAACAGCTGGGCCTGCTCCAAGGCCACGAAACCTCCGCCGACCACCAGCAGGGACTCCGGGACCTCCTCCAGTTCCATCGCCGTCGTCGATGTCAGGTAGCCGGTGTCCTGCAGCCCCGACACCGGGGGAGCCCACGGCTCAGAACCCGTGGCCACCAGGTAGTGTGCCGCGGACACCGACTCTTGGCCGCCGCCGGCCGAGACAATGTCCAGCACCGGGTCTTCAGGCGTGCCGGCAAAGGCCGCAGTTCCCTGGCGGAGCTCCCAGCCGTAGTCCTCAATCAGGTCGGCATACTTCTCCGAGCGCATCCCTTCCACCAAGGCACGCTTCCCGCCGATCAATGCCGACATGTCCACCGCGCCGGCACCCGCAGCGATCCCCGGAAACCTGCTTCCGGCGTCGAGAGCCACATGGCGGGCCTCGGCAGCGGCGAGCAGCGCCTTGGAAGGAACGCACCCGGTGTTCACACAGGTCCCACCGATGGTGGACCGCTCGACCATCAATACGCTCTTGCCCAAGTTGGTGGCACGGATGGCCGCGGCGAAGGCACCGCCACCTGAACCGATGATCGCCAGATCAAAGTCAAAACGCTGCACGGCAGACATGGAACCTCCATTGATGGCATTGACGAGCCAGCGACGGGCCTGGCTCCGTTCCGGACAGGTGCTTGCATTTCCTCCTCCCACCATCCACCTTCCCCTGTGGGGGAAGGTCAAGAAGACCACGCTTCTGGGCGCAGAAGATTCCAATAGATGGGGAAACCTTCACCTAAACTGGAATGTAGCCATCGCCCGGGCCCTCAAAAGTGTCGTGGCCCCTCGTGGAAATGAGGACCGCATATGCGTATCGGTGAAGTTGCCAAAGTTGTAGGGATGACGCCCAAGACCCTGCGGTTTTATGAAGAGCAGGGGCTGCTCCCGCCTGCGCCACGGGGCACCAATGGCTACCGTCATTACGACGCAGACAGCGTGGACCGGCTTGATTTCATTGCCCGGGGCAGGGCGGCGGGGCTGTCCGTGAACCAGATCCGCAGCATCCTGGCTGTCCGGGAGCCCGGCAGTGCCCCCTGTGCCCATGTCCGGGATATTCTCGCCGGCCAGCTGGCCGAGCTGGATTCGAGGATTGCGGAACTGACCGCACTGCGGGCAGGGGTCGCGGCCTCCTACCAGGCCGTAGCGGCCGGGGACCCGGCTGCGTGTGACCAATCCAGGATCTGCAGCTACCTCTGATCCCCGCCGCGTCATTCCTCGATCCGCACGCCCCGCCAGAAAGCAACACGGTCCTTGATCGGCGCAGCCCGCTTTTTCGGGTCACTGTAAAACCATGCCGCATCAACGTTGACCTGGCCGTCTACCTCCAGTGTGTGATAACTCGCCCGCCCCTTCCACGGGCAGACCGAATACATGTCGCTGTCCTTCAGGTAGAGCGGATTCACTGCCTCACGCGGGAAATAGTGATTGCCTTCAACCACGACAGTGTCCTCCGACTCGGCAATGACTTTCCCATTCCAGATTGCCCTGACCATGTCCTTACCTCTGATCGTTTCCTTGAAGCGGATGTACCGGACAATGCCCCCTACCAACACGGGCCAATGATGTTGCTCCGGTAGCGGCAACGATAGGCGGACCCCGCCGCCTCTTCTGCGATCTGGAACACACACCCATCGGGATCGGTGGTGCTGTCCGGGGCACCGAAAGCCTGGAATGCGTCTGGTCCGGCTGACAACAGGTGTCGCGTCCGGAAGCTCTTCGCCGGAACTCACCGGGAATTAGGCGCGGCCCCGTGCTGGCCGGTTTATTTCGGCCATTAGGGATCGGTTGACGCTGTGGGCTGCGTCCAGGTCGGAGGCAAGCCCTTCTGCTTTCCGTTTCAGTTGCCGGAGCTCTTGGCTCGCGTCGCTGGCGTGCCGGGTAAGAATTGCGTTTTGGTCTGTCAGTTCCTGGATCTTGACGGATTGGGAGTGGGCGTCCGTGCCGTCGATCTGGTCCCCAAGCAGTTCGGAGATGCGGAGCTGATGCCGTTGTAGTTCGTGGCGGAGCCGTTGGTTCTCCTTGCGCAGAAGGTCGCGTTCGACAAGGAGCGAGCCGGTGGCTGGGTTTGGTGTCCGTTCAGTTGTCGGTCCATGTAGGCTGGCCTGTGCTTTTCTTAGGTGCGCGAGGAGGGGTGGTTGGCGGACGAGCCAGGGGCTGACGCCGGCACGGCGAGCAACATCTGCGACGGTGATAGGAGTGTTTGTCCGTGTCATCGCATCGATGGTGGCCAGGACTGCCTGTCTTTTGATTTTGCTGTCTTTCTTTCGTTGCTGCACCATTGCAGCTGTTTTCGAGCCTAAGTGGGTTCTCATCCTTCATCCTCGACTGTGCGGGTCTTGATCTTGAGGCTTCCGACCGGGATGAAGGGTTTCTCGACGGCGGTCGGGACGCTGGCACGGAGCCGGCGCAGTACGGCGGAGGCTTCCGCGAGGGACTCCCTTTCGCTGTGGGGCAGATCAGCGAGCCGTGTTTCCTGCGCGGCGATGAGAGCGGTGAACGCCTCGATTTCGTTCCGGGTGTCGGTGATGAGTGAGGGTCGAAGGTTCTGCGCGATCTGCCAGGCGAGGTCTTCTTTCATCCGTTCCAGATGCGCCTTGAGGTCTGGGAGGTGGGAAGGGTCGGATCTGAAGAATGTGCAGCCGGCGCATTGGAAACGTGCGGGGCATGCTTTGCCCGCTGCTTTGATGTTGGTCGGTTCGGTGCAGTTGCCGAATGGAACGGCGACCGCCGCCATGGAGTAAAGGTCTTCGGCGACGGGGGAGTGTGCCCCCTGGGCGTCGAAGGAAAGCCTTTTGACGGAGTCGATGGCTTTGCGTTTTCGTGCGTTGCTCACCGTGTAGTACTGCGCTGTGGTGTCGGCGGACCGGTGGTCCATGAGGCGGCGGAGGGTTTCCTGGGGGACTCCCGCGTCCGCCAGTCGTTGGCAGTAGGAGTGGCGGAACGCGTACGCGAAAACGCTCGTCTTGCAGAATGGTGCTCCTGCTCCGGGCCCCTCCGCAGGGCCGGGCAGGTCGGGAAGGTCGAGGTCGATCCAGTTCCGGAGCCGTTTGTTGAACCACGTTGTCTTGAGGTGTTTGTCCCGGGCCCTGGGACGGAAAGTGGGAAAAAGCCAATCCTGCTGCCCGGCGGGCATCGCCGTGATGTGTTGGTCCCGGACGCTAAACCATGTCTCCAGGGCTTGTGCGGTTTCTGCCCAGATGGGCAGGCGCCTGCCTCTGCGTCTTCCTTTGCCGTTGTGCCAGAGCAGGGTGGCTTGGCCGGTGTTGTCGTAGCTGAGGCAGTCACGGCGGAGGCTGGCGGTTTCGCTGGGTCGGCGTCCGGCGTCGCGCAGGAGGGTCAGGTAGCAGGTGAACGCTGCTTTGTAGACGTCGTTGGGGGCAGAGGCTGATGCGGGGTTGGAGACTCGTGCAGTGGGCAATTGCTCGAAGAGGTACTCGATGACGGGTTCGGGAATTGCCCGTCCGGTCTCATCGTCTTCATCTGCCCCTGGGTTGTCTTCGAGGGGGATCTGCAGGTCGTAGTCCAGGGCGAAGGAGAGAGTAGTGTTTTCGAACAGGTCCGAGTTTTTCCGGGCATAGTCGATCATGCTGGCAAGAGTTGATCCAAGGAGCCGTTTGTAGCTGTTGGGCAGGGGTTGCCCGTCGAGCCGGGCCAGGCATGCCAGAGCCTGTGCCAGGATCTTGCCGTGTTCCCGGGTGAGTTCGGACGCGTGGGTGGGCGAGGGGAGGTTCCGCGCCGCGCACTGGACGACAAAGTCGGTGCAAAGCCGTGCGACGTGGGTGATGAGGGTCGTCGCGGAAGTTTCCGTGGTGGATCGCTCGAGGATCCAGAGCTTGGTCATTTGCCGGGCCCATTCCAGGGGTATAGGCCGGAAGTCCAGGGCTGCCATGGAGCGGGCCGACCCGGATCTGTTGGATGACGTCGTCAGCAGGCCGAATGGGATGAGGTCTGACCGGAGAAGATCGCCGTTGGTGGACCACGGGACGTAGCGTTCGAGTAATCGCGCCCGCACCACGCGGAACATCGACCAGGCATTTACTGAGCGCATGACCTTGCTCTCGGACAGGGCCCGGGTGTCGGCGTTGAGGAAGGATTTCGTGGCCTGCGGGAAGTCCATGGCCGAACGGATGAGGGCCCGGGTTGTGACGATATTGATGGGGAAGCCAATGCGGTCCTGGTGCTGAAGGGCCCACAACAGTTCGGTGGCCAATCCCGGGTGGTGCCCGCGCAATGCAGCGAGGTTGAGTTCGTATCCTGCTGTTGCTGCGGCGGGGGCGTGGATTTCCCGGTAACCGTCGGGTTCGATCGAGACGACCGCTTCCCGCTGGAGGTGCAAAGCCAGCTCGCCCTGGGTGGCGATCAGCTTTGAATGGCGCCGGCAGAGTCCGATCCGGTTGGCGGGGTGCCGTTTGTAGCCGCACCATGGGACGGCGCAGTATTCCGGTGCCGTGACTGGCTTGGCTTCCTGGGCGGCCACCCACGCTGGGATGTCTGGAACGGTCCTGATGGGATGGTGGCCCAGGCATAGGGGAGGCAGTCGGTCCTTTTTCTGGTGCCATCGTCGGGGGTTTCCGTCGGTGGCGGCCATCAGGGGCACGCCCAGGCCCTTACTGCGGTTTGTGCAGTTTGCCACCGAGCACAGGATCGGTTCGACGCGGGATGCCCAGTTCGTCCTCTGCAGTTCGGCTGCCCGGTTGATCCAGTCTTCGGCGCTCATGGCGCCCATGCGTTTGGTGTGCCGGATGTAGCGGCCCGTGCAGACATTGCACAGCCCGCTACGGCGGGTGAACGAGGGACGGGAGCATCCGGGGAATTTGCAGCCGTTGACGAGGGTTCCCAGATGGCCCGGCACTCCGGTGAATATCCACGTCGTGCTGTCCCATTCGCTCGGGCGCCAATCGTCCCGGATTTCCTGGGCGAGCATGTCCTGGAACCGGGAGAGGTCCAAAGACGGGTCGACCGGTTCCGCCCGTGCTGGGGAATGAGCAAGATCAGGCGCGGCCTTCCGTGCGCCGGTCATTGCCGCCGCCCCGAACCTGACCGGACACTTTCGATGGCGTCGCGAAGATCTTGGTCGCTGGCATGCTCGTATACGTGCTGTGACGAGGCGCTGCGGTGCCCGAGCAGTTCCTGGACGTCCGGTCCCGGCACTCCGGCCCGTTTCCAACGGGTCGCAGCGGTATGCCGTGTCAT
The DNA here is from genome assembly GCF_058266945.1 of Arthrobacter sp. E70. Lineage (NCBI taxonomy): Bacteria > Bacillati > Actinomycetota > Actinomycetes > Micrococcales > Micrococcaceae > Arthrobacter > Arthrobacter sp. E70. The sequence continues at coordinate 64,363 of NZ_JBYQFR010000012.1, read as the reverse complement.
GTGCGGGTTGACCCGGAGACCGGCTCGGCCTGAGGAACGGTAGAACATCTTGACGGCGTTGGAGTACTTCATCGCCTCCCCGGCGTGAGGCCGGGAGTACAGGTTAACGAAGACCATGGGGCTTGAGTCCACGTCCAAGCGGTCGATGCGGTCCTCAGCGTAGAGGTGGTACAGGGTGCAGACCGTTTCGGTGACCGGGATGCTGCGCGGATTCGCGGACTTTGACAAGGCGGTGTTGGGGTTCTGGCGCCGACGGACATGGATGTGAGGGCCGACGGTCGCGCAGCCGAGACCGCGGCAGTCATGGAAGAGGTGCAGATCCTTGGTCCGCAGGCCCAGCGCTTCGCCGATCCGGATGCCTGTTTCGAGCATCAGTGCCACCAGGAAGCGGTCACGCCGGTTGGTCATCGCCGAGAGCAGCGAGTGGGCAGCGTGTTCGTCGAGAAGCTTGGGGGCTTCTTCGACTTCCTTGACCCGCACGGCCCTGGCCTTGGATACCTTGCCCGGCAGGAGCCTCTCACCGGAAAAGCCGTATGCGATTCGGGTCTCATAGAAACCGGCAGCGGTCTTCTCACTGATCAGATCGTTGCGGGCAGCCCACATGTAGAACTGGGTCAAGGCCGCGGCGTACTGATTCATCGTTTTCCCGCTGCGATAACGCGGCTCGCGGTATTCCATGTCCGATTCAGCGTTGGGCAACGGAGAGACAGCTAGTTCCCGGATGAACCGTGAAACAACGGGTACGCCGTCGGCCCAGTTCAATCGGGCTGGGCCGAGCCAGGTGAGGAAGGCGGCGAGGCGTTGGGCGTATGCCCTGAGGGTGTTCGTGGACCGGGAGGAACCAAAGAGGTAGTGAAGGTATGAGCTGGCTTCTGGATGCAGTTGGTAGGTGGAAGCGTCCACCACGGCCCACGATGGGCCTCCGGCTTTGTGGATGACTCTGAACGCGATCCATTGCCGGGGAATCGAGGGGTTCGGCTGGTTGGTCGACGGAAACGGAATCAGTGACTGCGCCATGCGGACGTACCTCGTCGGGGTAGATAATCCGTGCGTTCCGAGACGACCCTAGTTCAGAACACACATCCCTGTGAACCCCAGTTGGGGGTAGATAAGGCGGACCTGGACCTGCCAGTGTTCGACGCTCACTAGGTCGCCGCAGCCGACCGGCGCCCGTTTAGCGGTCTTCCACCAGTCCGCCCGGGTGAACCAGCGCACTGGTTCCGCGGCCACGGCCCAGATCCGGTCGTCATACCTGACGGCCAGGGGAATGCCCTTCGCGGTAAACCGGACCTGCACCGGGACGTCCAGGGGTTTATCACTTACTGCTGTTCTTGCCACGGGTCCGCTCTCCCAAGTTCCTGTTCATCATTTCCTCCCGGCGGGTGACCGCCGAGCTCCATACCCAGGTCCGGTACGTGACCGGCCCGTCCTTCCACGTCACTTCGGCTGCTTTCGCTGTCCAGGCGAACACTTCGCCGTCCACCAGTTCGGCGCAGTTCGGGAACCGGATCCACGCCTTCACCGGGATGCCCGGATACCCGTTCTTGACCGGATTGGGCCGGCCCGCCGTGCGTACTGCGCCTGCAGAGCGGCCGCAAAACTCTCGGAGGACATACCACAACCTTAGAATATATATTCGAATAGACACACCGAAGAATGGCGGCCGAACGAATGGCCGCCATCCTTGTCAGTATCAGTGAGGGGTCCGACAACAGGACCAGGTTTCCTGCCTACAGGTCCTTCGGTTCTTCGTCCCTGTCCTTCTGTCTGCCGTTGATCGTGCGGGTCATGGCCCGCACGGAGTCGAGATTTTCCTCCCAGCGGCTGCCGTCACGCGTACAGGCACGGAATGACTTGACGCCGGCTTCTTGGGCGGCCTGCCGAAGCTCGGCCCAGGCCTCTTCCAAGTCGGCCAGTTGGGCCGGTGTCAGCGGCGGGCGTTCTGCCTCCACGGGGGACGCCACAGGGAAAGATTCAGCTGCAGCTGGTGTCCGGCGTCGGCCAAGAAAGTCCCGCAGTCGAAAAGCCATATCTCCTCTTAGTAAACCGGGTAGTCGAAGTCATCGGGCTCAGGGTTTTCCGCGAGGGCAATATCCCCCAGGGCTTGTTCCTTGGACACTTCCTGCCCCTGGGGATCCAGCAATGCCCAACGAAAGACGGGATCCGGGCCAGACTGAACGACCCGCCGGACCCAACGGTAGCCGTGCTCTTTGAGCTTTTCCTTATCGTCCCGGAACTGCTTGTCCTTTTCGATAACCCGTTGCACCCGGGCTGTCGCTGATTGACCGGCGGCGCACCGGAGACAAACATGTCGGCGGCCATCAGTGCTGGACTGATGGAGGGCGAAAGCATCCGCCGGCAACAGCTCCTCGCACTTTTTGCACGTCTTCATTTCATGGGTGTGTGGGCCGGCGCTGGGATCGACCATTTCACCGCAAGCTCCGCAATGTTTCAGGTGTTTCAGCGCCATGCCCCGCAAACTACCAGACGGGTCCGGCACTGCACCCGGGCGGGCGAAAGACAGGCTCGCGGGGCTCGCCCTGGTTTCCGCTGCGCTCCAACCAGTTGAAGGGCGTCCGCTGACGCGGCCGGCTGTTGGGTCCAGGGCGCGCCGTCGCAGAGCTCCGGACCCCCTGGCCCTGCCTTGTCTACGACTTTTTTGGCTGCTGTCCTTCGGATTGTACGTACCCGTTCCGGCCCCTCTAGCCCCTCCGTTCCTCCGGGGCCTGCGGGCCAGGAATTTCCCTCCGGCGCTCGTTCCTCGCTTATTTCCTCCGGAAATTTCCTGCCCCTTGCCCTACGGGTAGACGGGCCTGCACGGGCACAGCTCCGCAAGCTTCGCCAGCAGCCAAAAAACAACTGTGAGTCTTGACGTGGTTGGTCTGGGACTAGCTGGCAGTGTTGATGCCGGTCGTTCTGTCTGGCGCGTGACTCGAAAAAACAATTGCCCCTTGAGGTGCGTTTCCCCCGATTTGTCCGCGCTGGGTGGAGCGGCCGGCGTTGACCTGTCCCACGACGGTGGCTTGATCAGAAGCTTGCCCGGCCCCTGAGGTTGTGGCTCATCACAGTTTTGCCTCGAAGTGACATCTCCCAGGTTCAACACCGGTCGTGATGCGACCAGTCTTGCCCGTTCGAAAGGAAGGAGGGTGGCCGCGTTGACCATCGTTGCGCAGACCCGCCCGTTCGTCATCGGAGTGGATTGTCACGCCCGCACACACACTTACGCCATCATCGACGCCAGTACCAAGCGGCAAATCGGGTGCGAGCAGTTCCCGACCACCCCGGCGGGGATGTCCCGCGCACTTGCGTGGGTAGGCCGACGGACAGACGGCGATATGGCCTGTCTATGGGCCATTGAGGGTATCGGCTCTTATGGTGCACGTCTGGCCCGCGCAGCTACCGACGCCGGCTACGACGTCGCCGAGGCCCCACGAATAAACGCCCGAGCGCGCCGGGGGATCGGCAAATCCGACCCGCTGGACGCCGCAGCCATCGGAACCGCTGTCCTGAACGTAGAGGAGTCCCAGCTCCGCACTCCGCGCTGAGATGAAGGAACCCGTGCCGGACTCAGGATCCTCAGCGCAGCCCGAGATCAGCTGACCCGGGATCGCACAATGAATGTCAACGCACTCATCGCCCTACTCCGGACACATGATCTCGGAATCGACGCCCGTAAATCACTGGTTCCCGCCCAGATCACCACAATCACCAGATGGCGGGAACGACAGGAACCGATCGAACTATCGATCGCCCGCGAGGAAGCAGTCCGGTTGTCTCGCCGCGTTCTCGAAGTGACCACTCAGCTGGCTGCGAACCAGAAGCGCATGACAGAACTAATCCAGCAAAGCCCCGCGGCGCCGCTGTTGGAGATGGTGGGCACCGGGGCTGTCACGGTCGCGACGGTCCTGACAGCGTGGTCACATCCAGGAAGGGTTCGCAGCGAAGCCGCCTTCGCCTCACTGGCAGGCGTGAATCCCTTGCCAGCCTCAAGCGGTAACACTGTCCGACACAGGCTTAACCGGGGCGGCGATAGACGTCTAAACCGAGCCTTGCACACCATCACCATGACCAAGATGGTCCATGACCCCGAAACACGGGACTACGTCGCTAAACGCACCCAAGAAGGTCGTAGCTACCGTGAAATCCGCAGGTCCCTCAAGCGCTATATCGCCCGAACGCTCTACCGCCAGCTCAACGTTCTTTACGCCACTGCGGAATCGGGGTGACCATGTTGCAGAAGTTAAAGCAGCCGGCGGTTGCCCACCCCGTTCGCGGTGGCCGGTGCGGTGTTGTTAGTACGGCGGGCCGCCCGTTGCCGAGCCTCGAACAATCCTCCCCAGGACGCAATAGAGGTCCGCTCAACGCCAGCTACTCGGCGACGCAAGAAGTAGCAGGTCCTGAGCAATCGCTATCGTCGCGCCTGTAGCCGGTCCTTTGCGGTTCCACCACTTAAGCTCCGCCTGCTCCCTCCTAGATGCCCGCGGCGGGAAGTTCTGGGATCCCGCGCTAGGCTCCGAACCGTCTCAAAACCCTTTGGTTTTCAAGACACTGGGGAGGTCAGGTCCTCGCGTGAAGAGATTGCGCAGCGCGTTTAGGATAAATCAGGGAGCGATGGATGCGGTTGGTGCCTGGTCGGGGTGTAGCCGCATCCATGCGGGGTCCACCGGGTCCATGGAAGGGTCCACCTTCAGCAGCCTGACCTGAAGGCCTACTGGCCCCCACGCTTTTACAAGTTTGCTGTGGGAGAGAGCGGCGTTGGCAAGCGGAGCGTTCTCCTTGCTCAGGATCTCCCCTCCGACGAAGACTTCCATGGGGCGGCCGAGGAGGATGTAGTCGACGTCTTTCCAGCCGTCAGGCAAGTTCTTGGCCTGGGCCAAGGGGTCCCGGTCGAGCTTGAAGTGCCAGAGCGGGCCGGACCATCCATCAGCGCTCCATCCCATTTTCACGAGGCCATTCCACGAGTTGTCATCCGTGAGAACAGTTGTGTTCCTGGGCAGGTTGGCATCCACATAGGCGAGTGCCTGCTCGTAGGCGACGTTTTGGTTTTCGGTCAGAGCGCGTCCTGACTCGGCCCCCCATGAAGGGGTGACGGCGAACGCTAACGCGGCAACCGATGCTGCGATGACTGCCCGTCCGGGCCATTTGAATGCTCCTGCGAGTTGGAAGCTGGCGGCGTGCCAGAGCTTCCATGAGAGGTAGACGATGACCAACGCAAAGAAGGGCAGTGGAGTGATGACGTACATGGCGGGGATGTAGCCGCCTCGAAGTGAGACGAGCAGGTACAGCACGGGGACGAGCGCGATAGGACGTGAGCGCCGGGAGAACAGCCCCACGACGCTCAGCAGCATCCCGGCGATGACTAGGTACGGGTCATGCCGCAGCCATTCCTTGAGGATGTTGTTCGCCCCGGAGCCTTCGGTGAACATAAACCCCGCTCCGCCACGTCCATAGAGCTGCCACGTAATGGCCTCCCACAGCGAGACGTGGCCGGCGCCGGGCACGAGCTCACTTTTGATCATGGCGAACAGGATCCAGCCGCTAACCAGGAAACCAGCTGTTCCCAGGAAACCGGCGAAGGAGAAGGCCCGGGTGCGCGGCCACGCAAATACCCACAGTGCGAGCAGTATGGCCGGCAACGCCACGGCAGCGGTCTCTTTGCTCAGCACTGCTATTCCGAAGGCAGCTCCTGCCGCGACGTGGTAGTGGAGTTTGGGTTTGCCCGTGGCCAGGGCGAAGCAGGCCAGCAGCCACACCATCGAGATGTTGTCGAGGAAGATCTGGCGGCCATAGAAAATTGTCAGCGGGCAGAAAGCCCACAAGAGCGGGGCGACGAGCGCAACGTATTTGGGCAGTCCAATGTTGCGGGCGATCTTGAAAATGAGGGCAGCCGCAACGACCGCGGTGAGCATCATCATGCCGCGGCCGGCGGTTTCGACCGGCATGTTGCCACCCCAGATCCACTGCGCCGGCTGGAGTAGCAACGCCATCTGCATCCAGCCGAGAGGCGGGTGGTCGTACCAGTAGGTGTAGTGCGCCACCGCCCCTTCATTGGAAACAGCCCAGGCCTGGGCGAAGTACGTACCCTCGTCGTCATTAATGAACTCGGGGTAGCCCTGAAGGTTTACGCCGTAGAGGATCGCAACGAGTGTCAGGACCGCCATCAGCGGAGCGGCATGCAGCAGCCTCGACCTCAAACTTCGTAAGGCCGCTGAGCGGCGATCATCAGTCTCTGGGGCCCTTTGAGCATCGGAAGCGGCGGTCTGTTGGGTCACGGTCATGCCGCGCTCTCCTTCCTCGGTGCCCTGACGAAGCTGACGGCGGACACACCCAGATGCGTCCCGGTATGCGGTGTCTTGTCCCAGACAAAGTTCCGGCGCCTGAACCGGACCGCCGCGGCCACGGCGCAGTAGAGAAGCATGGCCTGGTAGAACGGTGTCGAGAGGACCAGCACGGCATAATCCCGTACTCCGATCTTGAAGCTCATGTCGCGGCCGAACTCACGCAGGACCAGTACTTCAAAGACCACCGTGAGCAGCAGTGGAATGAGGGGCACGTAGGTGATCATCACGACGGCGGTAGGAAGCGCGAACATGATGGCTGTCACGAAGGCTACGGGCAGGAGGACACCGGCAAGCGCTATCGCGTACTGCTGGACGAGGGTCCACCATCCACTGACGCGGCGTTGCCACGTGGGGAGCTTTTTCCACTCGCCCTTGGACAACACCTGCATGAAGCCAAGACTCCACCGGGTCCTTTGCTTAATGAACGCCCTGATCGTGGTGGGTGCCTCTTCAAGGGTCGTGAGCGCCGGGTCGTAGACACACACCACGTGCTTGCCCAAGGCCGAAAGCCGCACGCCGATCTCGCAGTCCTCAGCGAGGCACTCACCGTCCCAGCCGCCAACCTGTTCAAGAAGGTGGCGCCACACAAAGACCGTGTTCCCGCCCAGCGGGATGAACCCGGAACTGGCGTGCCCGTGCAGGCGAGACCGGAACCAAATCCGGTACTCCAGGCAGTTGCGCAACGTGAACCAACGGCTCCGGTAATTGATCAGATGCACCGCGCCTTGGACCACGTCCGCATGGGTGAGCTGGAAAGTGGCGTCGATGTGGGACAACAGCCCCGGGGCCGTCAGGGATTCAGCATCGATGATCCCCACTATGTCCCCGGTGCACAGTTGCAGGGCGGAGTTGAGCTGCCGGGGCTTGTTCTTAATGGGGTCGGTGTTGACCGACACCTGAATCTGCTGCGGGTACATAGCGGCGAGCCTGCGGGCCCGGTCCACGGTTTCAATGTCGTCGTCGCCGACGGAAATGACGATGTCGACCCGGTCGTGCGTTTGGTCGAGCAACCGCTGAACTGTTGCCGCCATGACATCGAGTGGTTCATCACGGCATGGAATGATGACAGAGAAGGAGTGCCGGCTCGGGACACCCTCTGTCCGGAAATTGGTGGATTGATAGTTCTCGGGAGTCCGCCACGCGTGAAGCATCCACCACAGCGTTCCAACGCAGACCGCGAACAGGAGCACCGTCCCGAGCAGCAGGAAGAAGATCAGCAGGCTCATGCCGAGTACTCCGTTACACGATTGCTGGCTGCCCTGTGTCGGGGCGCCGGCCTTGGCCGGTACACCACGCGGCTGGCGAAGAGGAACCGAACGATGAAGGCGATGGCCAGCGTTGCCGCCTGTGCAAGCAGTGCCAGGGCGTGCATGGTTTCGACCAGTAGGATGAGGAACGGCAGCCGCACCAAGGCCTCGACGCTGTTGAAAAGTAAGTGCTTAGTCAGCCGGTTCCGCCAGGAGTTGACCCCGTCCCGCAGGTCGCGGAAGACGAACCTCTCCTGTAGCAGGAAGTTATGCAGTATTGAAATCTCGGCGGCGATGACCGCGGCGACTACGTAGTTGATGTCGAACACGCCGTGCACGAGCAGTGCCAGAATCAGCAGGTTGACCAGGGTTCCCAGCGCGCCGACTGCGGCAAAACGCGTCATGCGGTTGCTTCCAAGCCGCAGGATCCCGCTCATCGCTTGCAATGGGTAAGGCCGTCCTGGAGTGCTTGCGTCCGCGAGCACTCCAGGCATCGCAGTCCGTTGTATCGTCGTCGTTTGACTACCCGGAATCTCGGACTCGTAGGTTTTGGAACGGCCCCAATTCATGCGTGCAGTCATAGTTGCTGCTTTCCGTGAGTATTGGCAGTTCGCTCTGCGTTGCGATGCGAGCAGGCGGAATGTTAAGGGCGTGCGGCAATAGGAACTCCGGCGCTCTGTGTCTGATCACCTGCTGCCAGGGGCGAGGCGCATCGGCCGTCAGCTCGGATTTATTTCAGGTGGAGGGCCCATATTGGCGGAGTGTCGGAGGTGACCGGTGCCGCGTAGGGGAGTTCAGCGTCATCGCCGTTGTTGGGGGCGGTAAAAACAGCCTAGGTTGCCGTTTACGGACTTCGGTATGCCAGGAAGTACCTGTTTTCAAAATAGGGGACTACTTGGGTGCCCTTGCAAGCCGCACCGTGAAACGGTCGAGCTGAAGGGCATCGAGCCCTTGAGGAAGGACAGCGCCACTTTCTTGCAGGACCCGCCAAATCCAGAATCCTGACATCAACTCGAACGAGGACCTCCATGAGCGGAAGCCCCCTCAAGCATCGGACAGCGCTTGAGGTTGGAGAATCACATGCCTACTACTCAAGCCGACAGACGTAAGCCCCTAAGTTCGTGCGCGAAGCCTGGCGGCAAAGGCTTTCGGGCTAGATCGCGAGGACTTCCCCGGCCGACGCCTCTGTATCTGCGCGTTCCAACCAGGGCATGTTTCCCGCTCCTGGTGAAGCTCAAGATTGGAGCAATAAGTCCCGATAATGTTGAAAGCGCCTTCCGTCTGCTCCTTATGCCTTCCTAAAGTGTCCCTACAGCACGGCCACCGGGGAAGTCCCCGAATGAATACGTCAAGGGGGATGTATGAGCGCAGGTAGTCCGATCTCGCGGCAGGCCAAGGACCAGGTTGCTCTTCCTGCTCCGCCTAGGAAGCCCTTGGCAAAACCACAGGCAGTGCAGAAAACCCCGCCCTCCCTGCTTCGGGAATATGAAGTGCAGCGGCTGATCCGTGATCTGGCAGCCCTTGCAGCCACTCGCCGTCCGAAGGTTTCGTGAAGGGTTTTCCCGGTTAATGTTGCCTTCCTTGAGGTAGGTCAATCCCCGTTCCACCAGCGCCCGTTGCCCGAACGCTGTCCCGGGATCGAGGCCCGTCGCGTGCGGGGGCGGCCTCCCCGCATGCGCTCCTCCGGCCGCCGCTCACGCTGCCGCGGGCGCAGCAACACAAGGGGGAACCAGCCGGACGCCGGGCTACAGTGGAAAAGGAACACGACTCCACAAAGAACTGGGGGCAGCACATGAGCCACGAGTACATTCTCACGGACGACGACGCCGCACCTGCCGATGCCACCCATGCCCAGGACATCCTTGAGCTGTCGATGCTGACCCTGCCGCAGCCAGGCGCGCCGATCGTTGATAGCTCTTGGGAGAAGTCCCCGCTGGACCGATAACTTCATGCAGCGAAGACGCTGCCACACTGAGTTTCCTTTTGCTGAGGGAAAAACTGAGGCCGGCCCCAAGGGGCCGGCCTCAGTCCTTTAACCGCTGAAAAGGGCGTCCCCTGGCGCGGCCGGCTGTTGGGTCCAGGCCGCACCGTCGCAGAGCTCGGGACCCCTGCCCCTGTGTGTCTTCGACGTTCCGGCCCCTCTAGCCCCTCCGTTCCTCCGGGGCCTGCGCCGCGGACCGCGCACCGGGCCCTGAGCTGGGAACTAGGCTGCGTGGCGGGGGTCTTTCACCGATTCCAGGACTGGTCAAGCCCTGCCGTCACTCCCACTGACGTCCCCCCTCTTGGGGCAGGGCCGTCAGTGGTAGTGGCGGTTATTCAGTGGCCGCCGGCGGCAGCAGCGTTCTCGGTTACTGGCCGACCTGACCGCATGTTCCGTTGAGTTTGAAGTCCGACCACGCCGGGCTGCTGAAATCGGTGAAATCGTGGGACGTGGCCTTCAGCGAGGCGAGGTCGCTGTTTTCCGAATGGCTGCCGTAGCCAGGGGTCACACCGGGAACCTCGGCAACATCGCCCAGGGGATGGTGGGTATTCGCCTGGTCATTGGCACAGTCATACGATTCCACAATGGGGTGGATGGTGGCTGATGCAGCGGGAGCAAAACCCAGGCTTGTCCCCAGGACGATGACGCCGATTATGACCGGCGTCGTGAACCGTGACATTGGTTTCCTCTTTTCCGTTGGAAGACGGGCACGGGCCCGTGCCCACGATCATTAAGCTCCGGGGGCACCTGGATTGCAACGAAAATTTGGCGCAGTTCTTCGCCCCGAGGGGGATGTTGTCTTCCTCATGGTGCCCGCGGAGTACCGGGATCAACGCGCGGTAAGCCGCTCTATGCGGACTTATGGAGGAACGGGCTACTGTTGCGGCGGCCACGTCTCCTCGACGCTCCAGCCTTCAGTCCGTCTGTAGGCGGCGAGGATCGCCCCTTTGCCCAGGACTTGCTTGTGGTCCGGGGAAAAACGAAGGACCGCGTTGGTGCATTCCAGGCCTTGAAGGGCTGCCTTTGCCTTAACAAGGGCATCGTTCGGATCCACGCCGTGCACGGTGAAACTTCCGGCACTGGCACCCGTCGTGTACTCAAGGAAGTAAGGCACAGTGCAAAGTATGGCTTGTCCGGGATGGTGCAGCTAAGGCACAAGGACCCCAGTATTCAACACATTCGACGTACCTTATGGCGTGTGCAGTGAGCTAACAGCCGCACCATCCATCACCAGGTGGTGTGGGATTGACCAGATCCCATTCCCCTGTGGTCTTTCTTTGCTTCTATGCCCTCGGCCAGGGCCACTTCAGGACGGCACCCTTGGTCCCCTCCGTCAGCTGGTCGCAGTTGTGGACTGCCTGGACATTGCGCGGATTTCCTGTGCCAACTCGGGCGCGTGGTCGAGGAATCCCATGTGGCCCCCTGGCACTATCCGGCGAGGGACTCCGGTGTGGGAAGCGACCCACTGGGCGGCTTCTACGAAAAATGGTGCTGTCTGCTCGGCGCTGAGTACGGCCAGCGGCACGCTCATTCCTGACACGGGCGCCGGATCTGGCCGCCAGGACGCGAACGCGCCGAACTCAGCTTCCAGCAGGACTCGGGCGTTTGTCCTGATCCCGTCGAGGAAGTCCGGCGGCAGCAGGCCGGCCGCGTCTCCTGCAGCGAACCGGACGAAGGCCTCGGCGCCGCCGCCGAGTCCACCGGCCTCCACGCCGGCTGCGATCACCGGTTGCACGGTGGCCAGTGCGTCGTCGGGATTCGACAGAACGCTCAGCAGCGCCGGTTCGTGCAGCACGGCTGCGGCAAAGCGCCCGGGGTTCTTCAGGGCGGCGGCCAGCGCTATCAGCGCCCCGGTGCTGTTGCCGTACACGGTGCACGGCACGGTCCCGAGCTGTTCCAGGAGGGCCACAACGTCCTCAGCGTGCTGGTCCACCGAGGTCAAGGACCAGTCCGGCTGCTGAGGGCTGCGTCCGTTGTTTCTGCGGTCATACGTGATGACCTGGTGGTCTCGGGCCAGTTCCTGTGCCAGTGTGGCGTATTGCCGGGCGTCGCCTCCGGCGCCGGGGACCAGGAGCACCGGCGTCCCATGGCCTGTCACTTCAACGTACAACGTCGTGCCGTTCGCCTCCACCAGGGCGGGAGCATTAGTTGGGCTCATTGCCTTCGCCTTTCCGTGCGTGGTGTTACCTTTCACCTCATATTGGACGCCGTAGAAGATCTGCCGTCCAAGACCGCTCTGGACTCGCCTGATCACAAATTCTTATGATGTGCCATGGAGATCCGCCAGCTCCGTCGGTTCCTTGTCCTGGCCGAGGAACTGCACTTTGGCAAAGCTGCTGCCCGGCTCCACATCGCCCAGCCTGCACTGAGCCAGGAACTCAAAGCGTTGGAGAGATCTTTGGGGCTCCGCCTCCTAGACCGGACGCATAACCACGTCGCCCTCACAGACGCAGGCCGCCGCCTCCGGGAGGAAGCACTGCACATCATCCAGGCGCATGACAACGCCGCGGCAGCCATGGGCGAACTCCGCAGTCCTCCCAGCGGCATCCTCAACCTGGGCGTGGCCGTGGGGGTGCCGCCCCAACTTTTAGCGGAACTGCTCAGGGGTCTGGGCGCAACCGAAACAGCACCCGAGGTCGACGTCACCCCCGTTGCAGCGAGGGAAGGAGTCCAAAAACTTCTCGAGGGCGAGCTTGACGCCGTCTTCATTCACGCCGTGCCGCCACCGGACGAACGGCTCGGTGTTCTGACCCTGGACACCGAACCGATGGGGGTTGCCCTACCATCCGGCAGCGCACTGGCAAAGCTTCCAGCAATCAGTCCCACGGACCTCAACGGCCAGGCCCTGATCTGGTTACAGCGCGACGGCGATCCGGATGTCCGCGAACGGGTACTGGGATTGCTGGTCGATGAAGGAATGATTCCGGGCCCGCACCGCTGGTCACCGAGCACAGCCACGACCATGAGCCTGGTGGCTGCCGGCCTGGGCGTATCCTTCAAAACCCCGCACCAGGTGGTACCCGGGGATCCTCCCGGCGTCGTCTGGCGCCCGTTTGCCGGAGTGTCTCTCCCCATGCCGACCGTGCTGGTCTGGCTTCGGAGCAGCGCTTCGCCGTTGACCACCCAGATCGTCGCCCACGCCCGGCGCTACGTGGCACGAAAACCCTGAAGCGCCAGTGTGGTGCGGCGGTTCCATTTTTGGTCAACATGCATGGCCTTGTGCGGCTGCCCGTGATCCCCCAGGACTTTGCTGCAGCGAGGCGACAGTGAGTTCTACATTGGTTGCAACACCAAGAAGGCCCCGCACCATCGGGGATGAGATGCGGGGCCAACGATGCGGCGGCTCGGATCCTTGGGGGAAAGCGCCGAACCGCCTCGACAAAGCTACTAGCGAGTACCCGGTTCGACAAGCTGCATTTCTGCAGGCTGGGTCTGCATTCCTACAGATCCCCCGGTCCAACCGAAGCTACTTTTCATAGGGGTACATAACCGTGATTCATTTACGTGCTTGCGCGATGGTGCGCGTATTCGTTTGGGTTCAGGAGGCCCCGCAGGTGTGCCTTGAAGGTTAAGCATCGTCCTGTGGCATTGGGGGTTAGCCACCGGACGACGTTGATTCAAAATAGCGGGCTCCCGGGGCAACCTATACCGTTTTCCCAGTATGAAGCCGAACCTTACGCTTTCTTAATGCCTCCGACCTGCGGGTGTAAGGGTTCGGTAAAGGGGCGAGCGACCGGGCAGAATGATTGAATGAGCAGCGCCAGAAGCACTGGGCGGGCGGTTTCCATCCCGTCCGGGCTGGGGCCGTTTAAGAAGACCTGGTGCGCGTATCTCCTTGCTGTCGCTCTACCTGCGGGTGCGACTTTGCTGCTCCTGCCCGTCGAGGGGTTGACCCTGACAACGTATGCGCTGGTCGGGCTGTGCGCGGTGGTCGTTGTCGCTTTTTTGGGGGGTCTTTGGCCGGCGGTGCTGGCGGCGGTCCTGAATGCGGTGTTGGTTAACTACTTCGTCACGCCTCCGGTCGGTGCCTTGAGTGTTGAGGACCCGCAGAATTTCCTCCTGTTGCTGGTGTATCTGGTCGTTGGTGTCGCTATTTCCCTGGTCGTGAGCTTCGCCGCCCGGCGGTCGCGGGCGGCTGCCCTTTCAAGCGCCGAGGCTGCCAAGTTGAGTGAACTGGCCCGGATGTCGCTGGTCGAAGAGCAAAGCTCGGAGGGGTTTCTTGGCCAGTTGCGTGAGCAGTTCCAGTTGGACGGGGTCAGCGTCTTCGAGCAGGTCGATGCGGGGCAGTGGCGTTTGCGGGCCGCAGTAGGCCCCGCTGCACCACAAAATCTTGACGATGCGGACGTTCTCGATCAGCCACGGCCGGGGCTGGTTGTCGGCCTGAAAGGGGGCGGTTCAGTCGGTGCTGATCGGCGGCTGCTAGGCGCGTACGGGGCCCACCTGGCGGCGCTGCTGGAGCGGGAACGGCTGACGCTGGAATTGAGGGAATCTATCAAGCTGAACGAGGGCAACCGGGTCAAGACTTCCATTCTGAGGGCCGTGTCCCACGACTTGCGCACCCCCTTGGCGGGGATTGAACTCGCCCTCACCGCACTGCGCCGACAAAGCTCCAGGAGCAGCGATGAGCAGCGGGAAGACATGCTTGAGGTCGTTCGGAGTTCTACGGACCGGCTGAAGGGGCTCGTGGGAAACCTCTTGGACATGTCCCGGATCTCCAGTGACAGCGTCCAGGTGCTGCATGAGCCTGTGGCATGGCTCGAAGTAGTCCCCGGGGCCTTGGCCGGGCTTCCGGGCGGGGTTGTGCGGGTCGACATTGCTCGTAATCTGCCTCCCGTGGACGCCGACCGGGGGCTGCTCGAACGGGCGCTGGCAAACATCGTGGAGAATGCCGTGAAGTACGCCCCAGGCACGGACATCCTGGTGGAGGCTAAAGCCGGTAGCTGTCGGCGGGATCGCTCCACGGGCCGGCCATATGGTGTGCTGCGCGTGGTGGACCACGGGCCCGGTGTGGCGCCTGAGCGCATGGCTGCGATGTTCCAACCGTTCCAGCAGCTGGATGACAAGTGCTTTGGTGCTGGTATCGGCTTGGGGCTGGCTGTCGCGAAAGGATTTGTTGACGCCATGGGCGGCATGATCGGGGCCGAAGAGACGCCGGGCGGCGGCCTGACCATGAGCGTCAAACTGCCCCTCTACAGCGAATTCTTGGACGGCGAAGAGGCATGAAAAGCGTACTCGTGGTCGATGATGCGCCGGATCTCGTCCGCGCTCTGCGGGTCAATCTTGAGGAGGAGGGCTACAGCGTCACAACCGCATCGGATGGCGCGAAAGCGCTGCGAGCTGCTGCCTCCCACCCGCCGGATGTGATAGTGCTTGACCTCGGCCTTCCGGACATGGACGGCGTTGAGGTTATCCGGAGCCTGCGGACTTGGACACAGTTGCCCGTGATCGTGCTCTCCGCCCGCCACGGCTCGCCGGATAAAGTGGAAGCCCTCGACGCTGGAGCCGATGATTACATCACAAAGCCGTTTGGCCTGGACGAGCTCCTGGCCCGGCTTCGCGCGCTCGAGCGGCGTTCCTGGCCGGTCCGGGGTGCTGCCACGATAAAAGCCGCCGTTCTGGACATCGACTTGATGGCGGGAACGGTCTTCCGGGCCGGAGCACGCGTTCGACTGACTCCGCGGGAGTGGCGGATCCTGCAGTTGCTGGTCGAAAACCGAGGCACGCTAGTGTCCCACCAACGAATCCTGAACGAAGTTTGGGGACCGGCATACGAAAAGGAAACCCACTACCTGCGTATCTTCATCAGCCAGCTCCGGCGCAAGCTCGAAGAGGACCCGGCAAATCCCAGACATCTAATAACAGAACCGGGCATGGGGTACCGTTTCGAGATCTAGCCCTTGACAAGCAGCAACGCGTTCGAAGGTCATAGGCGGCAGGACAGGAGCGGCCGCCTGTCTGCATACAGTGGCCGCCAGACCAAGGTCGATTATCTGGTTCTCGACCCATCTCCCGCAGCTTTCAGACCCAGCTAAGCCGTCAGAGGGATGCAGAGAAGCCGGGCAAGCGGGCGACAACCTCGTTGGTAGGCTAGTGTCCGGCGTCCAGACGCGTGACTGTCGCTCCTGCTGGGATAGTTATTTCTCTTTGATATCTTCTATCGCCCAGGTCAGGATCGTGAGGTCAAGCTCGTCCCGATGCTGAAGGCCATGGACGTATGCATCGAAGTCGAAGGGTTCTGCCTCGCCTCCGTTCGCAAAGTACCGCAACCATAGTTCGTCAAGGGTGGCGATGTTGTGCTGCACCATGGTACGCGCGGCTGATCGTGGATCTTCCATATGGATCCCCTTGTCAGTTCCGCCGGTTGAAAGGCCGGGAGCTGTGTCGGTGACGGTCGAAGGTGCCCCGCTGCTTGAGGTACTACCCATGCTGTCACTCGCATTTGGGGTAAGTCAGTGAACGAGGCGTAATGTTTTCGTCAAATTCCTCGCCCGGGCATGGCCTCAAAAAGCCGCTAGACGGAACATACTTGTGGGTCACCTCGTCCTTGTTCGGGAAGACCAGGATGGCTCCCATGAGGTGGCTGCTAGGGGATGGGGTCGGCTCCCGGTCTCAGCACAGCTGGAGCCGGCACCCATTACCCTGCCGCCTCCACGTACCACACCAGCACTAGAGCTTCCTACTCGTCTGCGTCTTGAACGCTCTCTCGGGACACGGAGGAGAGCTCAGCGGTTGGCTGGGACCCGTCGGAGGAGGCGCGTACGGTTAGCTCTGCAAAACCGGGACTCGGAAGCGAAGCGCGGTCGAGTGGCGCCGGAAGGCGTAATGTTTTCGTCAAATTCCCCGTCCGGCCATGGCACCAGCGTGTGCCGCGTAGGGAAAAGATCTGATGGCTACCTCGACCTCCTCCGGGAGGACCAAAAACTTCCCGATGGGGGTAGCTGCTACAGGATGGGGTTGGCTCCAGGCCCAGCACAACCGGAGCCAGCACCCTATACACCGACCCGGGCAGACACCGGCAACCGGAAGGTCGAGATAATGTTTTCCGATCCTCGCCCAACAACACTGTCCTTGATCACATCAGGCGAACTCTCGGTGGAAGATCTCATTCAGGGACCTGGGTTATTCAGCTGCAGGACACGCCTTTGCCCATCTGTAGGCCGCCTTGCGGCGCGGGAGGTCCTGGTTCCTGCGAAACTCCTAAGCAACACATTCCGGCCGGCGGAGGCCTATCCTTTACCAGCCGTGGCACCCGGCACAGACAGGTTGCCTCGAAACGCTAGCCATCTAAGACACTTCGGTTATGGGACACATTTTGTCACCATCACCTGGGTATGTGGGCGCGCGTGCGCGTCGGGCGTTCTGTATAGCGTTCGTCATTAATAGGTCACATAATTGGGTCTTTTTGGTCGCGGTGCCTCGGGCTTACGATGGCGAAAATGCGGCCCATTGGGGGACGCAGGAACCGGAGGACTGAAATGACTACGCATGTCGCGGAGTGCAGCGTAACGAACTGCTCCTTCAACGATCACACAGCATGCAATGCTGCGGCGATCACGGTTGGCGGCACTGAAGACCATGCCGCGTGTGCCACCTTTATCGACATCGGAACGCACGGAGGATTGTCCAAAGTTCTTGCGGACGTCGGAGCTTGTCAGCGCTCTGAATGCGTGCACAACGACCATCTGATGTGTAAGGCGCCGGAAGTGCATGTGGGGCCTGGAGCGGATAACGCCGACTGCCTTACCTATTCCCACAGCTGAACCCGAAGTGCGTGGGCGGCTTAGAACGTTCGCTATGAACGACTGGTAGCAAGTCCCTTGCCAGCTCTGGTGGGTTGTTAGCTATTTGCTGCTGCCGCTGCGGTCGGGGCCGTTCCTATTGGAATGACATGTGGGCGGCCTTCCACTGGTTCAGGTAGCACGTGTGCGTCCAGGCCGAATATTTCCAGCAGGCGTGGAGGTGTGATGACTTCTGCGGGCGTGCCTTGGGTGATGATGGCCCCGTCTTTCATGGCTACGATGTGGTCGGAGTATCGTGCGGCGAGCGAGATGTCGTGCAGGACCATCACTATTGTGCGCTGGTGTACATGATTAAGTCGGCGGATAAGTTCGAGTACGTCTACCTGGTGCGCGAGATCGAGGTAGGTGGTGGGTTCGTCCAGGAGCAGGATCCCGGTTTCCTGGGCCAGGGTCATGGAGATCCACGCGCGTTGCCGCTGTCCGCCGGAGAGGTCATCAAGCGGCGTGTCGGCCAGTTCAGCGATGTCGGTCGCTTCAAGGGCTACTTGGACCACTGACTCGTCGGAAGCTGAAAATTGCTGGTACCACTTCTGCCGCGGGTGCCTGCCCCGCGAGACGAGGTCTGCCACGGTTAGGCCGGACGGTGCCGTGGGTGTCTGCGGGAGGACGCTGATGCGGGTGGCGATATGTCGGGTGGTGTGCTCCCGCAACGGGGCACCGTCGAGGAACACTTCGCCGGACCGGGGCGTGAGGAGTCTGCCGAGTCCTCTCAGCAGTGTTGATTTGCCGCAGCCGTTGGGGCCGATGATTGAGGTTACTTTGGCGTGGGGGACCTTGAACGAGAGGTCGCTGATGATGTTGGCACCCTCATAACCCAGAGTGAGGTTATCGGCCCGCAGGCCTTCATGGTGTCCTGTGGACGTATTCAACTCAGCCTCCGCTGGTACTTGAGGATCAGGTGGATCAGGAAAGGCGCCCCGAGCACGGCGGTGGCCACGCCGACGGGCAGGGGTGCGGAGAGGATATTCGCGGACAACGTATCGGCCAGCAGCACGAAGACGGCGCCGACCAGGGCGGAAACGCCCACGGAGGGAATCACGGTGGACGTCAGTGCGCGGGCTATCCGGGGGCTTGCCAACGCGACGAAGGCCACCGGGCCGGCCAGTACCGTGGCCACGGAGGCCAGCAGGACAGCGAGTGTGAGGACAACCAGGCGGATTGTCCCGATGCGGGCGCCAAGCCCGACGGCGGTATCTTCGCCGAGGCTGGTCAGCAGCAGCCACTTGCCGCTCACCATTGCCGCCAGGAGGAGCACGGCGGCGCTTAGCGCCATCGGCTGCACCGTCTGCCAATCCTTGCCGTTCATGGAACCCATCATCCAGGTCAGTGCCTGCGCGGCGCTCGTTACATCGCCCAGGGTCAGGATCCAGGTCGTGAGGCTTGCCGCCAGTCCAGATATTCCCAAGCCGGCCAGCACGAGCCGGTAGCTGTCCAGACCACGCCGATACGCGAGGAGGTACACCGCGACGCCGCTGAGGATGCCCCCGCCGAATGCCGCGGCCGGCATTCCTGCCGTGGCCGCGACTCCACTGAGCCCGGCGTGGCCGCCGCCAGCGACCACCAGCACGCTGACTGCCCCAAGGGACGCGCCGGAAGTAACTCCCAGCAGGTCTGGACTGGCCAGCGGGTTCCGTGCCACGGTCTGGGTGAGGGCGCCTGCTGCGGCCAGCGTGGCGCCGACGACGACGGCGGCCACCATCCGCGGGGCGCGGAACTCCGACACCGCCAGGTGGATGCGGCTATTGGAGTCATCGCCGAACAGAGCGCGGAGAACGTCGGGGTACGCCATGGGGGTGCCGCCGAAGGCGACGTGCAGCGCCATGGCGGCCACTGTCGCGAGGATGAGAAGGCCGGCGACAACCAGGACACGGACGTTGATGCGGATGGACACTGATCCTGCACGGAATGCCCTGATCCTGGTGGCGGCCAGGCTGGGTTTCCTGGTTGGTGTGGTCTGCAGGGCGGTCACAGGGTGGCCAGCTTCCGGCGCCTGGCCAGGTGCACGAAGAAGGGTGCGCCCACCACGGCCAGGACCACGCCCACGGACAGTTCCCCGGGGCGTGCCACCAGGCGCCCGGCCGTGTCTGCCAGGAGCACAACTGTTGCCCCGATGAAGAGGGACATTGGAACGAGCCACCGGTAGTCCGGGCCTGTGATCGCACGGGTCAGGTGGGGCACCAGCAGCCCGGCGAAGGCGATAGGTCCGGCCAGCGTGACGGCTGTTCCGGCCAGCAAAGTAACAGCGGCGATACCAACAGCGCGGGCGCGCAGCATCGAGATGCCCAGGGACACCGCCGTATCTGAACCGAGCGCCAGGGCGTTGAGGGCCCGGATATGGGTCAGGGCCAGGACAGCCCCCGTAGCGATGAAAGGCCACACCAATTCAAGGGTCCCTGCACGCCCTGCCAGGGACCCCACCTGCCAGAACCGCAGGGTGTCCAGCGCCTGGTCGTTAAGTAGGACGATTCCGGACACCAGCCCGGAACACAAGGCAGTCACCGCGGCACCGGCCAGGACCAGCGTGACAGGTGTGGCGCCGTAACGGGCTGCAGAACCAATCATAAAGACGAGCACGCTTGCCACCAGAGCTCCACCAAAGGCCAGCAGCGCCTGGGTCAGGGCAGGCAGTTCGCCAGCCACCGCGGTCGCAGCGACAATCGCCAGCGCGGCACCCTGGTTGATGCCCAGCAGACCGGGATCTGCCACGGGATTACGCGTGTGCCCCTGCACCAAAACTCCGGCAAGGCCCAGGCAAGCGCCGACACAGATACCCAGCACTGTTCGGGGCCAGCGCAGCTCTCCGATCGTCACGTCCATGACTGTGCCTGAGGGCGTGAAAACCGCGTGCCACACCTCCTCCAAGGACGACGGCTGGCCGCCGATGCACGTGCTCAGGATGCAGGCAACGAACAGCGCCAGCACCGAGGCGCCGAGCCACTGCCCACGGTTGCGGCGTGTGCTGCGTCCGGGGATGCCAGGCGGCGGCCCTTTTGGGGTCGTCGTCCAGGCCGCCTCCAGGCCTCCTGCCTTCAGGGTTTTCACATAGAACCTTCTATTACGTCACTGCTTTGTGAGCTAATTGCCCAAGTCCTGCTACAGTCTACGGCAGGCAAGGCAAGCCTTACCTTACGCATCGCATCCCGCACCCTTTATGAAGGCAATCCCTGTGAAAATTCGCATGACTCGGCAGCTGACTGCTGCCGCCGCCGGACTGGTCCTGCTGGCCACGGCGGCCTGCGGCTCCCCGGCCGCCACCACCAGTGACACGCCCGCCTCGGCTTCCCCCGAAGCCGCTGGCTTCCCGCTGAGCATGGAACACACTATGGGCACCACCACGATTCAAGAGGTCCCCAAGCGGGTCGTCGCGCTGGACCCCAGCTACATCGACGCCGCACTGCTGCTCAAAGCTGAGCTCGTGGGATACGTCCAGTACCGGCAGGATCCCAAGGCTCCCTTTGCCCCCTACCTGGGCGACGTTTCCGAGGCCACCAAGAACGCAGTGAACGTCGGCACCCTCGCCGAACCTAACCTGGAAAAGATCCTGGAACTGCAGCCGGACCTCATCGTGTCCGCGAAGGTCCGGCACGAGGCGCTGTATTCGCAGCTGTCAAAGATTGCCCCCACCATTTTTTCCGTGAGCACCGGACCCACGTGGAAGGAAAACGTTGTTTTCCTTGGGGAAGCTCTGGGCAAGAAGGAAAAGGCCGAAGAGCTGGTCAAGGCCTATGAAGACCGTGCTGCCAAAGTCGGTGCGGAAATCCTTGCCAAGAAGGCTGACGCCACTTATTCGCTCATCCGGTTCACCGGCGGTGACACCGCCCGCCTGTACTCCTCGAAGTCCTTCATCGGCGAGATCATGGCGGACATGAACATCCCACGGCCGAAGGATCAGCCGGACAGCGACAAGGAGATTTTCGTGCCGCTGTCCGCTGAGCAGATCCTGCAGGGAGATGCCGGGCTGGTCATGGTCAGCGCTTTCACCCCGGCAGGAGCCGAGGGCGACAAGGCCCGCGCCCAGCAGGAGGCCTTCAAATCCAACCCGTTGTGGCAGCGGCTCCAAGGCGAGGTCATCGACGTCGACGACGCCACCTTCCTCGCCTCGGTCAGCATCCAGGGTGCGCACGCCGTGATCACCGATCTGGCGAAGCACTACGGCGTGGATCCCCAGCTCCCGTAATGCCCCAGACCGCTGCTTCAGCTCTGTCTCCGCGGCACCCTGTACGGGTCTTCGAAGCAGTGGTGGCGGAAGTGCAGGACCTAAGCCCGCACTTCCGCCGCATCACCCTTGCGGGTCGTTCGCTCCGGGCATTCGGTGTTCCAGGCCCCTCTCTGGACCTGCGCATCAAAATGCTCCTGACCAGCAACGGGCACGCGCTCCAGTTGCCTGGCACCCCTGATGGCATCCTACATACGGGCTGGTACCAGGACTGGCTCCGACAGGAGCAGCCCGGGCGTGGCTACATCCGCAGCTACACCGTCCGGACCCTGCGGCAAGGTGCAGCAGGGCCGGAAATCGACATTGATTTTGTGCTCAACGGTTGCCCGGGCGGGCACAGCGGACCCGGCTCAGCCTGGGCGCGGGACGCTGTGCCCGGGCAACCGGCATGGTTCGTAGGGCCCGACGCCACCGCGGCAAGCGCCACCACACCGCTACCGGAACTGGGCATCAACTGGAAACCCGGAGATGCACACCGCGTGTTGCTCGCCGGCGACGAAACGGCCGTCCCGGCCATCAGCGCCATCCTCGAAGCCCTACCCCAACACTTCACAGGTCACGCGTTCCTCGAGGTCCCCGATGCCCGCGACGCCCTGCCAATTACCACCCGCAGCCAGGTTACGACCACCATCCTGAACCGCGACGGCGATACCATCCCCCGCGGCTGGCATCTACGACGTCTCGTCAGCGGCGCCCTCGCCAGCGGCGCCGTCCCGCTCGACACGTACGCCTGGGTCGGCGCCGAAGCCGGAACCGTAAAAAACCTCCGACGCTGCCTGGCTGGCGCCGGCCTTGACACCAAAAAGTCAGAATTGCGCGGCTACTGGTGCCTTGGCAAAGCCGGATCCGGAGTCAACGGTCTTCCGGTACCAGGCACGTAGCGCCAGAAATCCGCGAAAAGACGGCCTCCCACCCCTCATCCCGCGCTACCCACTTTTGAACCCCCACTGAAGGACAGCTATGCCTATCAACACTCTCGAACAAGCCACGTCCGTACCGTCAACCCCTGCCCTTACTTCTGAAACCGCAAAGGCTCCTGCCTACGGCGGGGCCGGGTACCCGCTGGCGATTCTGCGCATCCTGCTCGGCATGGTCCTCTTATGGGCCTATGTCGACAAGACGTTCGGCTTCGGGTTCTCCACACCAGCCGCCAAGAGCTGGATCGCCGGCAGTTCTCCGACCGCGGGCTACCTCGGAAGCCTGAAAGGGTGGCTGGCCGAGGCGTTTCAGCCTCTGGCCGGGAACACAGCCGTGGATGTGAGTTTCATGCTCGCTCTCCTGCTTATCGGCACAGCCCTTGTCTTGGGTATCGCCCTGAGAGCTGCGGCTGTTGGCGGGACCGCGCTGATGATGCTGATGTGGCTCACGGCCCTGCCAATCAAGACCAATCCGGTACTGGACGAACACATCATTTACGCTGCCGCCATGATCGCCCTTGCAGCCGCTGGCGCAGGCCAGGTCTGGGGACTCGGACGCCACTGGGGGTCGCTTCTCAGCGCTGCACCCGCACCAGTACGCGCTGCC
Organism: Arthrobacter sp. E70; assembly: GCF_058266945.1. Lineage (NCBI taxonomy): Bacteria > Bacillati > Actinomycetota > Actinomycetes > Micrococcales > Micrococcaceae > Arthrobacter > Arthrobacter sp. E70. The sequence goes on along the minus strand of NZ_JBYQFR010000012.1, from coordinate 41,255 downwards.
CTCACGTAACAGTTCCGGTTCCACAGCGGCGAACACGACACGTCGCGGGCCTGACAGGGATCACCGCAGCGGCGGTCGGCGTCACCGTCGACATCTCCGTCTAGTCACCGAACACACCCTCTTCACGACGTCAGGCCATTTCAATGACATGGCGCTGCGCGCGCGGGCCTGCGCACCGCCCGGGTCAACCGCACCGGCGGCGCGTACCCGTCGTGCCTGGCCGGACTTATGCACCTAAGTCCCGGTCCTCGGATCAAGGGGGAGGGTCGGTCGCTCCTGCGGTCCGTGCGTGCGGTAGCGAAGCCCCTGTCCGGGTTGGACGGGTTCCATGAAGATGTTGGTCAGGCCGGCGAGTTGGCGGGGGAATAGGACCGCGGGATAAGTTGTTGAATCTTCAAGTAAGCGAAAGGGAGAGAGCGTCCAGTTGCTGGCCCATGAGGACAAAGCCAAGGCTGACTCCCTGGCCGCCGAACTCGGCGGCCAGGTCAGCACGGGCACCGTCGGTGATGCCATCGTCGGGTCCATCATTGTGCCGGCGGTGTATTTCGACGCTTCTCAGGAAGTGGTCTCCAAGTATGGTGATGCACTGGACGGCAAGGTCTACGTCGACATCACCAACCCGATCGATTTCTCTACCTTCGAGGGCCTGACCGTCCCTGCCGGTTCCTCCGCAGCCGAGGAATTGCAGAAAGCCACGGGCGCCAGGGTGGTCAAGGCGTTTAACACGACGTTCGCCGCCACCCTTACCGACGGCCAGGTTGCGGGCCAGCCCCTGGATGTCCTTATCGCCGGTGATGACGACGCCGCAGTCCAGGAGGTCGCGGATCTCGCCACGGCCGGTGGCTTGATCCCGCTCGTGGTCGGGCCGCTTCGCCGCGCGCAGCAGCTGGAACAGGCCGGTTTCCTCAACATCCTGCTCCCGGCTAACGACCAGCTTCCTCAATTCCAGTGGAATTCCGCCCTCAAGTTCCAGCCCGCGGCTGGATCTCGAGTACAGGCAGGGAGCTGCGATGAGCCCCCGGACGGTTATCAACGGGCGCGGCGAACCTGTATCTGGCCGTCACTGGTTTGAACGTCATAGGCAGGCTGGGGGCGCGTGGCTGGTCCGCGGACGACCGTGCCGTCGGCGAGTTTGAAGGTACTTCCGTGCCAGGGACACGTAACGCAGCCATTCTCGATTTTCCCCTCTTCGAGAGGTCCGCCCATGTGGCTGCAGACCGCGTCGACTGCCTGAATCGTGCCACCGGAGCGGTGGAGCAGGACCGAAACGCCCCGAACCTGCACAGTGCGGTGTTCGTCCTCAGCGAGCTCGTCTTCGGCGAGCACGGAAGTCCATTTTGCCGGGCCTCTTCGGTCCGCGGTCTTGTTTACGTTCACAGCGTCGGCATACGTCAGGTGCCCGCCCAGGTAGCCGCCGAAGGTCACCAACCCGAACCCGGCCAAGCCGAAGGCTTTGCCCAGGTTTCGACGTCCGCTCCTGCGCGCAATGCTGGAGGAGATGTAGCAGCAGAGAGCTGCACTGTTCGCCAGGCCGTGCACCATGCCCGTCCGCCTGGTCTTACCCTGCGTGTCAGACCAGTCGTTGAGGCCGGCCGCAGCAGTAGGAACAGCAGTTGCGATCCCCACCGAGACCAGGGCATCTGCGGCGGGCTCGGAAACTCGCCCGCCGGCGAGATCCAGGAAAGCGGCCATCGTCCATGCACCAATTGGCAAGTCAGTGAGCACCGGATGCAGTGGGTGCCCGATGACAGTACCGCTCAAAAGATTGCGGACCGTGCCGGGGCTCACGGCCTTCCCTACCGCCTTGGCTAGGGAGGACGCCACCCCGTCGAGCAAATCGAACTGCTCAATGGTATTAACTACAGAATCCAGCTTCATTGCGAACTCCTCGATCCACCATGCCGACCGGGGTGCTCCGGAGCAAACCCCGGTTTTCCCGCTATCCACCGAGAGCCATTGCACGTAAGTTTCGCACTGCCACTGGTGCAAGACAAGCATCTCCCCTCCCCACAAACAGGGGAGGGCAGGGACATGCACCAAGGAAGATCGATCCCCACTCCATGTAAGGGCTATTGGCCCTATAACGACCCCGAGGCCTAGGGGATGGTGTGACCATGCCGTTCTTTTTGGACTACGAGGCAGATGGCGCCGTTGTAGGCCACGTTCAGATTCCACGCATGAACAGTGAAGAAGCTTTCCTCTATGCGTGCACTGCCTTGCGCGGTCTGCGTTGCCTCACGGCCGCCGTCAGGTGCAGCGACACCATGAGCAGTCCTCCCGTTGATCACCGGGTTATCGCACGGTACACCCGCTCCGAGGGCTGGAAATCCGTAAACACCTAATATCCGGTCCGGGTAAAGTGAGCTTCCGCTGCTATCGACGCCTTCGGTTTCACGCCGCAGGGCCTCGCCGATGCCCCTGCCCACGAAGAGGATTTCGAATGCGTCGTGCACACCGGGAGCAGCTAACCCGGTCCTGTCCCTAGGCGCGGGTGCTGTTGCTGATCCTCGTGGGCTGTGAAGACAGCAGGCCCCACAAATGACCGCTAGGCGCCACCCACGTCAAACCGCTTGAGGCAGCAATCGCCGGCAGCGTGAGACGGGCCTGCTTGGGGGTTAGAGACGAGACTACTAGCCAGCACTCTTTTCCAGGCAATTCCGTACGTTCCCCCAATTGTGCGGAGAAGCAAGGGAAGACCTCGCAGCACACCCTATGCTGCGGGGTCTTCTGCTGCCTCCTGTGTCCGGCTGGTCCCCGACAAACTTTGAACACTCAGGTGCGTCCCGTGAAGGACGCGCGGCCGTCCTGTCTTGAAAATCAACAGTTTTTCAAGACACAGACCCCGGGCCTTGGAAGGGTCGGAGGCGGTGCGCCGGGAGGCGGAATAGCTTGGTACTCGGCGTCTCGTAAAGGCGTCTCGCAGTAAATTGTCTCGCCGTAGGTGCATCGGGGGCTTTTCGAGTCAGAATTGCTTTGTGAGGTTACTGGGTTACACCCGGGTCAGTACTTCCAGCCAGGACGCCCAGCTGCAGCTGGATGCACTGGTCGCCGCCGGTGTGCAGAAACGTGATGTCTTCGCTGATGTGACTTCCGGTAGCAAGACGGCGATCGAACGGCCTGGCATGAAGAGACTCCTTGAGTACGCCGAGGAAGGCGACACCGTGGTTGTGTGGCGGGTCGACCGGCTGGGCCGGTCGTTGATCGACGTCCTGAACACGGTGGCCCTGCTGCGCGGCCGCGGTGTCCAGGTCCGGTCGATCTTCGATGGCATCGACCCTGCAACCTCGACGGGGCGGCTGATGTTGAACATGCTCGCAACCCTTGCCGAGTATGAGCGCGAGCTCATTGTCGAGCGGGTCAACGCTGGCATTTCAGCAGCGCGCCAGAGCGGCACACGCTTCGGCCGGCCGCTATCCGACCCCACCGTCATCGCGGACAAACTCGCGATCGCCCAGGACGCGCGTGCCAACGGCCGCACGGCCGAGGACGCCGCCCGCCTCGTTGGCTGGAGCCGTGCCACGCTCTACCGCCACCAGCATGCCCGTGCTGCACGCGAGAGAACCGCGAACTAGCCCCGAAACTACACGCTGCCTGAGGGCTGGGGTTTCCCGGCCTCGCTTGGCCAGCGCCCAGGTCCACTGCACGGACCTCGCTTCGCTCGGGCTGTAGAAGCGTTTTCTGTTTTTTGCTGCTGTCCTGCGGATCGTACGTGCCCGCTCCACCGGCTCAACCGTCCTGCGGACGGCTGCGCAGCCGATGCCTTGTGTCGGCGCTTCGCTTATTTCCTCCCACAATCCATCCGCTGCTTGCCCTTCGGGTTGCCCCGGCTCCGTCGGGCACAGCTACGCGTTGCTCCGCCAGCAGGCAAAAAACGCCCGGGGGAGGGGGAAGCTGGCCGGTCACCAAGGCCGCCCACTCACCGGATCCTCAGCAAAGGACGAGAGAAACCATGAACGATCGCATTGCACGCGCAGCCCTGACCCGACTCTTCGAACCCGGCGACCGTGTCGGTCGCGCCCTCGTGGGCAGGCTCGGAGCATACGCCGCACTGCGGCTTGCCACCGGTGCCCAACCCGCCCACACCCTCCCGGACGTCACGGCCGAAGAACTGGCCGACGGATTGAAGCGCTGGGCGCCCCGGGTCCCGGAGCTCGACCCGGAGAAGGATTTGGCCACCATCGAACGCCTGGGCGGTGGGTTCCTCATCCCGGGGGATGAGCACTGGCCGGAAGGCCTGGACGACCTGCCCGACGCCCCGTACGGGCTCTGGTGCCGGGGCAACATCGACCAAGGCATCCCAGCACCTTCGAAGTGTGTGGCCCTGACCGGTTCCCGTGACTCCACCAGCTATGGCGCCTCTGTGACAGGCGATTTGGCATACGGATTAGCCCAACGCGGCATCTGCATCGTCTCGGGCCTTGCCTACGGCATCGATGCCCATGCGCACCGCGCCGCTTTGGCCGGAGGCACCGGAGAAGGACCGGCGACCCTCGCGGTGCTGGCTGGAGGCCTTGATCGTGACTATCCGTCCGGTAACGCTGACCTCGCCGCTGCGATCCGCGGCAACGGCCTGACGCTCTCAGAGCTGCCGCCCGGTTCCGCCCCGACCCGGTACAGGTTCCTGCAAAGGAACCGCATCATCGCCGCTCTCGCCGGGGTGACCTGTGTCGTGGAAGCTCGCTGGCGCTCGGGTGCGCTAAACACCGCCCACCACGCCGAAACCATTGCCCGGCATGTCGCGGCCGTCCCCGGGAGCGTGCACAGCGCCAACTCGGCAGGATGCCACCGGCTGCTGAAGGAAGGCGCGGCGGTGCTGGTGTCCGATGAGGCCGAGCTGGCCGAACTCCTCGCAGGCTAGTTCCTTTCCAGGTGGCCGTCCCCTTTGCGGGGGCGGTCACCGCGGGCGGTCCGCCGCCGTGGCTGGCTTGCGCGGTGGGTTGGCGGCGGCGGACCGCCATTTCGCACAGGCAGTGCCGGTGGCCCGGAGCGGGCGGCCGGCGGAGTCAGGGACACCCGTTAGAAGACCGGGCTGCTGAGGAATGGTTCGCAGGGCTCACCAGGAAAGGGCGTCCGCTGCCGCGGCCGGCAGTTGGGTCCAGTGCCGGCTCCGCAGAGCTCCGCCGGCCCTGGCCCTGTCTTGTCTTCGACATTTTGGCTGCTGTCCTGACGGATTGTACGTGTCCGCTCCGGCCCGTCTAGCCCCTCCTTCGTCGGGGCCTGCGGCGCGGGAAATGTCCCTGCGGCGCTCCTTCGTCGCTGATTTCCTCCGGGAATTTCCCGCCCCTTGCCCTGCGGTAGACAGGCCTCCGTCGGCCACAGCTCCGCAAGCTTCGCCAGCAGCCAAAACAACGGCGGGGAGAGGGGAAGCTGGCCGGTCACCTTGGTCGCCCCACCCACCACATCCTCAGCAAAGGACTTTCATCATGAACGACGCAATCCGCATTTCCAGCCCCGCCGACATCCTCGGTTTCATCCCGCACTCCCTCGGGTTCGTCCCGCGTGAGTCCTTTGTGTTCCTGACCATGCGGGGGAAGACGCTGGGCGCGACACTGCGCGTCGACGCCCCCGCGTCCGCGGAACCCGCAGGGTTCGCCCGCTCCATGGTGGACTACCTCGCACTGGACACTCAGGCCACGGCGGTGCTGCTGGCAATCTACACGGCCAGCACCCCAACACCTGGGCAGCCCCGCCCGTTCCACGACCACGTCGAGGCCGTCATTGAAGTGCTGGACAGTGCGGGGACCCCGCTGCAGGACGCCTGGCTAATCACCCCGTTGCACTGGCAGAACCTGCTGTGCGACAGCGACGCCGGGTGCTGCCCGCCCGAACCGCTGGAATCCATCACGGACGGGCAACTGAACGCCGAGCTGGTGTTTCGGGGCAGCAGCTACCAAAAGACCCCCGGCGCCACATACGCGCCGTTCGCTGGCCCGGCGGACAGGGAGGAACAGATCCGTCACGCACTGCCCGGCGTGCTTGGTGCGGAGCTGGCTCCGGGCCGGGAACTGTGGGCAGAGGCTCTGACCCGGGCCGGTTGGATGGATCCGGAGACAGCGGTCGAGCTGCTGGCCTGCTTCCAGCGCCCGGACCTGCGCGACACGTTGTTTTGCAACGTGATCGACCAGGAGCTGCTGGACGCCGAGGGAAGCGGGAATCTGCTCGTGGGAGAGGGGATCACCCCGGACTGGAACCGCGTGGACCGGGCGCAGGAAACCGCCCGGGACCTCATCGACGCCGCGCCGGAAGGCTACCGGGCGCCGCTGCTGACCTTGATCGGCTGGCTGGCGTACCTCAAAGGCCAGTCGTCAGTGGCAGCGGAGCACTTCAAGCTTGCTCTGGCTGATACGCCGGGCTACCGGCTCGCGGAACTGATGGATCAGCTGGTGAGCCGGGGAACTATCGCCCCGGTCGCGAAGAACCAGGACACCGCTTACAAGCGGCACCGCTAGAAACGACGGGGCCGGGCCGGGGAAACGGTCCGGCCCCTGGGTGCTGGGGCGGCCTCCCCCGCATTCGCTCCTCCGGCCGCCGATCACGCTGCCGCGGGCGCAGCACCAGAATCCGGAAACGGCCGGACGCCGGGCTACAGTGGACAAGGAACACCATCCACTATGAGCCTGGGGGCAGCACATGAGCCACGACTACATCCTGACGGACGACGACGCAGCACCCGCCGATGCCACCCGCGCCCAGGACGTCCTCGAGCTCTCCATATTGACCATGCCCCAGCCAGGCGCACCCATCGTCGATATCTCCTGGGAAAAATCTCCGCTGGACCTGTAATTTCTGCAGCGACGACGCTGCACAACTGGTTTTCCTTTTGCTGAGGGAAAACTGAGGCCGGCCCCACGGGGCCGGCCTTAGCCCTTTAACCGCTGGCTCCGCTTTCAACCGGAAGATGCAATGCATGGCCGTACTGCGACCAGCCGCCAACGAACAGGCGTCCCTGGCCAATTCCAATGTGCTCCATCATCAGCAGGTTGTGGCAGGCGGTAACCCCGGAACCGCAGTACGAAATCACTCCGTCAGCCGATTCCACACCGGCAGAGCGGAAGTTCCCCCGAATACGGGAAGGGGGTAAAAGTGTGCCGTTTGGCTCGAGGTTCTCCCTGCAGGGAACGCTCACCGCGCCTGGTATGTGTCCCGGCCTTGGATCGATCGGATCCTGTTTGCCGTCGAACCTGTCCCGGTTCCTGGCATCAATCACCACCGCTCCCGGCGCCACCGTCTCTTCGATGTCTGCCAGGAGCGCGGAGGGCCAGGGCCGGGCGGTAAAAGTGCGGCGCGGGGGATGCGGCGTCTCCTTCTCCAAGAGCCCTGGATAGCCATTCAGGCCGCCATCCAGGACGGCGGCCGGGTGCCCTAAACTCCTCAGCATCCACACAAGACGTGCCGCGATGACTCCGCCGGCGTCGTCGTAGGCGACGACAATATCGTCGTCGCCGATCCCGGCCAAGCCCATTCCCTCGGCAAAAACTTCTGGATCAGGAAACGGGTTCCGCCCCAGCTCAGGCGAGCCCTGCCCGGAGAGCCACCGGTCCAGATCTATGAATACCGCCCCTGGCAGGTGCCCCGAATCGTACGCCGCACGTCCGGAGGAACCATCCAAGTACCAACGCACATCCGTGACGACGACGCGCTCCTGATGCTCTTGAAGCCATCGCAGGTCAACGAAAGGTGGGACAGTAATAGAAGGGGAAGCCATGCATCTATTCAACAGGTCGTCTCTCTATGTGAGACAGCTTGTATCGCATTTCGGACCCTTGGAATAGCGGCTTCTCCATAGGAATATCTCCTCCGGCCGCTATAAACGCTGAAAGGCCCAAAGATCAGAATGGGCGTCCGCTGCCGCGGCCGGCTGTGGGTCCAGTGCCGGCTCCGCAGGGCTCCGCCGCCCCTGGCCCTGTTCTGTCTACGACATTTTGGCTGCTGTCCTGACGGATTGTACGTGTCCGCTCCGGCCCGTCTAGCCCCTCCTTCGTCGGGGCCTGCGGCGCGGGAAATGTCCCTGCGGCGCTCCTTCGTCGCTGATTTCCTCCGGGAATTTCCCGCCCCTTGCCCTGCGGTAGACAGGCCTCCGTCGGCCACAGCTCCGCAAGCTTCGCCAGCAGCCAAAACAACGGCGGGGAGAGGGGAAGCTGGCCGGTCACCTTGGTCGCCCCACCCGCCGCCAAACCAAACTCGGTTCGCGCCCGCACCCGTTCCCACCCGCTTGACAGACATAGAAGCGTCGGGGGGGGGAGAGGGGAGCTGGCCGGTCACCTGAGCCGCCCCACCCACCACACTTCTCGGCAAGAAGGAGCAACACCCAATGAATGCAGCACCCACGCTGGAAATGCTTGACCCGGCAACGCTGACCGTCGATGTCAACGTCCGCAAGGACGCCGCCCTGACCCCGGATTTCATCGCCAGCATCAAGGAACACGGCGTCATGGAACCCGTGATCGCCCACCGCAGGGACGACGGGACCGTGCACGTCCTGATGGGCCAGCGCCGCACCCGCGCCGCCGTCGAAGCGGCTCGGCCCCTGATCCCCGTCATGATCATCGAAAGCCCCGAGGAAGCCGAACGCATCGTCACGCAGGTAGTGGAGAACATCCAGCGCGCCGAACTCACCGAAGCCGACGAGGCAGACGCCTACCACCAGCTGTCCCTGATCGGCGTCTCGGCCGCCGCGATCGCCAAGAAGACCGGACGGACCAAGACCACCGTCGAGTCCGCACTCAAAGCCAAGGCCACCGAGACCGGAGCCGCGGCCCTGGGCAAGGGCTACACCATCGAAGAAGCCCTGATCCTCGCCGAATTTGAGTCCGACGAAGACGCGACGGCCGAAATCGAATCGGTCATCATGGACGAACCCGACATGCTCCTGCACGTCACCCAGCAGCTGCGCGACAAGCGCGACCGCGCCGCAGCGCTGGCCGCACTCACCGCCGAACTGGAAGCGGCAGGAACCATCGTTGTTCCCGAGTGCGGCTACGGGGAGGACAGCGAAACCCTCCGCGTTACCTCACTGAAAAGGGCAGATGGGGAACCGGCCACCGACGAGGACGGAAACGCCGTCTACATCGAGACGGACTATCGCGGCGAACACTCCACCGTCGCCGTAGTCACCGGCTGGAAAGAACTGGGCTTCGCGCTCCGCTACTACAGCGGCTACGGCACCTCTTCGGCCCCCAAAGGCCCCATGACCGACGAGCAGAAAGCCGAACGGAAGACCCTGATCGAGAACAACAAGCTGATGCAGTCAGCTACGACCGTCCGGCGTGAATGGGTCAAGAACCTGCTGGCGAAGAAGCAGGCCCCCAAGGGTTGGCAGTACTTCACCCTCCACGCGATCACCCACCACTCTGAAACCGCCAGCGGCTACGAAGGGAAGGTGGCCGCAGAAATGGTCGGGGCGAAGTTCGAAGAGTCCAGCCAGTGGGCGTGGAACCCGCTCAGGGACCACGTCGCCAAAACGACCACCCGGCCGGAGTTTGGACTGATTGCGCTGATCTGCGCCGGGTATGAAAAGACCATCCAGAAAGACTCGTGGCGCTCACGGAGCCAAACCCACCGGGACTACCTGAACCAACTGGTCGCATGGGGATACACCGCATCGGAGACTGAGCAGATCATCATCGACAGCGGCGACAAGACCGAGACAGCCGGATAGACCACGGCTCCTGTGCCGGGCGGCGGATCCCAAACCCCGCCCGGCACAGGCCCAGCCCAATCGCCGCAGGAAGGCCAGGAACCTTCCAGAAGTCGGGCGGTCCGCCGCCCAGGGCGAACCACAGCAGCCACTCACCAGCGACGGACCGCCGATTAACGCACCCGACGGCCCAGCCCACCAGGTGCCGCGGCCGGCTCGCCGCCGCACCGGCTGCAGCACCCGAAGAAGAAAATTCAGCTAAGCTGAACCCATAAGTTTCCTTTGCCGAGGAGAACGCAGAAAGGCCGGCCTAACCGCCGGCCTTTCTTGTGCCCCAGGGCAAGCCGCAACGCAAAGCGTCGCTCAGCAATCAGCCCGGGACATTCCGCGGATCGTTGCCGTAGCTGTTCTTGGAACCAATCTGGCCGTCCTGGTTCCTGATGACGTGCTCCACCTTGTCCGCCTGGGCCGCTTCCCGGCCCGCGGCTACTGCCTCGTCCTTGGTGCCGTAGCCGGCACCGAACGCGCGGTCAGTACCCTCACGCTTGTTCTTCCAAGCACCGTCTTCGTAGTATGTCTCGATATCGCCCTGAGCCACTGCATAACTCCTTCTGCCGATTCGGATCCTGACACCCGCTGCAACGCGGGTAGCGAAAAGCCCCGCAGCACTTGGGACCGCGAGGCTTTCCTAACGCCGTCCGCCTGATGGGGGCCAGGCGGCGAAGCTGACACCAACCTAATAGAAAGCATGCTTACTTTTCAAGTCCGGGACGGGCGCCTCTCCCATGGTCCACACCATGCGCTGCCGGCGTGCTGTTCGCCGTGGTTCATGTTCCTGCAGCAGGGACGACACCCATTCAGCACTGCCACCCCAGCCGGACACCTATCAACACTTCCGATGGCTGGGGCCTCTCAGGCGCAGGGGGGCTAAGGCCCTGGCGAACCAGCGGGGATCACCACAGTCGCCGGCGGCGTGACCAGCCATCCGTCCCCGTGGCTCAGTGCAGAATATCCGCTCACGTATAGCGCAAAAAAGCCTAGAATATGCGGTAAAACCCCTGTTCATTCAGTTGAATGATTGCTAAAATTGAGGTAGCAAGTCAGCCAGACGAACGAAACTTATTTGATACGAAACCAGGTGCTGAAAATGACTGCTTCACCCACCGCTTACACGGTCTACACCAAGCCCGACTGCCCGAACTGTGAGAAGACGAAGGACTACTTCGACTCCAAGGGCATCACCTACACGGCGGTTGACATCACCGACGTGCCGGCAGCGCTGGAGTACATCAACGCCGAACTTGGCTACTCCCAGGCTCCCGTTGTCGTGAACAACGCTGATGATCAGGACCACTGGTCCGGGCTGCGCCGCGACAAGCTTGTCCAGGCGGCCATGAGCCACAAGGTGGCGTGAGGACCGTGACCAAGCTGCGCCCGGTTGTCGGGTACAAACTCAGCCCACGGATCCCGTTGGAGGTGGACCTGTTCCGGCAGGTCAACCCCAGCGGCAGGATTCCCACCGACGTTGTCGACCCCTACGTTGTTGAACCCGCCATTGTGGAACCCCTCGATGAGGACCTGTACGACGGCCTTCCTGCCCTCCCCTATGAGGGAGGGGATGACCGGTACCTCGAGACGATCAGCTGCGCCCCGCTCGGGGAGGGCGGGTTCTGGGATGAACACACTGCAAACCAGTACCAACCCAACGACCTCACCCACGACGAACCGGGTGGGACCGAACCTCAGAACGAACCCGCAACAGACACCGAGAACATTACGAGCGTACGAGGAAAAGGAACCATCATGGCCGGCGAAACCACCATTACTGTCATTGGAAACCTGACATCGGACCCGGAGCTGCGCTTCACCCCGGTTTCCCGTGAGTTCGGTAAAACTGAAGGCACGGCGGTCGCGAACTTCACCATTGCATCCACTCCCAGGACATTTGATGCCCAGAGTAAGGAATGGAAAGACGGCGAGACCCTCTTCCTTCGGTCCACGGTCTGGCGCGAAGCAGCCGAGCACGTTGCCGCGTCCTTGACCAAAGGCAGCCGTGTGGTTGCCACTGGCCGGCTCAAGCCCCGCACTTACGAGACGAAGGCGGGGGAGAAGCGCACGGTCATTGAATTCGAGGTCGAGGAGCTCGGGTTGTCCCTTCGCCGCACAGCGGCGCACGCTGTGGGAGCGCCCGTGAAGCGGTCGGTCCCGGAACAGTCGTCGGCGGAGGAGGGAGCAGCACCGGACGAAGCTCCGGCGGATGGTGAGGGAACGCGTGCCGGTCGGCGGGACCGGCCTCAAACCCGACAGCAACCCGCTGCCGAGGCCGGGGACAATGGCTACGCCGATGACGATCCATGGTTCGGTAAGAACGCCACGGGCGCGGGCTACGCCCAACCGGGCGGCGTGGCAGAACCGACGTTCTAAGAGCAGCGCTCCTGTAGGGGTTAGAGGATACGCTGGCCCCTCCAGGCTTCCCCATTCACCGGATCACGAGCAGAAGGGACGCGATGACGCGAGCAGGTCATCTCCGCCACGACGGCGGCCAGCAGCATTCCGATAGCTGCTGCGGTGAGGACGGCTCCGTGGCCCTCCGTCGGCGGTTTCCTGGACTGCCTGCGCCCGTGGCGGGCGGCCGGGCACACGGCATGGAACGGGCGGCTGTTTGATGGCGAGGGAGAAGAAGGTACCCGCGTTCACTCCGTACTTCACGGAGGACCAGGCGGGGCAGGTCCGGGCCGCGTTCCTGGAAACGGGGGAAGTGGAAGGTGACGCGAGCGTCTCGGACCTCATCGTGTACGCGACGATGCGTGAAGTGCGGCGCCGGCAGCGCAAGTACAACGGCGGCAAGTCCTGGCCTGGGGTGGAGGCCGGGGCGCTGCGCAGGGGGCAGCGGAAGAAGGACGAGATGGCACACCGGCGCGAGGAGATTTAGCCCGTGGCTCAGGGAAATGACGACATCGACGGCAGGCCTGGAGCTGCCAGTAACGGGTTGCCGCGGATGATGACGCTTGCCCAGGTTCAGGAGGTCCTGAACCTGGGCAGACCGATGGTTTATGGGCTGGTGAAAAGTGGTGAACTGCGCGCGGCGCAGTTCGGTCCCCGGCGGCTCTGGAGGGTTCGGCAGGATGACCTGGAAGCGTACATCGACACGGCATACGCGAAGACGGCGGAGCGCATCGCCGCGGGCCAGATTAGTGAAGGCGACGATGTGCCGGCTGAGGACTAAGAGCGGAACCTGAATCACGGCGAAGGCCGGCACCCTCTCGGGGTGCCGGCCTTCGCCGTGATTCCAGGAACGCCGTGTCACTGGGCGTGGATCGAAGGGGCTATTGTTCCCCGATGGAGGTGGCCGTTTCCTGGCTGCTGCCCTGGTCTGGCCCGGCGGATCGCTTTGCTGCCCGGCGCCGCTTGACGGCAGCTGGTTCGAGGCCAAGCTTCTTCAGTTCGTCTGCACTCCATCCGTCCCGGGTGGCCTGCACGTATGCGCGTTTGTCGTCGCGTTCGGCGGCGACAAGTTGGTCCCGCAGTTCGGTGATCCGTTGGCGGCTCCGCACGAGGGCGGTGACAGATTCGATGCGGGAGTCCAGCAGTGCGCGGGCCTGGTTTCGTGTCTGTTCAATGTCGAGGTTCGCCATGGTCCCAGCCTAACGATCCTCGCGTGGCCGGCCCTTCCGGACGCGCCCATCCTGACATGAGTTTGGCCCGTCGGTTTGGGGATGTTCTGCGAGGAGGTCGGCATTGCGTGGGTCGTTGAACCAGTCGCGCAGGTAGTCGTCGGAGTAGCTGATGGTGCGTGCGGTGAACTGGAAGTATTCGGGGCCGATACCTTGTCGCCGCCACTGCCGCAGCTGTGCGGGGGAGATTCCGTATTGCCTGGCCACTGTGGTGGGTGAGATGAGAGCCAAAACTGTACCTTTCGCTAACCCTATGCCGCGTTCCTTTCGGCACGCTTGCCGAAACTTGGTCGGTGAAGGAATTGGCCAGTCGGAGTCAGCCGGACCGTGGAATACCGGAGCGGAGCGAGGATATGCCGCGAAAGCCGGCTGCGCAGACTTGCCAAGGAAGGACCGGGCAGTAGCCTCACCCAGCCGAAACGGAACGACGCAGTCGTTTCAACCAGTCAGACGCGAAGCGTCCACCAGGGCAGTCCCCAGGAACCACCGAAACCGTCAAAAGCAGAGGCAGGTGATTTTCCGGAGCAGGCTAGACGGTTACGTGCCATAACCCGCGTGTTGCTCCACGGCCTGTGGACGTGGGTGCGGCACACTCGTGAGTGTGGCCCGGAGATTCCGGGGCGCTGCGCTGGGCATGGGGAGGGGGACCGGGATGACTGAAGAACCGAAATCTGAGCGGAAGACCCCGGGCCGGTTCTCCCGCCGCCGCCGGGCGAACATTGAGGGTGCCACCCAGTACGTGCGGGTGTCGATGTCCGAATTCGAACGCGCGCAGCTGAAGATCCTCGAGGAGCGGACCGGGCGGAGCCCATCGGAGATCCTGGTCAGCGCGGCCCTGTACGCGGAGAACTCCGAGTCACTGGCTGAACGCCGCGCAGCGGCGGTGGAGTTCATGGCGGCCCGCCGCTACCTTGCCGCCCTGTCGAACAACGTGAACCAGCTCGCCCGGCACGCGAACGCCACGGACGAATTCCCGGAAGCTGCCCGGACGGTGCTGACGCGGGTGCGGGCGGTCGCTGACCGGATCGATGCGATGCTGGATGCGATGGTGCGCTGATGATTCCCAACATCACCAAGGGCACGCGCATGCACGGGCTCATCGCCTACCTTGCCGGACCCGGCCGCGCCAACGAACATACCGATCCGCACCTGGTCGCCGGCTCACCGTCGATCATGGCCTGGCACAACGACGACGAACTTAACGCCGACGCCGCCCGGGCGATTGCCAAGGAACTCGACCGCGCCCGCGCCGTCCTGGGTGTCGAAATTCCCGGCGGCCACGTCTGGCACTGCTCCCTGTCCCTGCGAGCCGAAGAAGGCGACCTGACCGATGCGAAGTGGGCGGACATCGCGCAGGACTTCATGGACGAGATGGGATTCACCGAGACCAGCGGACGCGCACCGGCGCAGTGGGTAGCGATCCGTCACGGCCACAGCAAAGCCGGGAACGACCACATCCACATCGCCGCGTCCATGGTCCGCGAAGATGGCACGAAGTGGAGCAGCTGGCGCGACTACCCCCGCGCGCAACAGGCCGCCCGGGCGCTGGAGAAAAAGTACGGCCTGGAAGAACTCTCGCCCACGCATTCCACCCGTGGCCTGCGCCCCGGTGAACGCGAAGCATCCGAACGACGTGGAGCGCCGGAACCGGAACGCCGCTCACTGGAGCGCAAGGTCCGTGCCTGCGCCACCTCGGCCCAGGACGAGGCAGAATTCATCCGCCGACTGCGCCGCACCGGCGTCCTGGTCAGGCCGCGGTACGCGTCCGGACGCGACGACGTCGTCGTCGGCTACAGCGTGGCCGAACGTCCCCCGAAAGGTGGGCGGCCTGTCTGGTTCGGCGGCGGTCACATCGCCAAAGACCTTGCCCTGCCCAAACTCCGCCACGAATGGCCCGACACCCCACAGAGTGCCTCAGATGCGGTCGGGGAATGGCAGGCGGCTGCACGCGGCCGCCGCCCCGTCACCGTCGGCCGGGAAGCGCACGAACCGGACCCCCGGATGTGGGAACGGTACAGCGACGAGGTCGCCCGCCTGCGCGAAACGCTGCACTCCGTCCCGCTGGACGATCACGTGACCTGGGCGCACGTCGCACGCGAGACAGCCGGCGCTTTCGCGGCCTGGTCCACGGCGACCGAAGCGACACCGGGACCGCTCGCGGCAGCAGCGGCTGAGCTGTCCAAGACGGCACAGCTGCGCCGCTACCCGGTCCGCCCGATCCGCACCACCGGACCGTCAGCCCGGGGCGCTTCCCTGATGCTGATGGCGGCTTCGATGGGCGGCGCCGGAACCGCGGCGCAGGCGATCATGCTGCGCCAGCTGCTGAACGTCGCCAAAGCCATCCACGACATGCACAAGGCATCCAATGACCTGCGCCGGGCACGCCAGATCAGCCACATGGTCAAACACCACCTGAGCCAGGTCGCGGCTGCCCTGCCCGGCATCCCGACAGCCGCAGCCACCGTCGATGCCGAAGCGGCAGCGGCCGTCCGGGCGAGCACCGCCGGGCAGGTCACGGGCCGCGCACCCGGGCCGGTGCTGCCCCCGACATACGAGCAGGCACGAACCCACACGAGCACCCGCGGCGGGATCGCCCGCCCGGATCACGAGAGATAACACCAACGAGGGGGAACGATGAGTGAATCCGACGGCATTGATGAAGCCTTCGAGGGCATGTCCCGTATCGGGCTGACCATAGCGGGCCGGATCGGCGAGCAGTTCGCCAGGGCACGCGAACAGGAGATGCGCCGCGCCCAAGCGGCCGAGGAACAACAGGCCCGGGAACTGCAGGCGAGGTTCGACGCGTGGCGCGCAGCGGCCCGCGCCCAGCTCGCACCGGTCATGGACAACCGTTGGTGGGATACCGCCAGCGGCCGCGACATCGAACGCGTCCACGAAGCGGCCAACGCGTGGCGGGACCGTGACCCGGCAGCGCACGACGCGGCAGAGGTTATCCGTGACCAAGTACTCTTTCGCTACGGCATCGACGTCGATACCCTGAACGCCGACGCAGGCTGGATGGAGGACGCCGTAGCCCAGGCCGTGCGGGACCGCGCCAAGGCCGAGAAGGAGCGCACTGCCGGGCGCGACGACGACGGCCAGGCGGCATTGCTGCTGGCCGCGGCCGACCGGGAAGACAGGGAATACGCGAAAGCCCTTGAAGCTCCGCCGAAGGAAGACCTGGACCAGGCACTGGCCTGGCTCCGCGAATCCCGACCGCTCGAAGCGCAGGGCTGGGAAATGCATCACAACTTTGCGGACAGCCTGATCGAGGAAAGGAACATGGAGCGGAGCCTGATCCAGGACTGGGTGGCCGCGCGCGACAATCCCGCCGCCGGGCACCTGCGTGACGAAGCAGGAGTCAAGTACGACTCGGCTGAACGCCGGCAGGACCTGGCCGCCAGCCTCGACGGCGTGGCCGACCGCGAAGCCGTGCAGGCACGCCTCAGCGCCGACCAGGACCAGGGCACACCACCCAGCGCAGCCCTCGGCAAAGGAACAAGGCCCGCAAAAGCCCGCAAGACCCGCAAAGCCAGCGGCCTGACAAAACTCCTTCAAAAAGGCATGAGCCGGTAGGGCTCTCGAGGAGCCCCTGCCCCTGCCCAGGAGAACCGCACCGGGCTGCCAGGTGAATTATGAAACGCGGGGTCGGCCGCCGCTGCGTGGCCGGCCCTCGCGCCACCCCGGCAGGGCCTTATCCAGCCGCGACTTCTTCTCCCGTGTCATCTTGCCTCTGTTGTAGTTGATGCGCTGGCCGTGCAGCCAGACCCCGAGAGTACGCTCGAGTGGATCATCGGTCTTCTGGTGCCGCGGCAATCCACCGCTTGCTTTCCGGAAGGCCCGTACTTCCCCCAGCCGCCGCTGCCACCGGGCCTCGTCCTCAGCCTTGCGGGGCGAGGCCTGGTCCCAGCCGGGGATAACCCCCAGGCCGTCGCGGAGCGCGGGGGAGAGGGTTCCCGCTGCCGACTCCTTTCGCCGCCGGTACAGCCAGCTGGCCAGTGTTTGCTCATGGGAAGATTTTGCGTGGGCCGCCGGCAGGCGCCCCTCCGCCCGGTAGAACAAGACCAGCTCCTCCATGCGTTGCAGGGCCGTGTCGGATGGGACCTTCACGGGTGCAGCGGCGGCATGCTCGCCGCGAAGACCAGGATCTGCCTTCGCCGCGATCTGCAAGTGATAACGGACAGTCGTCACCGCAGCACCGCAGACGCCAGCGATCTTCGCCGGCTCGATGCCCCTCCGGTACATCTCCACCCACTCCCAGTACGGAGCAGGACGCCGCGCCTGCGGCGCGACTTCCTTCGTCTGAGCCAACAGTCGCCCCCTATGGTTCTTGCCCTCACGGGTAGCCTACGGCCACGGACCCGGCAGGGCCCGGTCAGTGGGGCAGGAACGGAAGTGTGCAGACAGTGTCTGCACACTTCCCCTCGTCTTCCGCGGACCACGAGTTGGTCAGCGGGCTCCCAATGAAACGCCGGGCACCGGCCGTGCCACACCGCCAAGCCCTCCCGGGGGATGAGAACGACCTGACCGGCTCCGAGGATTTCTCCGCAAGCCAGGACAGGGGGATAACGCTCCAGCCTGATGTTTCGCCCTGCCGGCGTCGCAGCGCGCTCTGGGGCGCACCCGCCGATAGGACGTGACGCGGCGTCGGGATGGCGGTGGAGTTTTGCCGAGTAGGAGTAGTAGTATCACTATTACTACTACTCCTACTGCCGCTTCTATCGAAAGGGTTCCGCCGTGGCCCAAAGCGTCAAAGACCGCGTTTTTGCTGCCGCCGAGCAAATCAGCGTCGAGCGGCGTCCCACGGTCTCGACTGTCCGTGCAGCTGCCGGCGTGAGCAACGCCGACGCTACCCGCTACCTGAAGGAATGGAACGAGGAGAAGCAGGCCGCCGGCGGGCAGGTCGCGGCAACACCACCGGCCATCCTCGAACAGGCCGCACGGCTTGCCGGCGCTGTCTGGGCCGAGGCGTCCACCGCAGCGAACGAACGGCACCAAGCTGCCGAAGAGCTTTGGGCCCGAGAGAAGAAGGAGCTAAACGAGGAGGTAGCCGAACTCGTTGCCGACCTCGACAAGGTCACCGCAGAGAAGGAATCGGCCACGTCAGAGCTGACGAACCAGATTGAGGAGCTGAAGCGACAGCTGGGCGCCACTGCGGAACAACTCGAGCAGGCACGTGCAGCCGAACAGGAAGCAACGTCCGCCGCAGCAGCAGCAACAACCCGGGCAGCCGCCGCTGAAGCCCGGGCCGAAGCACTGCAGGAAGCCCACAACAGCCTGCTCGAACGCATCACTCCACAGCCGCCCACCAAAGCCAGGGAACCGAAGGCCTGACCCCGACGAGGAAGCCCCCGGCCTGGCCGACACTAAACACCGGCCCGTCCCACTGCGGGGCTTCTCTGATTCCTCATGGGTGCCTCGTTGCAGCCTTAGCCGCTCAAAGTGGTCGGCTAGGGGGAGGCTTGTTCTCGCCCCATCGATAGGATCGAAACCATGACTGACCCTCGTGACCTAGCCCTGCCCTCCGGCTACGCCGAACTCCTCGGCGAGCTCAAAGACCGGGTCAGGGCAGCCCGACTCCAGGCAGTCCGGACCGTCAACGCACAGCTCATTGCCCTGAACTGGTCCATCGGTAAGACCATCCTTGAACGTCAGGCAAGCGAGGGGTGGGGGAGCGGAGTAATCGGACGATTGGCCGAGGACCTTGGTGCTGAGTTCCCCGATATGAAGGGCCTGTCCCGGTCAAACCTGCAGTACATGCGCAGCTTCGCTGAGGCATGGCCAGCCTTCGACCCAAATGTCCCACAGGCTGTGGGACATTTGCCCTGGGGCCACATCCGCACCATCCTGGACAAACGCCTCGACCCCCAGACACGGGACCAGTACGCCGCCGCTGCGGTTAAACATGGCTGGTCACGCAACGTGCTCATGAACATGATCATGAACAAGACCGTAGAACGCACAGGTGCTGCCCCCTCCAATTTCGTCGAGCACCTCGCTGCCCCGGACTCCGAACTGGCCCAACAGGTCGCCAAGGACCCTTACAACTTCGAATTCCTCGGCCTCTCCGGCGAAGTAGCCGAACGCGACCTGGAGAACGCCCTAACCAGCAGAATCACCGAAACCCTCCGCGAACTCGGCCCAGGATTCGCCTTCGTCGGCCGTCAAGTCCACTTCGATGTGGACGGCGACGACTTCTACATCGACCTGCTGTTTTTCCACATAGAACAGTCCCGGTATGTAGTTATTGAACTGAAAACCGGCAAGTTCCAGCCTGAATACGCTGGCAAGCTGAACTTTTACGTGGCCCTCGTCGACGACACACTCCGGCGCGGCCATCACAAAGAGACCATTGGCATCCTCATCTGCGGTACGAAGAACGACCGCAGCGTCCGCTACAGCCTGGGCCGCTCCACATCGCCCATGGCCGTCGCAGCCTACACCTACGACAAACTGCCCCTTGCGGAACAGCAAGCACTCCCCAACGAGGGACATCTTGTCGCCGCCCTGGAATGGGCCGAACCAGACTCCGATGTAAGTGACTATGGCTCCAGCCAGGCTAAATGATGCACGGCCAACGTTAACCCCTCAAGCTTGGTCAGCATCACTCCATCCGGAGAAGTTGCCACCTGATTTGTCCAGAGAACTTTGGACAAATCAGCCTGCATGAGCGTTCCGGACGCCTTAGTGCGGTTAAGGGGGCTATATGGTGGTCGAACTAAAAGTCGGCCACATTCAAACCAGAGCGCTCGGCTCAGCCGGAACTTTTTTGCCTCGGTCGTCAACGACAATACCCACGGCTCCCCAAGAGCTGACAAGTCGAGTAGCTCTCGCAAATAGAGGGGCATCGCTGATTGGCTTCAGGCGTATTCTCCCGGGGGCGGGTCCTCGTCGTCCGAACAATTCCATCGGCCATAGAGCCGTTGCGGTACTTGTGGCACAAAAAATAGGACCGGAATCACGAATGGATCCCGGTCCTAATTTTTTTATGCTTTTAATGAGCGGCTTCGTACTTCTCTACGATATCCGCTTGAATACGACCGCGCGTGTTCACCTGGATGCCATTCTCGGCCGCCCACATCCGTACCGCCTTGGCGTCAGGACCACCCTGTGCGGACTTCGTACGAGCCGCCACGGAACGGCTACGCGCCCCGGCTACCTTGCGACCGGCGTCGGTAAAACGCATCAGGGCCTCGCGCAACTCATTTGCGTGTCCCTCATTGAGATCAATTTCATATTCACTGCCATCCAGAGCGAAAGATATCGTTTCCGTAGCTTCCGAACCGTCAATATCATCTTCCAGCAGCACGACTGTCTTTTTTGCCATGAAACAAGACTATCAGCGTGCTGACTATTCAGAGCGTCGCCTAAACAAGTAGTTGCCCGCCCTGGAATAGGAAGCCACTAGCGATAGCAATTTCCCGAGGCGCTGAAGGTTCTTGGGTCCTCTACCTAACCGCGGGTGGGAAGATCACCAGCAATAAGCTGAGGGCAGCAAGGAGCTGGCGTCAGTTGATGCACGGTATGGGCTGACGCTATGAGCGGCGACTGTCAGATTGGAATCTATGGCCTGGTCTACGAGGACGTTGAATAACCCTATCGGGACCCTATCCTGACGCCCTAGCCGCTGCCGCCTGACGTCAGGTTGGGGTGTTCCCTATCTGTACACCAAAGTGTCGCACTGAAGCAGGGGCGGTGACACCTGAAGATGATGGGAACTTCCCACCTAGCCTCTATTTAGCAGGAAGGCGTTGAACTGGTCCGTCAGGTCGGGGTCGCGCTTGATCTCTACTCCGTCAACATGGGTGAGGGGAACGCTCATCCGTACGCTTGAGACAAGCCATGCGGCGTCGGCGCCCAGCAACGCATCTTGACCGATCCGTTCATAGGAACCTCGCAGCCCGAGGTTTTCGCAGTTGGCGAAAATGTCCCGTTGGGTAGTCCCGTGAAGGATACCCAACCCGGGGTCTGGGGTCAGCAGCCGGTCGCCGTGCCGGACGATTAGGGTTGAGGTGGGGCCCTCCAGCAGAAGTCCGTCCGCTGTTGTAAAAACAACTTCTTGCGAGTCCTGGCGGCGTGCTTCCCGGAGCGCCGCCATATGTTGCGCGTAAGACAAGTGCTTGGCCCCGAAGAGCAGCCAGGGTTCTTCTGTCACGAGTGAACTGTGGTAGCCCTTGTTCAAAAGGATCACACGCAGCCCCTCTGTTCGAACTGTATGGTAGTCGGGCATGTCTGAGAGGACGATCCAGGCTGCAGGGCGCCCGTTAGTTCCTGGGCCCCCGCGCGTCAGCACCAGCCTGAGCGAGTACTCCCCGGTGGGACCGGTCATGGCGGCGGTCGTCCTGACAATTCGCCGGAGTTCGTCGATGTCGGGTTCGGGCAGGTCGAGCAGGCGCGCGCTGATCTTGAGCCGCTCCAGGTGAGGATCAAGTGCCTGGGCACGTCGTTTGATTACACCGAACGTCTCGAACACGCCGTCCCCCCGTTCAGCTCCAGAGTCCAGTACTGAAATGGTCGGATCGGAGGCTGGCCGCCGATCGATCGTCGTGGTGGGGGATCTTCCGCTCAAGGGGCACTCGAAGAAGAGAGTGGTGGCTTCCACCGGCAACTCCTGTGGTTGGTGGTTGGTTTGTATGGCAGGTACTGATTTGCTGCCCCCGGCACTGAACTACGGGAGCACGATCGGCGCTTTCCGAATGCAGGAAGCCCTGCGGGTTCAACGCGTTGCTTTTTGCCGACTTCAGTTTGAATATGCCGGGGTCACGGCCCGATAGGTCGCGCCGGGCGCGCTCCGGGTTAGGTGGGAAGAGGTGCGAAGTCAGGCTCCCCGGCCTCGGCGACGACTTGCTCCATCGTCTGCGCTCGGCGGGCGATGCTCCAGCGGCGTTGTCCTGCCTCGTCCGTGGATACTGCGTAGACGACCGGACGCGCTAAGGCGTTGTAGGAGAAGTGGCTGGAGAAGTAGTAGCCACCCGTTTCGGGCAGGGCGATCAGATCGGAGGATGTGATCGTTGGCAGTGACCGTCCTACGGCGAGCATGTCGCCGGAGAAGCAGGCCGGCCCGGCGATATCCTGCACAATTGCCTTCCCGCTGCGCGGAACCCCGGCGGCATCGAAGACTTCGATCCGCAGGGGCCAGTATTCCGGCATGAATATTGTGCGCGTTGCTACTTGGACCCCTGCATGGGTGATCGCGATGGGCCGTCCTCCCGTTGACTTCGCATACTCGACCCTTGTAACCAGTGTGCCGGCTTTGGCGGTTAAGGCCCGCCCAAACTCCGTGACAAGGGTGAAGCGTCCGCTGAAGAGTTCCGGAATGACGCTCTCGAGGGCAGAGCGGTGGTCTTGGAACGTAGGAGTGATTTCGTCCGATTCGAAGTTCACCGATAGGCCGCCTCCCACGTCGATGCGTCTGACCTGGTCGTTACCGACCCGCTGGGCGATGGCCTCTGCCAGATCAAGGATTAGGCGGACGCCCCGAGCGGTATGCCCAAGTTCAACACCTTGTGATCCGCTGTGGACGTGCAGTTGGTCAAGCCAGGGTCGGGCCGCGAACGCCTCGATCAGGTCCTCGCGGTGATCCGTGAGTCCAACCCCGAACTTTGAAGTGTCGGTAGCTGTACTCATAGCGTCTATCGTTCCCGCTCCTGTCTGCGGGTTGATCCGAACGCCGATGTGCGGCATTGGACCTTCAATGTCGGCGATGAGTTCGTCAACGCGTGCAAGCTCCTCGAAGTTGTCGACATTGAATGACACACCGAGGCGAAGTGCCAATTCGATCTCTCGGCGGGTCTTGGCGGGCGAATCGAAGATGATTCGATCGGGAGCGAAGCCTGCGGCAAGGGCAAGTTCGAGCTCGCCGGGACTGGCCACTTCACATCCCATGCCAGCTTGTGCATAGTGTGCCAGGACGGGCCTCAGGGCTATGGCCTTAGCCGCGACCGTGTGCAAGGCCGGGAGAGATTCAGGATAAGCAGCCTTGAGCGCGCCGATGAGTTCATCAACAGTATCGAGATCAATTACACCGCAGAGCGGTGCTTCGTCCGTGACCAAACCCCGAAGTGCGAGCTCACCTACGATCTCCCTCCGCCGACGGCGCAGCGTCTCGGCGTCAGGGAGGAGGACGCTGTCAACGGGGGAAAAGTGAGTCATGAAGTCTGTCCGTTCCTAATGGTATTGCTAAACATGGCAGGGACCGCCCCTGTGCCGGTGACGCCCCGGTTGCCGCTGATAGTAGATCCATTCATGGGGCCTGTCCCTTCGATCGAGGAGACGGCGAGGCTCTGCATCGCCTCCATCAAGCAGCAAGATTCGGTCGTCCAGAGTGACGGGGCCAACGATCCCGCGGCGACATCCTCATTACGGAGCTGGTCGCTTGGCGATTACTCGCTGACCGATCAAGGGCTTCTACTTAGGTTTTAGGCGAAAGCCATGTCGGTGCCGCTGCTCCTTAGCGACTTGGCGTTGGCTGCTTGTAAGCGTGGGGGTGGCCGGTAAATGCAGCTTTAGACTGTGACGAGCTCCTGCCAATCAGCGAGGACATGGCCGTGTGCATCGCTGACGGACTTGTTAGTCACCTTTCCTGCCGCCACGTTAAGGCCCGCAGCCAGGGCAGGATATCGGTCGAAGGCGGCCTTCGCTCCTAGATTTGCCAGGGCCACGGCATAGCGCAAGGTGACATTGGTCAAGGCATAAGTGGACGTGTTCGGAACTGCACCGGGCATGTTAGCCACGCAGTAGAAAATCGTATCGTGGACCCGGTATGTGGGTTCCTGGTGAGTTGTAGGGCGGGTGTCCTCGAAGCAGCCGCCCTGGTCCACGGCGATATCTACCAGAACTGAGCCGGGCTTCATTCGGGCCACGAGTTCGTTGGTGACCAGCTTAGGGGCCTTCGCACCTGGGATCAGAACGGAGCCGATGACGAGATCTGCATCAATGACTGCCTTTTCGATCTCGTAGGAATTCGAGGCGATGGTCTTAATGCACCCTTGGTACTGAGCGTCGAGCTCGCGCAGCCGGTTGATGTTGATGTCAAGGATGGTGACGTCTGCCCCTAGGCCCCGTGCCATGGCCGCGGCGTTCGTGCCGGCGACTCCTGCGCCGAGGACGACGACCTTGGCGGGACGGACGCCCGGGACGCCACCCAGCAGCACGCCCTTGCCGCCGGCGGGTGCCATCAGGGATGCCGCCCCGACCTGTACGGAGAGCCGGCCCGCTACCTCTGACATCGGGGCCAGCAGCGGCAGGGACCGCCCTTCCTGCACCGTTTCGTAGGCAATAGCAGTGACGCCAGAGTCAATGAGAGCCCGCGTCAAGTCAGGTTCGGCGGCAAGGTGCAAGTACGTGAAAAGGAGTAGCCCCTCACGGAAGTGGCGATATTCGGAGGCGACAGGCTCCTTGACCTTCATGACCATGTCTGCTCGGGCCCAAGCTTCGTCAGCGGTTTTCACGATCTCAGCGCCTGAAAGCGTGTACTCCTGATCGCTAATGCCAGAGCCGGTACCAGCACCTGTCTCCACGAGCACTTCGTGGCCGTTTTCCTTCAGCTCGTGCACCCCTGCGGCCGTGATAGCCACCCGGAATTCATTGTTCTTAACTTCTTTGGGAACGGAGATGATCATGTCGGACTCTTTCTGAAGGGGACTTGCTCCTACAGTGAAAATATTGGCAGAACCTGCGGTGAATAGCGGTTAGACCGCAGGCAATGCAATGATTAATGGTGTATTGGAAGATAACTGCAAAGAAGGGGCGGATTTAGGGTGACTCAGCCGCAGAAACTGCACCACCTGCCTCTGGACGAACTGGACCAAAGGCTTCTGAGCCTACTGTCGAGTAATGCCCGACAAACCAATCAATCGTTGTCGGAGGCCCTTGGCCTTGCTCCATCCACGTGCCTGGCCCGGCTAAAAGCTCTCAAGGAAGCTGGGGTGATAAAGCGGTTCACGATTGAAGTTGATCCCGAGGCCATGGGCATGCCCCTCCAAGCTTTAGTCAGCGTCCGTTTACGGCCAGGCGCCCGGCATCTGATGAATGCTTTCGGGAAGGACCTGCGAGAGCTGCCCGAAATTAAACAGTTTTTCGTTCTGGGTGGCGCCGATGACTTCCTAATCCACATCACGGCCAGAAGCACTGAGCACATTCGGCAGTTTGTGTTGGATCATCTGTCGGCGAACCCAGCGGTGGCCGGGACGCAGACCAACCTCGTGTTTGAGCACGATTGGGGCACGGCCTCTGGACTGTAGTGAAGAAAGGTCCGATTGCAGGGTCGCCGACCGCCATATCCGGGGTGCAGGATCAGGTGCTGGATACCTCGGAAGACTCACTTCTGCCTCCGTCAAGGCCACCGCGCTACTGGCAATGCAACGTGATGCCCACTGTAGCTGCCAGAGTTATATGCAAGTCTGCTCGGAGCGAATCCTCCGACAGGTGATGCCGGGCGATCAACGATTGATTTTTTCGGAGATAGCGTGGGCGTGGCGCAGCAGGAGACGCCCAAGCGCAGGGCGTCGTTCAGGGGAGAACCGAGATTCAATACCCGTAATGCTCAGTGCCCACGCTGGCTGTCCTGCGCCATCGAACACTGCAGCCCCCATACCCCAGCTGCCCTGGACAATTAGCCCGGGGTTGGTGGCATACCCTTCGTCGCGTGTTACTTCGATCCGCTGCATGATGCGGTCCTTGGAGTGCTCTGGCCCGAACTGATCCTCAAGGTGGGCGCGATCAAGGTAGCGTGCGCTGACTGCTGGCGGCAGGAAAGAGAGAACCGCAAGACCAGCAGAGGCCACGCCTAGGGGGAACCGTTTGCCTTCGTACAGCACAAATGACCGTATCGGGAAGCTGCCTTCCTGGCGCAGGACACATACCGTCTCATCGCCACGGCGCGCGGATAGGAACGCGCTTTCACCCGTTTCTTCAGCAAGGGCGCGAACATGTTCGCGAGCTAGTTCGGTGATGTCGTACCGTTCAGCGGCGACGGACCCCATGAGGTAAAGCTCGGGCCCAAGGTGCCAGCGGCCGGCTTTGGGGTCGTGATCCAGGAAACCCTCGGCCGCAAGTGATGAAAGGAGCCGGTGTGCTGTAGGGCGAGCCAGCCCGGTGGCCCGGGCTACCTCTGAAGTCCCGATGCCTCGCGGCATGGCTCCACTAACTGCCCTGAGAACTTGTCCAATCCGACCGACGACCTGCGCGCCGGGAAACGTATCTGACATGTCTACATTATGGACACTTTCTGTGCAGATGACCACCCAGCGAGCAATACACGGCTAAGAGGTAGTTGTCGTTGACGGCGTTGCTAACGCCGCATAGCTTTGTGGCAGCCGTAAGGGCACCACATTGTGGACGGATAGGAACAACATACTCATGGCATCGAAAATTTGGGATAGCGCTTCGGAGGCCTTGGCTGGCACCATCCAGGATGGGATGATCCTCGCCGTTGGCGGCTTCGGGCTCAGCGGCATTCCGCGGGACCTCAT
Organism: Arthrobacter sp. E70; assembly: GCF_058266945.1. Lineage (NCBI taxonomy): Bacteria > Bacillati > Actinomycetota > Actinomycetes > Micrococcales > Micrococcaceae > Arthrobacter > Arthrobacter sp. E70. The sequence goes on along the minus strand of NZ_JBYQFR010000012.1, from coordinate 14,472 downwards.
CGAAGCGGTCCGCGACAGTGGCGCTCGTAATCTAACCGTGGTTTCAAACAATATGGGTGTGGACGGCAAGGGCCTTGGCCTGCTGCTGGAGAACCAACAGGTCAGCAAGGTTCTCGCATCCTACGTGGGGGAGAACAAGCTTTTTGCCGAGCAGTACCTGGCCGGGACGCTCGACGTGGAGTTCGTCCCGCAAGGCACCCTGGCGGAGCGTCTCCGCGCCGGTGGCGCCGGAATCCCGGCCTTCTACACCCCAACCGGTGTCGGCACGCCCATAGCGGAGGGTAAGCCCGAGGCAGAGTTCGACGGGCGGCGCTGCATCCTGGAGCGCGGCATCGTTGCCGACATCTCCTTGGTGCGTGCACAGCAGGCTGACAGCGAAGGCAACCTTCGGTACCGCATGACTGCCCGCAACTTCAACCCCTTGGTTGCCGCAGCCGGACGGCTCACCATTGCCGAAGCAGAGGAGATAGTCGACGGCTACCTGGATCCTGACGAGGTCTTAACCCCGGGGGTCTTCGTCCACCGGGTCGTGCGTGTCGCCAATCCGATCAAAGACATCGAACAGCGGACAGTACGCGTCCGCGCGGAGGTATGAAGCATGTGGACTCGTGACGAAATGGCCGCCATCGCAGCAGCAGAGCTCGAAGATGGCCAGTACGTAAATCTGGGCATTGGTATCCCGACCCTGGTCGCCAACCATCTGCCCGACGGCGTCCGGGTGACCCTGCAAAGCGAGAACGGCCTGCTCGGCATGGGCCCCTTCCCTTACGAAGGGGAGGAGGACCCGGACCTCATCAATGCCGGCAAGCAGACAGTCACGGTACTTCCCGGTGGCAGCTTCTTCGACTCTGCCGTTTCCTTCGGCATGATTCGCGGCGGCCATGTACAGACGGCTATCCTCGGCGCCCTGCAAGTCTCGGGGTCAGGCGACCTGGCCAACTGGACCATACCCGGCAGGCTGGTCAAGGGCATGGGAGGTGCGATGGACCTGGTAGCAGGGACACCGCGGGTAATCGTAATTACTGACCATGTTTCCAAGGATGGCAGCCCGAAAATCGTTAAGGAATGCAACCTTCCCTTGACCGGTGTGGGCGTCGTCGATCGCATCATCAGCGACCGGGCCGTCTTTGACGTCGTGGACGGGGGCTTGGTCCTGCGCCAGATCGCGCCAGGTCACACTGTCGAGGAGATCATGGAACTGACGGGCGCCCCTTTTAGCGTGGAGCCCGATCTGCAAGGCGCGGGAGGCACAGAGACGTTGACCCCGTCACAGCCCATTGGGGCCGACGCATGAGCGCGTACGTCGTCGGATATGCCCGGACCCCGTTCTCGCGGTTCAACGGCCGCTTTGCCTCCGTACCTGCCACGGCCCTTGGTGCCCACGCCATTAGCGCCGCACTGAACCGCGCGGGCGTGGATCCGGGGGAGGTCCAGAGGGTGATTGCCGGGCACGTTTTGCAGGGCGGCGCTGGGCAGAATCCCGCCCGGCAGTCTGCCGTGGCGGCAGGCATCCCCTTCAGCGTTCCGGCACTTACTCTGAACGCCGTGTGTCTTTCGGGGATGGAAGCTGTAGTTGCTGCTGCACGGCTGATCGACCGCGGTGAGGCGGACGTCGTCGTAGCCCTGGGCCAGGAATCCATGTCGTTGGCGCCCCACGTGTTCAACGCCCGGGTAGGGCACAAGTACGGGGCACTGGAGGTCGTGGACACACTGGAGCTTGACGGGCTGACTGACGCCTTCGAAGGGCGCTCCATGGGCATTTCCACGGAAGATGGAAACACTGCCTATGATCTGGACCGGGCCAGTCAGGATGAGTGGGCTGCCTCCTCACACCAGCGCGCCGAAACACATGCGGCATTCCACGCCGGAGAAATCGCCCCGTATACCTTGGCGTTACGTACCGGAGATATCGTGGTTTCTGAGGATGACGGTGTGAGAACTGGGACGACGGCAGAAGCATTGGGCAGGCTGCGCCCGGCCTTCAGTAAGGAAGGGACAATAACTGCCGGCAATTCCTCGCAGATCACGGACGGGGCGGCTGCGTTGGTTCTGGTGAGCCAAGCAGCTGCCGAGCGTCTGGGCCTGTCACCCGTCGCCATTGTGGAAGCGCATGCGCTGGTGGCCGGGCCGGATGTCCGACTGCACGACCAGCCGGCAAATGCGATTTTGGCCGCACTCAAGAACCTGAACAGGGGGGTAGAGGAGCTGGCGGCGGTAGAGATTAATGAGGCATTCGCTGCCGTTTCCGTTCGCTCGGTCCAGAGACTTGGGGTCAGTCCGGACATCGTCAATACCCGCGGCGGTGCCATCGCACTTGGACATCCTATCGGCGCCTCAGGCGCCCGCATTGTTGGAACGCTGGCACGGCAACTCGCTGAGCTGGGACCGGGATTGCTGGGCGCTGCAGGAATTTGCGGCGGCGGCGGCCAAGGATCCGCAATCATTCTCAGGTCCCTTTAGAACCGTCCACCAATGAGGCCTGCTTTCTGGTTTCCCGGTGCTGGCAGCGGAACCGCAACACGCACCCGAAAGTCGGGGCCAGCACCGGGTCTACTGATGGCCAATGCTAAGAGCCTGTTGGTATTCCCGGACGGCGCTGCCCAAGCACGAGACCCTAGCAGTCTTCAAAGAGCAGGTGACCGGGTGGCGCTGTGTGGTCGCAGCGGCGCTGTCCCAGGGGACCGCGGTCCATGGCCAGTTGTGGCATGTCAGCCGTCAGGCGCAATCACCGGTACAACCTGACGGTCAGGGTTGAGATCCCGCCAACCGCATCGTTGCACGTATTTCTCCGTCACCCAGCTGGATGGACGTCTTTGATCCGGACAAGCGGAGCCTCTACTCCGCCCCGGTGCACAGCCTCAACGGGCGCGGCCTCGCATTCCTTCATCTGATTGAACCAGGGATTTTAGTCTCTCCCGACGCACAAACCGATGACCCTGTCATCGTGACAGGTGGCCACACTCCCGGAACGGGGGCTGCGAATCGGTGCAGGAGTTGCCGACCTCGTCGGTTTTAGCCCGCCTGATTATTGCCGCCCTCACCTCCCATACCCGCTTCAATCGGGTGCGGCGCTCGTGGACTGTCCCGAAGGCCCGTACGGCAGCAGGCCTGCAGGGCACACACTGATCATCCCAAACCCCAATTTGTCCATTAAAGCCTGACCAGAGAGGGGGCCCAGAAACAGTGGCCGAACAACACCCAAGCGAAACTGGAAACTCCCAACGTGGACTCAACGTCCTGGTAACCGGAGCAGCGGGTGGAATGTGCCGGGGAATCAACAAGCGCTTGGGAAGGGCCGGGCACACGCTGTTATGTGTCGACCTTGATCTGGAGCGCTGCCAGGCAGCAGTCGACGAGCTTCGCGCCGAAGGATTTACCGCGCATGCGTTCGCTGCGGACGTCACGCAGCAGGACGACGTCGAACGCCTTAGGACCGACGTCAAAGCAGCCGTGGGCGAGGTCCATGCCCTGATCAACGCAGCAGGGGTCCTGGATCGGAAGATGCTGCTGGACCACGACGTGGATTCCTTCTCCCGGGCCATCAACATCAACCTGGTAGGACCCTTTGCGCTGATCAGAGCCTTTGCGGAAGACCTGTTGGCCGCAAACTGGGGACGCATCGTCAACGTATCCTCCATCGCGGGGACCACCGGCTACCCGTATCCCAGCTATGCCGCGTCCAAGGCGGGACTGTCAAACCTCACACGGTCGTTGCTCATCGACTTCTGGGGGACCGGCATAACGGTCAACTCTGTATCCCCCGGGGCCGTGGACACTCCCATGATCATCCAGCCGGTCCGCGACCAAGTCCCACACAAAGTTCCCACCGGCAAAATAACTGATCCTGACGAGATCGGCGCCTTGATCAGCTTCCTTCTGACTAATGACGCACGGAGCATCAACGGTGCGGAACTGGTCATCGACGGCGGCGCCACCCAGGTCTTCCAGTGGTTTGACCAAGCCCAGAGTTGATCCCGTGGAAGTCACAGGCACAGGCCAGCGCCAGGCATGGTCGAACACGGTCATTCCGCCAGTCAAATTCCTTAAAACGTTCACTTCGTCCGGATTCAGCGGGGAGCCGGTCCTTGGCGCCCTGCCTGATGATGCCTCGCATTCAACGGTGGAGTTGATCATGTACCCGGCGCCAGCCACAAGTCCAGTTGGTCCTGGCCCCACGTTGGTATGGGCCAGGACCAATAGCTGGATTAGATGAGACGGGTGGTGACTGTTACCGGGTTGGCGATGGTGTCCCGGATGGGGGAGGTCTCTTCGAGTGCTTCCACGAGTTCCTCGATGTGTCCCCGGGGTGTTCCCGCGCTGTCGATCTCGACGTCGATAGTGACCTGTTTGGCTCCATTGCGGACGGTTTTGTCGATACCCAGGAAGCCACTGAGGTCGGTCTCGAAGCCCAGCGTCAAGCGGACTTCATCCAGGGTGATGTTTCGTGCTGCGGCGAGGAACGCAAGGGTGGCCGTGTAGCAGCCGGCCAGGCTCTTGAGCAGGTATTCGGCGGGGCTGACTGCGGTGTCGGCACCGAGCAGGCCAAGGGGTTCGTCGCTTTGCAGGACGAACTTTCCGAGCCGGGATTCGTCCGGAACGCCGGCCTGGACCATCGGGCCGGTCTGGGTCTTTGCAGTCAAACCGCCGGTGGACTGGCTGCGCATGGTAAACGTGATCAGGCCCAGTTCACGTTGCGCGGTCACGGCTGCGACGGTGGCGTCTACTGCGGTCTGGTCGACACTGGGCTGTGCGGTTGCGGTGTTCATTTTATTCCTTTGGTTGGTTGTTGGGCATGCGGTAACGGCCGGCCGAGGTGATCCCGGAAGTAAGCGGCAGGCTTATCTGAAAGTGGAGATGGATTATGGATTTTGATTGCTCGGGTTGGGCAGGATGGGAACGGCTCCTGTGAACGCGTCACGCGTAGCGGCGATGTCTTTGATGCGGTCGCGGCATGCGAACCATCCCCCAGTCATGAGGGCTATGGCCACGATGGTGACGAGGAGTGTGCGGGGTGAGTCGATGAAGGTCATGATGAGCACAGCGGCCAGGAAGATGAGGGAGATGTGTCCGGTGTAGGGCGCGCCGAACATTTCTGAAGGAGGGGCGGGCAAGCCGGCCTTTATCGGTCCACCGCTTGAGCTGGATCTGGCATAGGAGGATGGTGGCCCACGCGACGATGATGCCGACTGCTGCGACGCTGAGGACGATTTCGAACGCCTCACCGGGGACAACGTAGTTGAGCGGGACACCGAGGAGGGAAACACCGGCGGTGAGGGCGATACCGCCGTAAGGGACACCCGCCTTGTTCATGCGGGAAGCGAACTTCGGGGCAGATCCGTTGACGGACATGGAGCGCAAGATGCGGCCGGTGGAGTGAAGACCGGCGTTGAGCGAAGACAGCGCCGCGGTCAGGACTACCAGGTTCATGATGACGTCCATGCCTTGGATGCCGATGGATCCGAAGAACGTTACGAAGGGGCTGACGCCCTTTTCGTATGACGTGTACGGAAGCAGAAGGGACAGGAGGATCACTGAGCCGACGTAGAACACGGCGATGCGCATGACTACGGAGTTGATGGCCTTGGGCATGGTCTTCTCCGGATTCTTCGTTTCACCCGCCGCAGTGCCCACCAGCTCGATGGAGGCATAGGCGAAGATGACACCCTGCATCAGGACGATCATGGGCAGCAGTCCGGTGGGAAAGAACCCGCCGTTATCCTGAATGAGTTGCAGTCCTGCGGGTGATCCTGTTGGGGTTCCGAAGATGACGAAGTACGTTCCGATCAGGAGGAAAGCCACCAGTGCTGCGACCTTAACAAACGCGAACCAGAACTCCAGCTCGCCGAACACCTTGACTGAGATGAGGTTCAGGCCGAGCACCGCCACCAGCGCTATCAGGGCCCATGCCCACTGTGGAACTGCTCCGATCGAGGGGATGTAGTTTCCGAAAAAGTTCATGTAGAGCGCAGCAGCCGTAATGTCCGCCACGGTCGTGGTGGCCCACGCTATCCAGTAGAACCAGCCCGACACGAAGGCAGCCTTCTCACCAAAAAATTCACGGGCGTAGGAAACGAACGACCCTGATGTGGGCCGGTGGAGCACCAGCTCGCCAAGGGCGCGAAGGATGAGGAAGGCGAAGAACCCGCACAACGCGTACGAAAGGATCAGCGAGGGTCCTGCGGCCGCCAAGCGGCCTCCGACGCCCAGAAACAGGCCGGTGCCGATGGCGCCGCCGAGGGCAATCATCTGGATCTGCCGCGGCTTAAGGCTCTTGTGATAGCCCTCGTCTTCGGCGTGAACGGAGGAGGAATGACCGCGGTTTGCCCGCTCGGCGGGCAGGTCGAGATCTGACTGTGGAATGGACATGGGACCTTTCTTGGGGCAGCCCGTCTGGTGCGACGGGGTGCAAAGTCGAAGGATCAGTAAGGGCGTTGGCCCGGAGGATGTGGTCCTACGTTCCCAGGGCACGTGTTTTGAGTGTGGGGAGAGAACGTAAAAGCGGGACCCGATAGCCGTTGCGCCAGCAACGGTGGTGTTTTTAATCCTGAGTTGAGGATATGTGCCAAGTCACAAAGAAATCAACATGAAGTTGTAGAAATTTGAACTATTTCGACAAGACAACAGGTTTAGGCGCGCCAATCCTCTGTTTTCCACTTCCGCATCTAAACTTTTTGTGTAACCATGGAGAACGTTCGCATCCCTGAAGTTTCCTACCCGCACTCGGCGTGATGCAGTAGATAGCGTGCGACCCGGTTGCCCGGGCTCGCCTTTTTGGAAGGCCAAACATGACAAGTCCAGTTACTACTCCCCCCCTGTACGCCCGAGCGATGCGTGTCGGGGATCTGCTGTTCGTTTCCGGTCAGCTTCCTATAAACGACGCTGGGCTCCTGCATCCGGGCCATGTGGGGACGGAAGTTACTGTGGAGCAGGCCAGGGAAGCGGCTGCCCTGGCAGCCCGTAACTGCCTTGATATCGTCAGTGACTCACTGGGGTCCTTGGACGCGGTGAAAGGTGTTGCGCGGCTGGGCGGCTACGTCGCTGCCGGAGAGGGCTTCAGCAGCGCACCAGCTGTTGTGGACGCGGCCTCGCAACAGATCCTTGATGTTCTGGGGGACCGGGGACAGCACGCACGCCTAGCTCTGGGAGTTGCCTCCCTTCCCTTGGGGGCCTGTGTCGAAATCGAACTGGCTGTCCAATGCTGACATCACCAGCGTTTAAGCCCTCCGGCACCCAGGCATGCGGCCAGATTCCCAACCCCTTGGAAGAGCTCAGCCTGCACGAACTTCGTCAGCGCACCAGCATGAAATGGCGGGTCCACCCTGATGACGTGCTGCCGTTATGGGTGGCCGAAATGGACGTCCGGTTGGCACCACCAGTGGCAGAGGCCCTCCATCGCGCCATCGACGCAGGTGATACCGGCTACCCGGTAGGGACCGCCTATGCAGAGGCCTTCTCTGCCTTCGCCGCCAGTAATTGGTCCTGGAGCGGCCTGGAAGTTAGCAGGACAGCAATTGTCCCTGACGTCATGATGGGTGTCGTCGAAGTCCTGCGTCTCGTCACGAGCCCAGGGGACGCTGTCGTGGTCAACTCCCCGGTCTACGCACCCTTCTATGCTTTCGTGACCCACGATGGCCGGCAGATCATCGAAGCACCGTTGGGGCAGGACCTGCGGATCAGTCTTGATGTCCTCGAGGAAACCTTCAGCCGCATCAGGCAGGAGGGACGCAACGCTGCGTACCTGTTGAGCAACCCTCACAACCCAACCGGGACCGTTCACACGATGGCGGAGCTGACAGCGGTTGCTGAGCTCGCGAACGAGTACGGAGTGCGTGTGGTTTCGGATGAGATACACGGCCCGCTTGTCCTGCCCGGTGCCCAGTTCGTTCCCTATCTGAGCGTTCCCGGGTCTGAGAACGCATTCGCAGTGATGTCGGCTTCCAAAGGTTGGAACCTTGCCGGGCTCAAGGCAGCGTTAGCCGTTGCTGGGACCCACTCCGCCACGGACCTGGCCCGCATGCCGGAAGAAGTTAGTCACGGGCCGAGCCACCTCGGGCTCATCGCCCACACGGCAGCCCTTCGGGATGGGCAGGAGTGGCTTAAAGCGCTGATTCAGGGGCTGGATTCAAATAGGGCACTGCTGCGGCGCCTGATTCCCGAGCATCTGCCGGAAGTGGGCTACAGGGAACCAGAGGGTACCTACCTTGCATGGCTTGACTGCCGGCACCTTGAAAGTGAACCGCAGGACAGCCCTGCAGGGCTCGCCGTTGTCACCGATGTTGCAGGCCCGGCCAAGCTGTTCCTTGACGAGGCAAGGGTGGCGTTGAGCTCGGGCCATGTGTTTGGCAGTGGCGGAGCCGGGCACGTCCGGCTGAACTTCGCAACCTCCCAAGGAATTCTCACCGAAGCAATAGAGCGCATGGGACGCGTCCATCCGGCACCCTGATCCGCCGGGCAGGCCCGCATGGGGACAGGGCCTGCCTAGGCGCTCACCTCTGAAGTTCCGTTCACTTCATTGATGTAGTTGTAGATCGTAAACCTCGTTACGCCCAGGGCAGCGGCAGCGGTCTCCGCGGCCTGCTTGATCAGGAAGAACCCGCGCCGGTCCAGCTCGGCCACCACCTCAACCTTATGTTCCTTGCGCATCTTGTCGAGTGGCACCCCGACCGCTGCAATGGCTGCCTCAATAAGGCGCCCGCTCAGATCTTCCACGCTGTGTGGAAAGTACTCACTTCCGTTCGCCGGCGACGAGGTAGTCTGCGAACGATGCGCTGCCAGTGATGCCTGCGTCTGTGCCGGCGCGGCTTCGTGGCCCAGGACGAAGCGGTCCATCGCTGCACGCAGTGTGACCCAGGCCGAAACGTCTGTGTTCAGGCACAGAGCCGCCGCGGCGCGACCGTTCTTGTCCGTGTAGATAATCGTGGTGCTTTGAAGGATACGACCGTCAGGCAATTGTGAACGGTAGCCGATTTCGTTGCTCAAATCTCCGGCAGCAACCCGTTCCAGAAGTTTGTCTGTAGGGGGATCACCGATCCGTCGGCCGGTCACCACGCCGGCGATGGCCCGCACCGTGTCCGGGATACGCTGCAGATCATGCAGCACGACCTCCGTCGGCTGGGGAACAGCGGCCTGGAGCGGCTCCACCAGAAGCTCAAGGACGCAGTTGATTGACTCCGCATCCAAGCCCTGAAGTCCCTCCGGCGATGGGGCCAACGAGGCTCTCGGTTCATCGCCCATGATCATCCCTCCATCGCAATTGACTATCGAATCTGTACGAACTGCTGTTGAAATGACTTTAACACTTTGTGCAATGGGAAGAGTAAAGCTGGCCAGAATGATGCCCCGAAAAGGCTGGAATCAGCCGCCATTAACCATGGGGGCACCGGCGCCCCATGGCCCTGGTTGCTCCGGGGTAGTCCCTCGACAGCGGGAAATGAGCCTCCGGCTCGTAGCGGCTCAGTGCTTTGGTACCACTTGGGCGGCGAGGACCGCGGTGGCGAGGAGTTCCTCCTTCGGAGCCCCGGAGGCCGCTTCAACACTCAGGCCGTAAATGGCGGCCATGACGTAGCGCGCCAGGACTTCGCAGTCGGTGCCGGCGGGAAGATCGCCGTCTGTGACAGCCTTGCCGAATCGATCCAGCACGGTCCGTCTCATGTCCTCGCGCGCTGCCGCGAGGAGATCGACTATCTCGTGGTGCGGCTCGCCCGATGCCAGTCCCGCCTGAACAGTCATGCAGCCGGCCGGCTGACCAGGGGCAGTGAACACCTCAACCCGCCCCATGAGGAGCTCCAACACTGCCTGGTGAGCACTCGGCTGCGCCATGGCCTCTTCCAGTTGGAGGGTCCGCTCGCACATATACCGGTCCAGCGTCTTTTCGAACAGGTCCCGTTTACTTCCGAAAGCGGCGTACAGGCTCGGCGGATTTATTCCGAGCGCCCGCGTCAGGTCGGCAATGGACGTGCCTTCGTACCCCTGGCGCCAAAACAGCTCCATGGCCGTTTGCAGGGCCGCCTGGTCATCGAATGCACGCTTTCGGCCTCCTGGCATGTACTGACCTCCCGGAACGTTGCTGGTTTTGCACTTTCTGTAGTGTTCGCTACAGTATATCCCATGAGTTCTTTAGTGACCACTACAGAACTGGAAGGGAGACATGAGCAAGTTAAGCGGCAAGACGGCAGTGATCACGGGGGGCAGCAGCGGGATCGGTCTCGCGACTGCCAAAAGGTTCGTCGCTGAGGGTGCCACCGTGTACATCACGGGCCGCCGCGAAGAGGAACTCGCTAAGGCGCGGACCGAAATTGGCGGGGACGTCGTGGCCGTGCAGGGAGACATCGCAAGTCTGGAAGACCTCGAACGCCTATGGGCTCAGGTGCAGCATGAACGCGGTTCTGTCGACGTGATCGTGACCAACGCCGGCATCGCGGAGGCTGCATCGCTACCGGATGCCAGCCCGGAGCATTTTGACAGGACGTTCGCCATCAATGCCCGCGGAACGTTCTTCACAGTGCAGAAGGCGCTGCACCTTCTCAATGAGGGCAGGTCCATCGTCTTGGTCGCCGGAGTTGGGCACAGGCTCGGATGGCCGGATTTCCCAGCCTATTCAGCAAGCAAGGCGGTCATACGGTCCTTTGCCCGCAGTTGGGCGGCCGGACTGATGGGCCGCAGCATCCGGGTCAACTCGGTAAGCCCGGGCCCGGTCGAAACCCCGATTCTCGACGGACTCTACACCAGGGGCTCAGACCCCGATGCCGTTCGCGCCGGACTTGTCAGCACCGTCCCCATGGGCCGCCTGGGAGGGACGGATGAGATCGCCTCCGCGATCCTGTTCCTCGCCTCCGATGACAGCAGTTTCATCACCGGAACGGACATGGCCGTGGACGGCGGTACCACCCAGCTCTAAGCCCTTCCGCCAAGTGATCAAGACTCCCCGCTGAGAGCACTGGCTCCAACGCCGGATCGCTTCCACGCAGCGACACCGGCCCCTAATTCCTAATTTCCCAGCGTGGCTGATGCCGCCCCTGAGGCCCACAAACCCCTGCCATAACCAACAGATGAAAGAGGACCCTGTGTCTGTACGATCAACAACCACTGACGCATTTCAAGCCGATGTCCTCCAGAACGACCTACCGGTTCTGGTCGATTTCTGGGCACCGTGGTGCCCACCCTGCCGTGCAGTTGGCCCCGTACTCGACGAACTGGCCCAGGAGCAGGCCGGAAACGTTGAGGTCATCAAAGTGAACGTCGACGAGAACCCCGAGCTGGCACGGAAGTATGGCGTCACCTCAATTCCCGCATTCCGGGTGTTCAACAACGGTGACGTCGCCGGGTCATTCGTTGGCGCCATGCCAAAGGAAGCCTTCAAAGCCCGGCTTGCCCCCTACCTCGGCGCAGCAGCCCGCAACTGACGCCCTTAGTGCCCTTGAAACAGGACCGGGCATCACGGGTCTGCATCTTCTACCTGCAATACATCCCACAGACGAAGGAACTACTACCATGGCTTACCACGAACACACAGACCACCGATACCTCCGCAACCTCCGCAACGCTGCCCCTGAAGCCGTGAAGTCATTCCTTGCCTTCGATCAGGAAGCGCTGAACGGAGCCGGCAAGGTCATTTCCCGCAAGAACACTGAACTCATGGCAGTCGCCGTGGCCCTCACGACCCAGTGTGCTTACTGCATTGAAGCCCATGTGAAGGCAGCCAAAGCTGAAGGCGCCACGGCCGAGGAACTGGCAGAAACGGTCATGATCGCATCCGCGCTGCGCGCCGGCGGCAGTTTTGCCCACGGTTTCATGGCAATGAAGTTCTTCGAAGGCGCACCCGACGCGGTAACCGCAGGCCACTCCCACGCTCCGGCTGAACTGTCCTGAAACCAGACCTCCAAGGTTCCGGAAAGAGGGGAAGGGCTCCGGGGGCACGAGCGCTGCTCCCAAAGTCCTTCCCTACTGCTTTCCAGGCCTGCCTGACCACACGCACTGCTTCCGCCATAAGAAAGGCGTCTACATGCTGTTTTCTCCCTTGATGCTCGGTGAGCTTCAGCTTCCAAACCGACTGGTCATGGCCCCCTTGACGCGAACGCGTTCCGGGGATGAAGGTATTCCCGGTCCTTTAGTGGCCGAACATTATCGCCAGCGCGCCTCCTTGGGCCTGATCGTGAGCGAGGGCATCTACCCGGTACCCGCAGGTCGCTCCTACTCGGGCCAGCCCGGGCTCGTTACAGAAGACCAGATCTCGGCCTGGGGGAAGGTTACCGAAGCGGTCCATGCCGAGGGCGGCAGGATCTTCGCCCAGATCATGCATGGTGGCCGCGTCACGCATGAGGACATCAACGGCGGCCACCGCGTGGTTGCGCCCAGCGCCGTAGCCATGGAGGGCGAAGCGCGGACTCCGAAAGGCAAAAAGCCCTATCCCGTCCCTCATGCCCTGACTATTGAAGAGCTGCCCGGTGTTATCGATGACATTGTCACCGCTTCCCTGAACGCCATCACGGCAGGTTTCGACGGTGTTGAACTGCACGCCGGCAATGGCTTCCTCCTGCACGAGTTCCTTTCTCCCAACACCAATGTGCGCAGTGACGGGTACGGGGGTACATCGGAAAATAACGCCCGATTCGTGATCGAAACGGTCCAGGCAGTAACAGCCGCCGTGGGCGCCCATCGCGTCGGTATCCGCCTTTCCCCTGAGAACGAACAGCACCATATAGACGAAGCCAACAACGCCGCAGCCCGCGCCACTTACCAAGTGTTGGTGGATAGGATCGCTCCGCTAAACCTCGCGTACCTCAGCGTGCTCCACCACGACCCATCAGGTGATCTAGTCCAGGACCTCCGCGCGCGCTTCGGCGGCCCATTCCTGGTCAACAGTGGCTTCGGCGTTGTCACCACCCGTGATGAGGCAATTTCCCTTGTCTCTAACGGGCACGCCGACGCCGTAGTTGTGGGCCGACCTGCCATCGCCAACCCTGATCTTGCCTGTCGTTGGAAGGACGGTCTTCCGCTAAACGAAATGGATCCATCCACGTTCTACGGCGAAGGCGCGAAAGGCTCGAAAGGCTACACCGACTACCCCTTCTACCACGAATCACTGACCTAAAAACCGAATCCAACCCAGCCTCATCGCCTTCGGTGGTCGTGGCTTCCAAGGCCCGGTCCCCCTACTTATCGGGGACTGGGCCGGTTGCTGGGCGGACGTCCTGGGACGCGGTCAAGGTTAAACCACTGTCATACGCGCAAAAGCGCGCTCATAAGCAGCAGCCACTAAATCAACCTGGTCAGCGCTGAGGACAGTTGAGAGGGCGATGAGTCCTCGTGGTGCGGCGAAGACTCCTTCCAGTAACAGCGCTAGGTGCAACGCTGCTACGTCAGCAGGGTCCGGCATGACCTGGGCCGCGTCCTTGGGCTCCTTGTCTTGGAGATGCACATGAAGCATCGATCCGAATCTGGTCACTATTGCAGGAATCTTATTTGCCCGGCCCGCCGCTTCAATCCGATCCGCCAGTTTGCCGGCGGACGTGTTCATCTGGTCAATGGCAGATTGTGTGAGATGTTCCAGGGCGACAAGTCCGGCTCGGGCGGAGACCAGATGGCCGTTGAAGGTCCCGGAATGTTTGATGGCGCCGGATGTGGCCTGATCGAGTACGCGCAGGACACTTGCTGGTCCACCCAAGGCTCCAGTCGGGTACCCGCCGCCGATCAATTTGGCCATGATAACGAGGTCAGCGTCCACTCCGTACAGCTGGGTTGCTCCACCGTATGAAGCCCTCAGTGTTTGTACTTCATCCACGACCAACAACGCTCCCACCTTCTGCGTCATGAGCCGGAGCTGCTGGACGAATTCACGTTCAGCAGGGATCACGCCGCCCACGCCCAGACACAGCTCGATGAACACCGCAGCGATGGTGTCATCCAGCACCTCTTCGACTGCGGCCGAATCGTTGAAGGGCACCCGGGTGACCTGCGGGTGGAGTCCACTGATTATTGGGGCCGACCCATGGTAGCCCCCCTCAAACAGTATGAATCGATCCCTGCCTGTGACGGCTTGGGCCGTTCGCATCGCAAGCAGGGTCGCTTCCGTGCCTGAGTTCGTGAAGCGAATTTGGTCCGCTGCAGGGTGCCGGGCAACCAGGTGCTCGGCGAGATCCAGCTGCGCCTCATGAGGGGCCGGGTAGACAATACCTTCACTTGCGGCAGCCTTGGCTACCTCCACAACAGGAGGGTATGCGTGCCCGTGCACTAGGGAAGTGTAGTTGTTCAGAATGTCGATGTAACTGTTTCCGTCGACATCGGTAATAACAGCCCCGGCAGCCTTGGTGATGCTGGCTGGATACGGTGAGTAGAATGTGATCGACCGCGTCTCGCCCCCGGGCAGTACGCGCCGTGCACGATCCGCAACTTCTTTAGACCGCGGCGTACGCGCTTCAAACTCCCGAACGAGGCCTGTCAGACACTTGCTGCTTACCACTTCACTTCCTTCTG
>NZ_JBYQFR010000011.1:0-175747 GCF_058266945.1 Arthrobacter sp. E70 | reverse complement strand
GCGCCGGAGCAGCGCTTCCGGGACGGCCCCAAGCGCGGTGGCGAGCAAGGAGATGGCCAGGACCCGCACCAGGGGTTCGACGTCGGGCAGCTGGAAGAGCCCGCCGATCCAGGGCGCAGCGATAATGGCCAGGACTGCAAGGCCTGCACCCAGCACCACCGAAACAAGCAACGCGGAGCGCGCCGCCACCCCCGAGGCGGGCAGGTAAACCAGGGCCTGGGCCACGCCGGCGTCGGCGATGGTCTCCATGTAGGCCATGAGGACCAGCGCCGCAGCCACGAGGCCGTACTGTTCCGGCGAGAGGAGGCGCGCCAGCACGATCGTCGTGAGGAGCACAATGCCCTTGCCGGAAATGAGCGCGAGCCCTTGCCAGACGGCTCCCCGGAAGCCGACGCGGGCAAGTCCGCCAGCGACGTTAGTCATGGTTCAGTAGTCATGGTTCAGAGCCTTCCTGTGGCCACATTGCAGCAGACTACTGCCGATGGGCGGCCCCGTGGGCCGGACCGGGAAATGTTTGTGGGATTAGGGGTTTTCCCCATAACCCGTCCGGCGCACTGCCGGTGCGCGCTGCTGCCGGATAAACTTGACCAAGGTGATTTTCCCCCCCGAAATTATCGTCGTTTGGCTTATGCGGAGAATCGTGAACAAAGCAGACGCAGTGCCCATAAAAAACAATGAGCCAATTCCGGCCACCCTCATTCTTGTCGCGCCGCAGGAGAATTCCGGCGGGGTGGGGGATTATGCAGGCGAATTTGCCGCCGCTGCCGCCCCGGCGTTTTCCTCCTATCGTGAGGTCAGGACCTTTGGGCCGGGCAGCGTCGGGATCCTTGACGTGCTCCGTTACCGCAAACAGCTCTCCGCAGAGATCGGCAAGTCCCTTTCCGACGGCCCGGTGGTGCTTCACTTCGAGTTGTCCGCGGCGTCGCTGGCTCCGTTTTGGCTCCTCGCGGGCAGGGACAGTGTTATCACCACGGCAACGGTCCACGACCCCCCATGGGCAGTCTGGTGGCCCTTCCGGCTGAAGCCGGTCGCGAAGAGCAAACTTCTCCAGCACGGCATCCACCTGCCGCTTCGTCCCGTCAGCGCCTGGCTGGAAAGGCTGCTGCTGCGGAACACTGCCCTTTTCGCGCTCAGCGAGGTCGGTGCCGGCGCGCTCCGGCGGACTTTCCCGGACTCTCCGGTGATGCCAGCGGTGCACTTCGTCCCGCCCAGGCCTTCCCTTGCACCCCTCCCGGACCGGCCGCTCGCCGTCGGACTTTACGGCCACGCAGCCAAGGGCAAAGGGTTTGAAAGGCTCGTCGAGCTGCGCAAGGGGATTCCCCGTGACGTGGAAGTCATTGTTGCCGGCCGCGGAACTGAAAAACTTCCCCCGGTGCCGGGGGTTACCATCCTTGGTGCTGTTGAGGGTGCCCAGGAGGACGCTTTTTTTGAATCCGTGCGGGCCATCCTGCTGCCCTATGACAAGACGAGCCGTTTTTACGGGCAGATGCTGCCGGCATCAGGCGTTGTTTCCCGGGCCTTTGCCTATGGCACCCCCGTAATTGGTTTTGACGCCGGGACTTTGGGGGAAGCCGTCAGGGCGGGGGGCCTCGTGGTGGTGCCAGCATCGGTTCCGGCGTTGGCAGAAACCGCGTACAAGACCATTACGGACCCCGCCGCTCTTGATCGCCTTGGAAACCAGATCGGGGTACTGCGCAGGGAACGCGATGCCCGCGAAGCTGTTGCGCCCTTTGTGGCGTACTGGAGGAGCGCAGTTGCCACCGCGCTCTCTCCGGAGAAGGATCTTCAATCCTTGTAGTTCCCTGCAACTGCGGGACCTCCCGTCCGCAGACGTGATGCGGATACCCACAAACCGGCCGGCGTTGGCCTAGTGGCGGCCCGGCGCTGCGCCTACGGTGAAAGTGCGGATCCATTTGCCGCGATGCCGGGCCGCTTCGGACCCCTTGAAGCCACCTGGGCACCATGACCGATCAGCAGAGGAGCGACCAACCGTGCAATTGCTTTTCCTTGTGGTCGCCTTGGCGCTGGTCAGCGTCGCGCTGATCCTGGGGCGTTCCTACCACGTACTTATCGGGCTGGTGATCGCCGCAGGGTGGTCCCAGGCGCCCCTGCTCAGCCTCACCCATTCGAGTGCTTTCCAATTCGTTGATGACGTGCCGGCCGCGGTCCTGGTTCTGGCCGCTGTCATCAGATCCTTCACCGCGTCGGATAGACGGCTGCAGAAGGCCCTTGGGCTGCTGTTGCTTTTGGTCCTCTTCGTGGCTGTTGGGTTCATGCGTTCTCCGGACAGTGGAATCGGCATCGCCCAGGCGCGGCAGGTACTCATGCCCCTCGGGCTGGTCTTTGCAGGCTACGTGTACCGGGACCTCATCCAGTGGTCCAAGGTTGTCAGCTGGCTGCTGTTTATCGGCGGCCTGACCGTGGTGTGGGTCATCGTGGAGGAGATCAAGCAAGCCCCGCTGATTGATCCCTCGTGGTACTACCTGAACGTTGTTGGCGGCAATCCCAAAGGGATGAGGATGGGGCTTCCACCTGCGTATTTCGCGGATGGCGTCTCTGATGGCGAAGCGGCCCTCCGCCCGGGCGGCCCCTTCATGAACCCGCCGGTTATGGGCTTCCTGCTGGGGCTGGCAGCGTTTGCCGCCGTCGCAAAGCTCCGCGGTTTCGCCCGGATGGGCATGCTGGCAGCAATTGGCGTGTCCCTCTTCTTCGCCTACGCCCGGGCGGGAATCCTGATCTTCCTCGTAGTGACGCTGGTGTATCTGATCTGGGTGAAGATCGGCAAATACGCCGGCTTGCTCGTGGGCATCGCACTTGGCGGCTACCTTTTCTCGACATTCGTTGAGCAAGGCAACACGGCAAGCCACTCAGACGGACTGTTCTCCGGCCTCATGCTGGGCCTGCAGGCGCCCCTCGGGCTGGGCTTCGGCACCACCGGGTACCAGGCCGCACTGGAAGGCGCGTCCACCGGCGTGGGCAGCGAGAGCCTCCTGGGCCTCTACTTCGCCTGGCTGGGCTGGCCTATCATCATCGCCGTACTGTTACTCGCTGTCCGCCTTTGGAAGCTGCTCAGCCGGGTGCCCAGGGGCGCGAGCCTTGCGGTCTGGCTCACGATTGCCTTCGTCCTGGCCGTGGCTTCGTCCGAGTCCGCCTCGTCGATTGCGTCAACTCCGGTTCTTTGGCTGGCCGCGGGCGCCGTCCTCGGCCTGAAGACGACGCGGACGACGCCGGCACCCTACGCCGTGCCGGGTGGCCAGGCGTTGCAGCACATGTAAGGCACGGTTGCCAGATCCTGCCGTGGCATGACATCACGGCCGCTACTTCATCCAGGCCGGACAAGTGATCCAGTTTCAGAAGAACGCAGATCGACGGCGCGCAGGGAAACTTCACCGCGGACCCCAGCGGGATCCCGGTGACGTACACCGCGGCTCCCGGGATGCAGAACGGCAAGTCGCGTCCCGCTTTGGAGTACCGGAGATACCGATCTGGAAGCGGCAAACCGGCCATCCAGCGGCACAGGCCGCGTCTGGTCCTATTCGTGGACATTCAGGCGGGAGAGCTCGCTCCCGGTCAAACCATCAGTCTTGCCCTGGACCAGCCCATCAACAAACCCGAAGCCTGAGGATCTGCCCCATCTCTGGCCACGGCCCAGAAATCCTTGGCGGGTATTCACCGCTACGAATCCGGGCGGCGCACCCCGAAGCCCGGGGTGCGGCGGACGGGTTTAGCGCGGCGGTTATCGTGCCGAAGGGCGGGGGCCGAGCGACGCCCAGCCCCTGGTTGCCTCCTCATGGAAACGCTGTGCAGCCAGTGCTGCTTCGGTCCGCCCGTGCTCCAGTGCATGTTCAACCGCGGCGGCCCACGCCTCGACCTCCTGCTCCGTCCCTGGCGTGGCCCCGGTCTCCGGTACGAGGAGACGGGATTGCGGCCCGTACAGTTCCCGCAGGCTCGTTCCGGCACGTCCCACTATTGGAACGGCCCGTTCGAGCGCCCGGATTGCGATGCCGCTCTGGTAGAACCGCTTGTACGGGATGAGGATGGCGCCACTGGTGGCAATAAGTTCATCGAGTTCCGCCTCGGAGACGAAGCGCGCGTCAACGTTCCAGCCCGCGACGTCCGGCCAGCCGCGGCCAACCACGTCGAGGTGGTACTTCGAGCCAAGCCTGCCTGCCAATGACTCGAGCAGGCCCACATCCCTGTCAGCCTTGTACTGGCCGAGCACGCGGACCCGCGGCCTGGTATCCGTCCCCCGGGCAGTTGCGGGCACGCCGGCCGCAGCGGTGGCAGGAAACATCGGATGGGGCAGCACCGTGAGGCCTTCCCCAAGTCCTACGTCCTCCATGGCCAGCGCAGCTTCCTTGCTGTGCACCACGGTGGCGGGCAGGTTCCGGACCAGCCGCACCGCCCGGGCGACAGCACGGCTGCTGCCTACCGAGCGGACCAGTGGCCGCGGGTCGTGGTAAATGACGATTCCCGAGCTGCCACACAGGGCCTTGACCATCAGGAGATCCAGGAAACCGAGGACCGGCCACGTGAGAAGGACCTTCTCCGGCCTACGCGCCTTGCGTGCCTGGCGTCCGGCGGACATGAGCAGCCGGGAATAGGCCGCCAGCCAGTGCAGGCGGCTCTTCCCGGATTGCGAGGGTTCGAGAACGGAAAGCTGTTCCGACTCGATTCCTGCGTCAGACAGATGCTGCAGCAAGGCAGCCGTGTAATGGTTGAGCGCCATGCCGAGCGGGTTTACCACTATGACCCGCGGACACCCGGCGGGGGCTGGGCGGGGAGCCTGAATTCCGTTTGTCCGGAGTCCGAAGGTCACTTCCGCGCCCCCCGTCGGGTCCTTTTCCTCGTCAGGATTGCTTCCTGGAGCGTCACTTCATAACTCGTGCAAACATCTTCCCAGTTGTAATGCACGGCCGCCCGTTCCCTGTTCGCGGCCCTGGCCTTGGCCCTCAAATCCTGGTCGTTCAACATCCGGCGCAGTGCCTGCTCAATGGCTGCGGGTTCCGGTGCCACCAGGTGTTCCTCCGCCGTCAGGACTTCGGCGTTGTAGGGTGTTTGCCGCGCTACAACGGGGGCGCCGCATGCCATTGCCTGGACCAGGGCCGGGTTCGTTCCCCCCACGCTGTGGCCATGGAAGTAGACGCCGGCGTGGTGCCAGAGCGACAGGAGCTTCCGGTCGTCACTGACGTGGCCAAGCCACTTGACGTTGGCGTGCTCGCCCAGGCGCTGAGCGGCCTCATCCAGGCTTCCGCCGTAGCCGCTGGAACCGACGATGACCACCGGATGCTGCTCGGCGAGGACTTCGGCTGCCTGGAAGAACTCGGACACAGTGTTTTCGGGAACAAACCGGGCAACCATCAGCACGTAGGAGTCCGGTTCCAGGCCCGGGACGACTTCACGGGGACTTTCAAGATTCGCTCCATAGGGAATGAAGACGCTGTCCCTGCCAAAATCCTGTTTCCAGCGGCGTTGGATTTCCCGCGAGTCGCTGATCAGGATCGTGCCGTAACGCGCCGTCATCCGCGCGCCCTGCCGGAAGACGAATTTGGCGAAACGGCTCCATTTCGCCCGTTCCCATTCAATTCCGTCCACATTCACCACCGTGGGTATGCCCCGCAGCTTGAGGAGTGGAAGGAAAAAGCCATTGGCCACGTTCATGACCAGGGCAACCTGGGGCTTCTGCCAGACTGCATGAAGGACCGAGGACAAACCGAACGAGAGGGTGCTGAGGGACTTGCTCTCCAGTCCCACAGTCGTCGTGGTCCGCACGCGCGGGTCCCGGTCGGCGTCTTCGTCCTTGGTCTGGCCTGGCCGGCAGTACACGTTAACGTCCCATCCGGCGTCCGCAAGAAACGGTGCCAAGCGCCGCACGGCGGTCTCAAAACCACCGTAATAGCTCGGGTAGCCGCGCGTCCCGATGACCACAACCGACCTGGACATTCGTTCTCCTCTGTAAGTTTCGTCAGACAGTGCTGCTGCGTTCGGTACTGCCGGCCGGAAGCGGGGCGGTCGCGGCGGACAGGGATGTGCCGCCTAGGATGAAGAGACACTCCTGCTCAAGGTGTCTTCGCCGGCTTCGGAGACGGGGGGAGGAAGCTCCCGGCGCCTTGCCCGGGGTGCATCATCCGGGCCTTTGGGAACGTCGGCAGGTTCCGGTTCCGGCGTGTAGTACGAGTAGCCGTCGAATTCTTTTGCCGGCACACAGTTCAGCAGTGTGCCGAGAACGCCTGCGCTGACCCTTCGAAGGTTTCCAAGGGACTTTGAGAGCTGTTCCTTCGTCGTCCGGCCGGCCCTGACAACCACGATGGCACCGTCGGCGACGCGTGCCAGGAGCACGGCGTCGGTGACCGGGAGCAGCGGGGGAGCGTCAATGATGACGACGCCCCTCTCCGACAAGGAACCGATCAGCTGCTTCATGGCCCGCGAGCTCAGTAGTTCGCTCGGGTTCGGCGGAATCCGCCCGGCTCCCAGGATCCGCAGGTTGGGCAGGTCGCTCCGTTGCTGGAGAACGTCGTCCACGCGCGCTTTTCCGGTCAGTATGTCCGTGATGCCGATTCCCGGAACCACTCCGAAGATACGTGCAAGGCTGGGGTGCCTGAGGTCTCCGTCGACAACGACGACGTCCTCGCCTGCCGCCGCCATGGCTGACGCAAGGTTGGCCGCGATGGTCGATTTGCCTTCCCCGCTCACGGAACTCGTGACGACGATGATGCGGGGTGGGTTGTCCACGTCGAGGAAGGTCAAATTGGTGCGCAGTTCACGCAGTGCTTCAGCGAATGCCGGGTTTTGTCCGTACGCATTGGGCTTGCCCGACGGGCTCTCCAACACTTTGTCGCCACCTTGCAGCGTGGAATCGACGGGAAGCGCCCCGATCACCGGTACGGAGAAGAGCTTTTCAACCTCTGCTGCCGTGCGGACCCGCCGGTCCAGGCGGTGCCGCAGGAGTGCGGAGACGTAGCCCAGAAGGAGGCCCATGAGGGCACCGGAAACCGTAGACAAGCCAACGCCCGGAGAGACAGGAGCCGTGGGAACGGTGGCCGCGTCCAGGGAAACCAGGGACAGCGGCGGCACCGCCGCAGGCGCGGGCTGGCCTGCTGCCGCCGCAGTGGCAGACGCCCTTTCCCTCTCTTGAACCTGCTTGCCCAGCTCGGCAACCCACGCGTCAGCGACTTTCTGAGCAGTGGTGGGGTCGGAGGACTCGGCGTGGATCCGGATCTCGGCCGTGTCACGGGGAACATTGACACTCACGGAGTCCAGCAGTTCGGCTCCCGTCATCTTCACTCCCGTGGAAGCACTGACGTTGTCCGCAACGAGCCGCGATTCAGCCAGGGACTTGTAGTTCTTGGCCCTCGCCTTGGCGAGCGTGTCCCCGGCAAGGAGGTTGCTGACACTTTCCGTTCCGGCTGCAACCACCACTGCGCTGGCCTCTGCGGCGTAAATGCGGGGCCGCATGGAGCTCCACGCCATCGCGGCCACGGTGAAGACCAAGGTCACCACCGTGATGAACTTCCAGTAGGTGCGGGCTATGCGGGCATAGTCCCTCAGGCCCAGGCCGGCCCCGGATCCCTCGTTGCCGGCGGCAATATCCTGGTTACTCAACTGACCTATCCCTCCTGGAGGTTGATGCTGCGGACGGGCAGGCGCGGTAAAGGGACCTGACCAGGTCCAGTCAGTTTGCGGGACCTCTTCTTTTGCCATGGTTGCTCCCTTTTCCGGCGGTTTATCTTGTCGCTGCTTGCCGCTTTTGCCGTACGCTGCCAAGCTATTCCGCCCGCGGCTGCCGTGGTTCCGGAGGTCCGCCCGTGTGTGGGTGTGCGGGGGGAAGAATGTGGAAATTGCGGGTACCTGCAATGGTCCGGGCGCTGAACCGCAGGGTCACGAAAACGTGCGGGCTGCGCCGCCGTCTGGCAACGCAGCCCGCACGGAGCCCTAAGTGTTGCTCAGCTGGCGGGTTTCAAGGCCGTTTGCCATGCGGCGACTCCCTTGGAGCTTGAAAGGGTCCACGTGGCGGTGCCGCTGGCGCCGGCGGTGGACTGCGGCTTGTCGGCCTGCTCAGCTACCTGCCCGCCCGCGGCCTCGTAGCGCTCGGTCCATCCGGTGGGCGGTGTCGCGGCGGGGTTGCCACTGTCGAACCCCACGCCGCCAATCAGGAGGGCGCCGTTGCTCGCGGTGGTAATCCCAGGGACCGTGATGCTGGTGGCCGAATAGGTGGCGTCCACCTTGGTTGCCACGCCGCTGTCCAGGGGCGTGGTGGTGTTGACGCCGCGGTAGGCCGTGATGCCACCGCCCCACTTCACCGCCGGGCTGGTGGTCCAGGAGTAGGAGGACCCGTCACCCGTTCCGACGACGTGGTAGTACGAAAACAGCGCAGCTCCGGTGCTGATCTTGAGCCCGTTGACGATTGGCGTCCACCCGGTGGGGACGGTACTGATCGAGGGGTTCTGGTCTGCGGTAAAGGACGCAACCAGGACGTCGCCGGCGGCAGTCGCCGAAGGCTTGGCCAGCGTAATGGTGGTGGCAGTGCCGGAGTAGTTACTGGCCGTGCCCACCACGCTGATGGCCCCCGTTGGAGAAGGGGAGGGCGAGGGTGACGGTGACGGTGACGGTGACGGGGACGGCGACGGGGAAGGAGAGGGTGACGGGGACGGCGACGGCGAGGGTGCCGTTCCCAGCGGCCGGTCCGAGTACCAGTAGCGCTGCGTGGCCTTGTTGCTGGCCATGACCACCACACCGGTGGTGGCGTTCACGCTCTGTTTGGTGGTGGTGACGTCGTTGATGTTGGCCGACGCCCCGTCCTGGATGACCGGGGTTCCACGGCCGCTGCCGAAGACGGGGTTGTCCATGGAAGCAGTCTTTTCGTAGATACTGCCCGGGATGCCCGAGTATGCGCAGCCGGATACCGACGTGGATGGTCCCGTGTAGAACGCCCTGACCAGGTTGTTTGTGGTGTCCAGCAGTATCTGGGGCCGGGTGACGCAGTCAGCAATGGTGGCGATGGTGGACTTGGTGAAAGAGCCGGTCCCTGGCTTGAACACCAGCAGTTGCAGCTCCGGAAGTGTCTTGTCGGTCGAGGTGTCATTCAGGCTTGTCTTCACGGCGGCGTAGACCCGTCCAGCCGAGTCGGCGATAAGGGCTTTGATGTTCAAGTGGTCATCCGCCTGGCCCTTGCCCTGGACTGCAGGCTGGAAGTTCCATGACGATGCCGCCGTGGGGGAGGTTCCGTCGGTGCGGGTGGCCCAGTAGACGGCGTTGGAAGTGTGGTCGCTCCACATCACCCCGATTTTGTTTTTTCCGAAGGCGACGATGGCGGAAATGTCATCCGGGGCAGGGTTTGGATCCGCCACGGGCAGGACGAAGGGCGTTCCCCAGCTGGTACCCCCCGGGGTGGATGCGTTCACGTAGACCTTGCTGGTGTAGCCGGAGGTGGAGCTTCCGGAGACCTGGGTCCAAGTGGCCCAGATTGCCCCCGTGGTGTCCTTGTCGATGGTCATCGACTCGCTGCTGTTGTTGGTGATGGTGGTGGGAAAGCCGGAATCCAGTGTGTATTTGCCGGAAGCGTAGCTGTAGCGGTAAAGCTTGGCTGGCTGGCCGGAGACCGATGGCTTGGCACCCGAGTCCCCCGATATCGTCACAACGTGTGAGGCGATGTACAGCTTGTTGCCATCCCACAGCGTGTCCGCCAGGGTGTTGCTGCGGTTGTCAATGAGGATGCCGGTATCCACCCAGGTCCGGCTTGCCCTGTCCAGGCGGAAGATGTGCCAGCCGCTTCCGGTGGCCCACATGTCGGCCCACCATGTGCCGTCGTTCCACCAGAGTTTGCTCTGGGGCTTGTCCGACGTGGGGACGTTCGCCACACCGGAGTAGCCGATGCTCTGGTAGCCGTAGTTTTCAGCGGCCTGGGCACTGCCTACGGCGGTTATCAGGCTGACGATCAGGGCAACAGCCAGGGCTAACGACTGGGCTGCGAAGGCTGCGGGGTTTTTAGCTTTGGGCATCGTGTCCGCCTTGGGTGCAGGAGGGAATGTATCAGGAGGCCCCCAGCCGCCCCGCGTTTACGGACAACTTAGACTTCCGTATTCCCCCGGGACAATAGGGTGTTTCGGGGGTAGAGCCACTAGGGGGTTGCGGGGTCGCCGGCAGAGGGTTTTCCACATAGGCCCCGACCTGGAGACGGGGCACGTACCTCCGCCGCTAGCCTTGAGCCAAGCGCGAATCGCCTAACCGGGCGGGATGCACTAAGATGGTGAAGTCTGTGCTGCGTCCAGCTCCCGTTCCGGGACGGGGCGCCGCCGGCACGCAAATGAACCTCCTGTTACGGAAATGCCGTAACCGCTTAGCCCAAAGGAGGTGGGTTCACATATGCGTCCTTACGAATTGATGGTAATCATCGACCCCGAGGTCGAAGAGCGTACCGTTGAGCCGTCGCTTCAGAAGTTCCTGAACGTCATCACCAACGATGGTGGAACCATCGAGAAGGTTGACATCTGGGGCCGTCGCCGTCTGGCTTACGACATCAAGAAGAAGTCCGAAGGTATCTACGCCGTGGTGAACTTCACCGCCAAGCCGGAAACCGCCAAGGAACTTGACCGCCAGCTGTCTCTTAACGAGACCATCATGCGCACCAAGATCACCCGCCCCGAAGAGCAGAAGGTTGTTGCTGAGTAATTCAGCACCCGCTTTCATTCTTTACCCCGCAGGACACGCACTCTTCACCCAGGATCGAACAAGGAGGCAGTAGATGGCAGGCGAGACCACCATTACGGTCATCGGTAACCTCACCAATGACCCGGAATTGCGGTTCACACCGTCAGGTTCCGCAGTAGCGAACTTCACCATCGCTTCCACTCCACGCACCTTTGATCGCCAGTCCAACGAGTGGAAGGACGGGGAAACCCTGTTCCTCCGCGCCGCGGTGTGGCGTGAAGCAGCCGAGAACGTTGCCGAATCCCTCACCAAGGGAATGCGCGTCATCGTGACCGGCCGCCTGAAGAGCCGTTCCTACGAAACAAAAGAAGGCGAAAAGCGCACCGTCATCGAGCTTGAGGTCGACGAGATCGGCCCGAGCCTGCGCTACGCCAACGCCAAGGTCAACCGTACCCAGCGCTCCGGCGGGGGTCAGGGTGGCTTCGGCGGCGGCAACAGCGGCGGTGGCTTCGGAGGCGGCAACTCTGGCAACCAGGGTGGCAACTCCGGTGGAGGCTGGGGCGGCGGCAACCAGCAGGCTGCACAGGACGATCCCTGGGCCACGCCCGGTGTGTCCAACGCAGGCGGCTGGGGCAACGGCCCCGATTCCGAACCTCCCTTCTAAACAACCAACAACGGCCTGACGCCGGAGTGCTAAAGGTGCCGTGAGGCACCGGGGTGCTGCCGCCGTCGGACCACCACCATCCCGTGGATCAATATCCACGGGCTCCCTAGAATAGGAGCTCCACGATGGCTAAGGCTGAACTCCGTAAGCCCAAACCAAAGTCCAACCCCTTGAAGGCCGCTGACATCACTGTCATCGACTACAAGGACGTAGCATTGCTGCGCAAGTTCATCTCCGACCGCGGCAAGATCCGCGCCCGTCGCGTCACTGGCGTTACGGTGCAGGAACAGCGCAAGATCGCCCAGGCAATCAAGAACGCCCGCGAAGTTGCTCTGCTGCCTTACTCCGGCGCTGGCCGCGGCTAAGGAAGGGATTAACTAACATGGCAAAGCTCATTCTGACCCACGAAGTTACCGGTCTCGGTGCTGCTGGCGATGTTGTCGAGGTCAAGGACGGTTACGCACGTAACTACCTGCTGCCCCGCAACTTCGCCCTGACCTGGTCCAAGGGTGGCGAGAAGCAGGTTGAGTCCATCAAGGCTGCCCGCGCCGCCCGCGAGCACGCTTCCCTCGAAGATGCTCAGAAGCAGGCCGCTGCACTGTCCGCCAAGCCGGTCAAGCTGGTCGTCAAGGCCGGTGAGTCCGGCCGCCTGTTCGGCACCGTCAAGCAGGGCGACGTCGCCGACGCTGTTGAGGCCGCTGGCCTTGGCAAGATCGACAAGCGCAAGGTTGAACTGCCCGCCCACATCAAGTCGGTTGGTTCGTACCAGGCCAACGTCCGCCTTCACGCTGACGTTGCTGCTGTGATTGAACTGGACGTGGTGGCAGGGAAGTAATTTCCCCACTCCACGTCACGACCCCCGTTGCCGGATTCCGGCGGCGGGGGTCTTTCGTTTTCGCGGTGGTAGCCTGCACCGGTGAACCAAAGGATCCCCCGCAGCCGTCCCTTCCACCAGGTCGACGTCTTCTCCCCGCAGGCCTACCGCGGCAATCCGCTGGCCGTCGTGCTCGATGGCCAGGGCCTGGATACGGCCACCATGCAGCACTTCGCCAACTGGACCAACCTCTCCGAAACGACCTTCCTCCTGCCTCCCGAAGATCCCCGCGCTGATTACAAGGTCCGGATCTTCACGGGCTCCGAGGAGTTCCCCTTTGCAGGCCATCCCACCCTGGGCTCAGCGCACACCTGGCTTGAGGCCGGGGGAGTGCCCCAAACCGACGGTTATGTGGTGCAGGAGTGCGGCGCCGGCCTGGTCCGGATCAGGCACGACGGCGGCCGCCTTGCCTTCGCTGCCCCGCCGCTCACCCGCTTTGGCGCACTGGGGGAGCAGGAGCGCCAGCAGGTGGCGGAGGGGCTCGGCCTGGCTGGCGGCGACATCGTCGATTCGTCCTGGCTGGTCAACGGTCCGGAGTGGATTGGCGTCCTGCTGGAGTCTGCGGAGCAGGTCCTGGCCATCGATCCGGATGCGGCTGCCCTGGGAAACCTCAAGGTCGGGGTGCTGGCCCCGCACGGACCCGGCGCGGATGCCGACTTCGAGGTCCGCACTTTCCTGCCCGGTGATGCGTTGGCGGAGGATCCTGTGACCGGCAGTTTCAACGCGGGCGCGGCGCAGTGGCTGATCGGCAGCGGCAGGGCCCCTGAGCGCTACGTGGCCTCGCAGGGAACCGTCCTGGGGCGGTCGGGGCGTATTCATATCGAAACCGGGGACGGGGACATCTGGGTGGGCGGCCACTCAACAACGTGCATCCAGGGAAGTGTGCTGCTCTGATTCGTCCCTTCGGGAATATCCGGGCGACAGAGGAGGTTCAGGGATATAGATGCAAACGCATATAGCTGAATTGAACGAGCACCAGGAGAATGCCATGGAAACCCGCCGCATCACCGTCCTCTCCGCCGGACTTGGCGTACCGTCATCCAGCCGCCTGCTGGCGGACCAGCTTGTCGCCTCGACGGAGCGCCAGCTCAGGGCGGCCGGCTACGAGGCAGCAGTGGAGGTAGTGGAACTGCGGGACCTGGCCGTAGACATCGCCAACAACTTCGTCACCGGCTACGCTGGGCCGCGCCTTGCGGAGGTTATCGCCGCCGTTGAGGCATCGGACGGAATCATCGCCGTGACCCCGGTATTCAGTGCTTCGTACAGCGGACTCTTCAAGTCCTTCATTGACGTCCTGGATCCCAAGTCCCTGGATGGCAAGGCAGTCCTGCTGGGCGCCACCGGCGGCACGGACCGCCACCAGATGGTCCTGGACTACGCCCTCCGGCCGCTGTTCAGCTACCTGCGCACCCGGATGGCACCTACCGGCGTCTTCGCCGGACCCCAGGATTGGGGCACCGCCGACGAGGGCGGGGCGTCACTGGCGGACCGCATCGAGCGAGCCGCAGGCGAGTTCAGCAGGCTTCTTGAAGGGGCGCAGCCCGGCCGCAAGCCGGCACCCTTGGAATCCCTGCCGTTTGAGCAGCTGCTGGCGGGGATCGCCGGCTCCCGCTAGCGGCCCGATCGCTTTAGTCGTCCAGCAGGGCAATGAACTCCCGCGCCTGCTTCAGCGAGATGTCCGAGTGCCGGGTCAGTGCGTTGGCGGCGGCCTCGGTATCCCCGCTGCGGGCAAGGGTGCGAATCCGGCCGTAGATTTCATCGTTCAGCATGTTGCTGCTGACCTCGCGGGTCACGTCGCCCTTGCTGGCGATGGCCCGGTAGCGGTACGGAAAGCGCTGCGGTTCGTCGTCATCGTCGTCCGGCGCCGGCGAGGCTTCGGGGGTCCGGTAGGGCTGGGGGTGGGCGGCCAGGGCACCCACGGCGTCGCGGGAAGCGCGCAGCCCCTCTCCAGTGGCTTCGTAGTACAGCTTGATGGCTGCCATCGCCTGGCCCTGCGCGATCAGGGCATACAGCCGCCGGTGTTCATCCTCCGACAGCCTTGCCGCCGCTGCCCTCGCTGCCTCCTGCGGCGTGGACGCCGGCTCGACAGGCGCCGCGCTGCGGGAAGCCCTGCGGTTGACGACGCCACGGTACGCCAACAGGACCGCGGCCATCACGGCGAGAAGGATCAGGACCGGGACCACGAGGGATTCCATTGTTCAGTGCCGTTCTGTGTGCTTCCTGGCCGTAGCCAGGTCCGGGTAAATTGCCGGGCTCTCCGCCCGCGGGTGGTCCTGCAGGCCGCTGCTCAGCCGCGGCGTGCCGCCGGGGCGGCTGCCTGGCTCCAGTCGCGCCCGCGCGGCCATGGCGGCCTGGACTTGGGCGGCATAATGGTTGGCCGCCCGCTCGGCGAGTTCGCGCTGGTATTTGTCGGCCTCGGACATGCCGGTGCCCCGCGGCCGGAGGGCCGTGGCCAGTCCCCACAGGATCGCCGCCAGTACCACCGCAGGCAACAGCACCAGCAGTAGATCGCCCATACCTAGAGCTTATTCCAGTTCGAGGTTATCCACAGCAATATTCACTGCTTCGTACATAGGACGGGGACGGCGCGGCCATAGTCCGGCTGCTGAATATGACCAACGCCACGGGCCCCCGCCACAAGCGCTGGTCAAGGCTCAGCCCTTGGCCCGGGCCGCCCCAGCCATCCGCCGGCTGTGGATGAAATTCCCCGAAAGAAATATTTACTCCACATGCTGGTGATGATGTTTTCGCAGGTCAGACGCATTCTGGGGATAAAAGAATTTTACTTTCCACAGGCTTCCCCACAGGCTGTGCACAAGCTATGCCACATACTGCACAGGTTATCCACAGTGCCGTGGATATGCTGGCTTTGCCGTTCGGCGCAGGGCGGCTAGCGTAGCGGGGTACCCGTTCTCCGGGGCCGGCGGCACGCGTCGGGCGGCACTGTGCGGGCTCTCGCGCACGGCCGCGCGCTCCCCTGTGGAAAAGCTGTGGACACTGGGGATAACCCTGTTCGGCCTGGACGCGGACCGCCTGCCGGCACCGATGTCGGAGCCTTCGGGTAGACCTGGAAGGGTGGCGAAGTCCGGTAACCGGGCGGAGCTTTGGGAACGGGATGGATCATCACCGGGGCCGCCAGGACCCGGTTACGAATTGAGGACGGCAGCTTTGTCAATCGCGCATCTGGACCCTGTCGAGGCAACCCGCGGATCGGACGCGAGCCGGAAGCCACCGCAGGACATCGCTGCCGAACAGTCGGTGCTCGGTGGCATGATGCTCTCCAAAGATGCCATTGCCGACGTCGTGGAGATTCTCCGGGGACAGGACTTCTACCGCCCGGCCCACGAGACCATCTACGAGGCCATCATCGACCTCTACGGACGTGGTGAGCCCGCCGATGCCGTTACCGTCTCGGATGAACTGACCAAGCGCGCCGAGATCAACAGGATCGGCGGCCCGGCCTACCTGCACGAACTTATCCAGACGGTCCCCACCGCTGCGAATGCCGGGTATTACGCCGAGATCGTCGCAGAGCGGGCCGTCCTGCGGCGCCTCGTGAACGCCGGAACCAAGATCGTCCAGCTCGGCTACGGCTCCGACGGCGAGGTGGAGGACCTCGTCAACCAGGCGCAGGCGGAAGTGTACGCCGTGGCCGAGCGCCGCACCGCGGAAGACTATGTGGTGCTGAAGGACGTCATGGAGTCCACCGTGGACGAGATCGAGGCGTCCGGCCATCGCGGCGAGGGAATGACCGGCGTCCCCACGGGATTTTATGAACTGGACGAACTCACCCATGGGTTGCACCCCGGCCAGATGATTGTCATTGCCGCCCGTCCGGCCGTGGGCAAGTCCACCTTTGCCCTGGATTTTGCCCGGTCCGCCGCCATCAAGAACAACCTGTCCACTGTGATGTTCTCGCTGGAAATGGGCCGGAACGAGATCGCCATGCGACTGCTTTCCGCGGAAGCCACCATTGGCCTTCAGGACCTCCGCAAGGGAACCATCAAGGACGAGCAGTGGTCCAAGATCGCCACCACCATGGGCCGGATGAACGACGCACCACTGTTCATTGACGACAGCCCGAATATGTCGCTGATGGAAATCCGGGCCAAGTGCCGCCGGCTAAAGCAGCAGCATGACCTCAAGCTGGTGATCCTCGACTACCTGCAGCTGATGAGCTCGGGCAAGAAGGTGGAGTCCCGCCAGCAGGAAGTTTCGGAATTCTCCCGTGCGCTCAAGCTCCTGGCCAAGGAACTCCAGGTACCGGTGATCGCGCTCTCCCAGCTGAACCGCGGTTCGGAACAGCGCTCCGACAAGAGGCCGATGGTTTCCGACCTCCGCGAATCCGGCTCCATCGAGCAGGACGCGGACATGGTGATCCTGCTCCACCGCGAGGACGTCTACGACAAAGAATCCCCCCGTGCTGGAGAAGCGGACATCCTGGTGGCCAAGCACCGTAACGGCCCCACCAAGGACATCGTGGTGGCGTTCCAGGGCCACTATTCCCGCTTTGCCAACATGGCGGGCGACGCCGGCGGAGGCGGAGGCTTCTAGGCTGCGTCGGTCGGGTTACCGGCAGCGGCCGCCTGCGCCAGCAGGTGGTTCGGCAGCCGGTTGCCGGGCGCCGTCCCCCGGATCTCGAGGAGTTCGCGGGCGTGGGCGTGGAGCCGCTTGTCCTCCTCGCTGACCGGCACCCATGCGGGGACCGGCACGGAGGTTCCTTCCTCGTCGCGGGCCACCATGACCGTGAGGCAGTAGGTGGTCAGGTTGAGTTCGCGTCCCTTCGGGTCCCCCGAGCGGACATGTACGGCGATATGCATGCCTTTGGTCCCGGTGTAGACGAGGCGCGCCTCCACCTCCACCACATGGCCGATCAGCAGCGGCCGGTAGAAGCGGACGCCCCCGGAAAATACGGCGACGGTGTCCCTGCCGCAGTAGCGGGACGCGCAGACGTACGCGGCCTCGTCAATCCACTTCATCACGATGCCGCCGTGGACCTTGCCGCCCCAGTTGACGTCGGTGGGTGCGGCCATGAACCTCAGCGTCACGCGCTCTGCGGTTCCGGCATCGGTATATTCCTGGCGGTTCATGGCTTCCACGATCTGCTCCCGGACCTTGATGCGCGCCAGTGCGTGGTCGCGCTGCTCAACCTCCGCCGGGGTGGCAGGTTCGAACTGTGGCACGGGGATGGGTTTGCCGTCCTCGCCCACCGCCACGAAGATCACCATGCACTGGCTGCGCATGGTGGCCGGGCCGCCCTTGGGGTCGCCTGAGGACACCACCGTGTGGATGTGCATGGAGGACCGGCCGGTGTACACGATGGTGGCTTCCACCTCCACCATGTCGCCGCTGTTGACGGGGTCGGCGAAGTGGATGTTCCCCACGTATGCGGTGACGCAGTAGGACTTGGCCCACCCGACGGCTGCCGCGTAGGCGGCCTTGTCCACCCATTCCAGGACGGTGCCCGCATCTACTGACCCGCTGTGCCCCACATCGGTGGGGGCGGCCAGGAAGCGGAGGGTCACGGAGTTGGGGCGCCCGGTCTCAGTCATGCTGCGATCATACTGAGGGCTTCTGTTACCTGCCGGTTGGGCCCGCAACAGAACGGCCGGATCGGAAGGTTGCCGCTTAAATACCGACGGCGGCCGGGCACGTAGGGTGCCTGGCCGCCGTCCGGCGAAGCAAGGTTAGGGTGCAGGGTACCGGTGGGGAGGGTCAGGCGAGGACAGCCAGCCGGGAGTTGTTGCGGCCGAAGAGGGCGCGGTCCACGGAGAGGCGGCCCGGGCCTGTGAGTGCCAGTACGAAGGAGGCTGCCGCCAGGAGCAGGACGAGTTCGTAACCCCCGCCCGCGGCGAAGACGCCCGCGGATGCGTGCACCAGGACCAGGGCGCCGAGCATATCCAGGACCAGGAGTGCGGCAACCACCCGGGTGAGGACGCCCAGAATCAGTGCAACGCCGCCCGCCAGTTCCAGGACGGCGACTGCGGGGGCCATGGCTTCGGCGGCGGGTACGCCCATCTTGGCGAAGGAGGCCTGGGTTCCGGCAATGGTCCATTCGTTGAACTTCTGCCAGCCGTGGGCTGCGAAGAGGAAGCCCAGGACGAGGCGGAGGGCAGTGAGCGCGGTGGTGGTGAGTCGTGACTGGTTCATGGGACTACTCTTCCGCGGAAATGGTTGAAGAGTCAACTATTTCGGGTGTGGGATTTGTCATGCCGGACCCAGCACGCCTGCCCGGGGGGCGGCGGCAAGCAGGCGCCGATAAGCTGGCAGCGTGTCCCAACTGCCGCCTCCTGCCACCGTGCCTGCCACCCGGACGCCTGCCCGCGAGATACTCCGCCTCGCCGTCCCCGCCTTCGGCGCCCTGGTGGCCGAGCCGCTCTTCCTCCTGGCCGATTCCGCCATTGTTGGCCATCTTGGCGTGGCCCAGCTGGCGGGTGTGGGACTCGCGTCAGCGGTGCTGCAGACCGTCGTCGGACTGATGGTCTTCCTGGCCTACTCCACCACTCCCGCGGTAGCGCGGGCCATCGGTGAGGGGCGGGTGGGGAAGGCGCTCGCCGCCGGCCGTGATGGTGTCTGGCTGGCCCTGCTGCTGGGTGTGTTCCTTGCGTTGGCGGGCTTCCTGGCGGCGGAACCGCTGATTGGCCTCCTCGGCGCCCAGGGCAGCGTGCGGGCTTTCGCCGTGGATTACTTCCGGTGGTCCATGCCGGGACTGGTGGCCATGCTGTTGATCTTTGCCGGCACCGGTGTGTTGCGGGGCCTGCAGGACACCCGGACTCCCTTGGTGGTGGCTACGGCAGGATTTGGCGCCAACATCCTTGTGAACCTCTGGTTTGTGTACGGCCTGGGCTGGTCGGTCGCCGGTTCGGCTGCGGGCACCAGTCTTGCGCAGTGGGCCATGGCGGCCGTCTATGTGGCCATGGTGCGCAGGAATGCGGCACGCCACGGCGTCAGCCTGCTGCCCAGCTGGCACGGCATCCGCGGCATGACGCGCGTGGGGTCCTGGCTGATGCTGCGCACCCTCAGCCTGCGCGCAGCCATCCTTGCCACGGTGCTGGTCGCCACGGCCCAAGGCGAGGTGAACCTCGCCGCCCACCAGTTGGCCATGACAATTTTCTCCTTCCTTGCCTTCGCCCTCGATGCCCTGGCCATCGCGGCGCAGGCCCTGATCGGGAAGGAGCTGGGCGCCTCCAATGCAGCCAGGGCGCGGCTGCTGACCAGGACCATGGTCCGCTGGGGTGCGGGCTTCGGTGTCGTGACCGGGCTGCTGCTCGCGGTGGTGGCTCCCTCGGCCGGTGCGCTTTTTACCTCCGACCCGCAGGTGCAGTGGGTCCTCGCTGTGGCACTGTGGGTGCTGGCGGCCGGGCAGCCCGTCGCCGGGTACGTCTTTGTCCTGGACGGCGTGCTGATCGGAGCCGGAGACGCGCGGTACCTGGCGCTGGCAGGGCTGGTAAACCTTGCGTTCTATGCCCCGTTGCTCGCTGCGGTGGCTGTCTCCGGCGCGGCCGGAGCTGCCGGGCTTGGGTGGCTGTGGATGGCGTTCGGGATCGGCTACATGGCGGCCCGTGCCTGCACCCTGGGCCTGCGCGCGCGGTCCGACCGGTGGATGGTGCTTGGGTCCGCCTGAGGTTGCGGACGGCGGGCCCCGGTTCGGCGTCCCAGGCACCGCCACTAAACTGGAGCGGTGACGCAACCATTGACACCGGCGGGCGCTGCTCCCGGAACCGCCCACCGCGCCGACCTCTGGAAGCCGGTGCTGCTCCGCGCAGCCGCGGCCCTGGTATTCGGAGCCCTTACGGTTTTCTGGACCGCACCCTCCGTTGAGGTCATGGGCTGGGCCGGCGGCCTCTACCTGCTGGCCACCGGCGTGCTGACCATCCGGAGCATCCCTGCCGCGGGCCTGGGGCAGAAGTCTCCGGCCGGAAAGATGCTGTCCGCCGCAGGAGCGGCCCTTGCCGGTGCCGGCGTCGTGGTGGCCCTGCTGCACACCGACCTGCTGTTCGGGGTGATAGCTGCCCTGGGCCTGGGTGTGGCCGGAGTCCTCGAACTGGCCTGCGGGTTGCGGTGCAGGGGAGGCCATGTGCTGGGCCGGGACTGGATTGCGTCCGGGGTGGTCGGGGTTGGAACGGCCGTGCTGCTGCCGTTCTTCATTGGACTGGGCGCCCATGCGCTCCTTGGCGTCGCGGGAGGCGGAGCCATCATTTCCGGCGTCCTGTGGGTGATTTCCGGGCTGACCCTGCGGCACGATGCCCGGGCCGCGGCCGGAAAGCCGTAAACTAGGAGGGGTGCCGTTCTACTTTCTGTAGAAATTTCGGCAGGCGCCCCCGCTATCCGCAACACCAGGCCGGCTGCAACGCCGCCTGCAGGAAGGAACCATCGTGGCTGACCAGCATCCAGGAAAACCGCGCAAGCTGCGGACCTCGGTGAAGGGGCCGCTGATGTTTTCCGCATTCTGGGCCGTCGCCGCCTTTGTGGCAGTGCTGGTTTTCGCTTCGGGAGGAAGCGCGCGCGCCCCCCGCTTTGACCTGGCGTTCACTGCCGCCGGCATCGCCTTTATCGTCACGCTGGTCATCGCAGCCATGCTGTCGATGAGCTACAAGGAAAACGCCGAACACCTCGGCAAGGGATCGGGAGTCAACCTGAGTTCCGGCCCGAAGTCGACGCACGGTTTTGGTGCGCCGGGCAGCCAGAACCCGCCTGCGCCCGGTGGCGGCGCGGACGGCAACCCCGAACGCTAGGACGCCCAGGGGCCGCCCCTCCCGCAACTATCCGGCTGTCGCCTGCCTGGCGCGGTAGGCGGCCACGTGCGCCCGGTTGGCGCAGTTGCCGGTATCGCAGTACCGCCGGGAGCGGTTGCGGCTCAAGTCCAGCACCGCGGCGTTGCAGTCCTCGGATTCGCACGTACGCAGCCGGTCCATCTCCTTGCTCCGGATCACGTCAGCCAGCGCCATGGCCGCCTCGGTGCCCATCCGGTCTGCCAGTGGCGCCTCCGGGGCGG
Source organism: Arthrobacter sp. E70 (assembly GCF_058266945.1). NCBI lineage: Bacteria > Bacillati > Actinomycetota > Actinomycetes > Micrococcales > Micrococcaceae > Arthrobacter > Arthrobacter sp. E70. Next base: position 154,567 of record NZ_JBYQFR010000011.1, on the reverse strand, counting down.
TGGCGTGCAGGTGCCAGTCCCAGCCGTCGTGCTTCATCAGCTGCGGCAGCGCGTGGGCGTCCCGCAGCACCTTGTTGACGGTTTCCACCGCGGCGTCCTCCTCGGCCGTCCATACCGCCGCGAGCACTCCCCGCAACTGCCGGACGCTTTCCAGTTCGGCGGCATCCCGGGTCCGGCCGCCACTGAAGCCCTCGGCGGCCAGGAACGCGTCAAGATCGGCCACCGAACCCAGGCCCTCCCTGCCGTTCGCCGCCGAATTGACCAGGTTGACCACCGTACGAAGTGCCACCTCGGTGTCAGGGGCAAAGACCACGTTGACTCCTTACACTGCGGGGGCGTACTGTCATGACCATTACCCCACTTTACTCCTGACAGGAGGCGACGGTGCCTGCCGCCAACAATAACCACACCCATCACGCTGGCGTCTCCAGTGCCCAGCGCAGCCCCCTGGCATCCGGCCTTGGCATAGCGCTTTTCTCATCCGCAGTCTTTGGCCTCTCCGGCTCCTTCGCCAAGGCCCTCCTGGAAACCGGCTGGTCACCGGGGGCGGCAGTCACGGCCCGGCTCACCGGGGCAGCCCTGATCCTTGCCGTTCCGGCCGCATACGCCCTCCGCGGCCGCTGGCACCAGCTGCGGAACAACTGGCTCACCATCCTGCTGTTCGGGGTCATCGGGGTGGCGGCGTGCCAGCTGTTCTACTTCAACGCGGTGGCCAGGCTGTCCGTGGGCGTCGCGCTGCTCCTGGAGTACCTTGCCCCGGTGATCATCGTCTTGTGGCTTTGGGTGGCCAGCCGCAGGCGGCCCAGGGTGCTGACCTTCGGCGGAACGCTGCTGTCCCTGGCTGGCCTGGTGCTGGTGCTGGACCTGACGGGCGCGGTCAAGGTGGACCTGGTGGGTGTCCTGTGGGGCGCCGCAGCGGCCGTATGCCTTGCCATCTACTTCTTCATCACCGCCAAGGAGAACGACACCCTGCCACCTATCGTGCTGGCCTCCGGCGGGCTGATGGTCGGCGCCGTGGTCATGTGGCTTACCGGTGCCACCGGCCTGCTCCCCATGGCGTTCAGCACGGCGGACACCAGGCTGGGGCCATGGACCACACCGTGGTGGGTGTCCCTCGCGGGACTGGTGGTCCTCGCCACCGTCCTGGCCTATGTTTCGGGCATTATGGCCGCCCGGGCCCTTGGCTCCAAGGTGGCATCTTTCGTATCGCTGACGGAAGTCCTCTTCGCCGTCCTGTGGGCGTGGCTGCTGCTTGGCGAGCTGCCGGGCGCCATCCAGCTGCTCGGCGGCGTGCTCATCGTCGGCGGGGTCATCCTGGTCCGGCTCGACGAGCTGCGGAACGCAGCGGCGGCAGCGGGCGGTGCTGCTGCGGCACCCAGGGCGGCTTCCCCGCTGGAACACGCGAACGACGTCGAACCCGTCCCTTAGCCCTGGCGTTGCCCTCTGCCGTCAGCCAGGCGGTTCATCCGCTTAAAGGCCAAGGGCCCGGGCACCCCTGCGGTGCCCGGACCCTTGGCGGCGGCAATCCTGCCGCGAAGGCGTTAGCCCTGGGAGGCCTGGCTCTGCTGCTCGGCGTTGCGCTTGGCCTGGGCGCCGGCGTCCTTCAGGGCTTCGGCAACCTTGGTCAGCATGGTGGTGTGGGTGCCGGACCATTCCTGGCGGAACTTGTCCGCGTCCGGGCCCTTCCAGTCGGTGCCGCTCAGAACCTTGGTGAGAGTGGACTTCTGCGTCTCGATTTCGGACGCGCCTGCCTGAAGCTTGCTGCCGAGCTGGCGAAGCTGCTCAACGTCTGCACCCCAAATAGCCATCAGTTTCTCCTTGTTGGTAGTGGATCCGAACCAGGTCGGCATCCCCAGCGGCCTCCCGGCCTATCCGGAAGATCCATTGCCTAAAACCTACCCCGGCGTCCGAAAGGGTGTCGATGGGCACCCCTGCCCATGCCGGACTCCCCATGCCCTGGGCCCGGCGACGGGCGGAAAGAGGGGTCGATTCAGGCGTCGGAAGGGCCTAGCATGGCGGTATGTGCCGGAATATCCGAACCCTCCACAACTTTGAACCGCACGCCACCTCCGAGGAAGTGCATGCCGCAGCGCTGCAGTATGTCCGAAAGATCAGCGGCAGCACCAAGCCGTCCAAGGCCAACCAGGAGGCTTTCGACGAAGCGGTCCACGAGATTGCACACATCACCCAGCACCTGCTGGAATCCCTCGTGACGCAGGCTCCCCCGAAGGACCGGGAGGCCGAGGCGGCCAAGGCCCGGGCGCGCGCCGCCGTGCGGTACGGCGCGGCCTGACGCCTAGCCCTGCGGCTTCCCGAAGCTGCGCAGCCGCAGGGAGTTGGCAACCACCAGTACCGAACTGGCAGCCATCGCACCGCCCGCGATCATGGGGTTGAGCAGGCCCAGGGCGGCCACCGGGATGCCCACGGCATTGTAGAAGAAGGCCCAGAACAGGTTGGCCTTGATCGTGGCCAGGGTGCGCCGGGACAACTCGATGGCCTGTGCCACCTGCGCCAGGCCGTTGCCCATCACAGTGAGGTCCGCCGCTTCGATGGCGACGTCCGTTCCGGACCCCATGGCGATGCCAAGGTCAGCCTGCGCCAGGGCAGCCGCATCGTTGACGCCGTCCCCGGCCATAGCCACGGTGGCGCCCGTGGCCTGCAGCTTCCGCACCGCCTCAACCTTCCCCTCCGGCAGGACGCCGGCGTAGACATCCTCCGGAGCGATTCCGACGGCGGCAGCCACCTGCGCGGCGACGGCAGCGTTGTCTCCGGTCAGCAGGATCGGCCGCAGGCCCAGCGCCTTCAGGCGGGCAACAGCGGCAGCGGAACCGTCCTTCACGGTGTCGCGCAGGCTGATGATGCCGGCAGGTTTCCCGTCCACCGCCACGCAGATAGCCGTGGCTCCGGAGTCTTCTGCCGCCGCGAGGGCTGTCCGTTGGCCAGGCTCCGGGGTGATGCCGTTCTGCTCCAGCCAGCCGAGGCGGCCTGCGAGGACGGTCCTGCCCTCCACGGTTCCCGACACGCCGCCGCCCGGCGCGGACCCGAAGCCCTGCACGTAAGGCAAGGCGCCGCCGTCGTCCGCTGATTCCCCGGCGGCGGCCGCTGCGATGGCGCGGGCCACCGGATGCTCCGAGGCGGCCTCAACGCTGCCGGCAAGCCGGAGGACGTCCCGCTCCTGGAAGCCGTCGAATGCCACCGTGCTGTCCACGGCGAGGACCCCGGTGGTCACAGTCCCGGTCTTGTCGAGCAGGATGGTGTCCACGGTCCGGGTATCTTCAAGGACCTGGGGGCCCTTGATCAGGATCCCCAGCTGGGCCCCGCGCCCGGTGCCGGTCAGGAGGCCCACCGGGGTGGCCAGGCCGAGGGCGCAGGGGCAGGCGATGACCAGGACGGCGACGGCGGCCGTGAAGGCCTGCTGCAGGTGTCCGCTTCCGGTGGCTGCACCGGGGAAAAGGAGCCAGAGGACGAACGTCACCGCAGCGATGGCCAGGACCACCGGAACGAAGACCGCGCTGATCCGGTCGGCGAGCCGGGCGATGGGTGCCTTGCCGGTCTGGGCTTCGGACACCAGCCGCGCCATCTGGGCCAGGGTGGTTTCGGCGCCCACCCGGGTGGCCCTGACCAGCAGGCGGCCGGAAGTGTTGATGGTGGCGCCGGTGACCCTGCTGCCCGGCCCCACCTCGACCGGCACGGATTCGCCGGTGACCAGGGAGGCGTCCACGGCGGAGTTGCCATCGATGACGACGCCATCGGTGGCAATCTTCGCGCCCGGGCGCACCACCAGCACATCGTCCACCTGCAGCCGGTCCGCGGGAATGGTCACCTCACCGCCCGGACGCAGCACGGTGGCATCCTTCGCTCCCAGGTGCAGCAGGGCCTGGAGGGCATCGCCGGCTTTCTGCTTGGCGTTGGCCTCCAGGTACCTGCCAAGGAGCAGGAAGGTGGTGACCACTGCTGCCACTTCGAAGTAGAGGCCGCCGGTTTCCATGCCTTCCATGCCGGGGTGCTCGGTCATCCGGGGATCGGCTGCCAGTTGCCAGGCGGAGAACAGGTAGGCGGCCGTCACGCCGATGGACACCAGGGTGTCCATCGTGGAAGCCAGGTGCCGGGCGTTAATGGCCGCCGCCCGGTGGAATGGCCAGGCGGCCCAGGTGACCACCGGAAGTGCAAGGACGGCTGCGGCCCATCCCCAGTTGGGAAACTGGAAGGCGGGGAGCATGGAGACCAGGAACACCGGGACCGTCAGCACTGCGGCGACGATCAGGCGCGGGCGGAGTTTCGTGGCGGGGACCGCTGCCGCTGCAGGTGCCCTCTCTTCGACGGGTGGGTGCGGCGTGCGGACGCTCGCCTTGTAGCCCGCCGCGTTGACCGTATCCACCAGCTGCTCGTCGGTGATGCCTGCCGGGGCGGTGACGTAGGCGGACTCCAGCGGCAGGTTGACGGTGGCGGCCACGCCGTCAAGCTTGCCGAGTTTCTTCTCCACGCGGTTCACGCAGGAGGCGCACGTCATGCCCTCGATATCGAGTTCCACCACCCTGGTGCCGGGCGGATGCAGTAGTTCCTGGTGGGTCATGTCAGCCTCCGTGTCGATTGGTTCCTCCGGGTCGAGCGCGGCTAGGCCTCGCTGGCGACCACGAGGTAGCCCGCCTCCGCGACTGCCTCGCCGATCTCCGAAGGTGCGAGATCCTTGCTGGACGTGATGGTGACGGTGGAGATGGCTCCGGCGTTCAGCTCGACGTCCACCGCTTCAACGCCTTCCAGGGCTTCGAGTTCTTCGGTGACCGCCGAGACGCAGTGGCCGCAGGTCATGCCGGAAACGCTGACGGTTGTGGTGGTGGGGGAGGTGGTGCTCACGGATTTCTCCTTCATTCAAAAGCCGGCGGTTGCCGGCTGCGGGTGGTGGGTTTCAGCGGAGCAGCCGGCCAATGGCGTCGGCTGCTTCCTTGACTTTGGCGTCGATGGCTTCGGCACGGGCCTCCGGGTCCGGTTCGGAGGCCGCACCCACCACGCAGTGGCCGATGTGTTCCTCGACGAGGCCAAGGCTGACCGCGTGCAGCGCCTTGGTGACGGCGGAGACCTGGGTGAGGATGTCGATGCAGTACTTATCCTCATCGACCATGCGGGCAATGCCGCGCACCTGCCCCTCGATCCGCTTCAACCGGCGCAGGTAGGCGTCCTTGTTGCCCGTGTATCCGTGCTCCGCCGCTTGGTGCTCCTGCACCGGCACGGCTCCGGCCGGCACGGCTGCTTCTTCGGTAGTGCTCATGCAGTCAACTTATACCCCACGGGGGTATGGGCGCAAGTACCCCCTAGGGGTATGGCGCCGGTCCACTTTCACTGCAGGCATCGGGGCACAAAAAAGCTCCGGAGTGCGTTATTGGGGGATACGCACTCCGGAGCAGCTCTTGGGCATTTCCGGCTTCCACTGCGGGTGGTCCGGGCCTGCTGGATTTAGCTTACGGGTTGGCAGCGCGGTCCGCCAGCACCGCGAATAACTACTTTCGCTTTACTTTCGGAAGCCTGGGAGAAGGTCGTTCCCAGGGCCGGACGGGGGTGCAGGCTGGTCAGCGCCGGTCCTGAGGGGCGGCCTTGTGGTAGGGAACCACCAGCACCGGCCTGCTTTGGTGGTGGCTCAGCCAGGCGCCGACCGACCCGTTCAGCGCCTCTGACAGGCGGTGGGAAAAACCGCGTTCGGAGGTTCCCACGATGATCATTGGTGCTTCCACTTCCGCCGCCAGCCGGCCCAGTGACCGGGCGGGATCACCGGTGAGGGTGCGGAGCGTCCACTCGACCGCCGGGCCTCCGGGCGCCGCCGCCTGCAGTGCATTCCGGATTTGTGCCTCCAGCCCCGTGGTCAGGGTTCGAAGCTCCTCGACTCCTGCGTCCCGACGCAGCGACAGCCGGTGCGCGGAGCGGGCCGGGTCCCAGTCCACCAGGTAGCTGGCTTCATCCACATAGGCGCACACCATCGGCGCCCCCAACCCGGCAGCAAGCCCGGCCGCGGTCTGCAGGACTTCCGGGTGCTGCCGGGGCATGATGCCCACCAGCAACGGCTTGCCCTTGAACTGATCGGATGTCATGACGCCCATTTTCCGCCCCGGGGGGCTACGTGAACAGGTGCTTCAGCGCTCGCGGCTAGGAAGCAGAAGGGTATGCGGTTACTACTACGTTCCTGCCCCACGGGTCCTCCGTGAAGCAGCTGATGAGGACCAGCCGGTTGGGCACCATGTCCCAGACGGGGCTGTCCTTGAGGCTGGATTTGTCGTAGGTACTGACGCTTTCCACGCGGTACCTGATGGTGCCGGAAGCCGTAGCGACGTCGAACTGGTCGCCGGCGGCAGCGGCCGAACTGAGGTGGTTAAAGGGTGCATCCGCGCCTTCCCAGCTGTGGCCTATGACGTAGGTGGTGTTGCCGGACCCGCTGCCAGGGACGCCGAAGGCGGTCAGCCAGTAGCCGTCCTTCGTGGCGGGTGGCTCGATGGTCCGGCTTGACTGGGCGGCGACATCGACGTCCAGCGGGTGGACAGCGACGTCAAACGCGGCGGACGGGTAGTAGATGCTGACGGGTGGTGCGGCCGGTGGGAGCACCGCTTCAGGCGCTGTCCCCTGGCCGGCGGCGGCGCTCCCTGCGGCGGCCAGGCCCGCGGACGCTGCGTCCTCCACGGGTGGAATGGTGGCGGCCGGAGCAGCCGCAGTGAAGCGGGGGCTCGCTGCCGCCCGGGTATCCGGCGGTGCAGGCTGCGGATGATGGAACAGGGGAGCACCGAAGGTGAACAACAGAAAGGCGAGCACGCCGCAGAAAAGGATTGCGAGGTCGCCGCGGTTCCAACGGCGCCAGCGCCGGGATTGGGCAGCCGCGTGCTTGCTGCGTTCCTTGGACATCGTGCTCCTGACGCCTGGGGCGGGAGGTGGAAGGAAAGCGCCCTGCCGGGCACTGGCAGGACGCCTTCCTTGTCTACGGGCCACGCGTGGTGGCAGTTTGGCGCCCTAACCGGCGGTGTGAAGCGGGCGGGACCTGCGGCGGACGGCCACCGCCGCGCCCGCGGCAGCCAGGGCACCCACGCCGGCGAGCCAGGCGGGTGCGGCCTCCTGGCCGCCTACCGCGGTCTGGGCGTTGTATCCCTCGTTCGTTCCCACGACGGCTTGTGCGGCCGGGGCCGCTGCTGCCTTCTGCGCGGCCGGAGCCTTCTGTGCGGCGGGCACCTGGGCGGCAGGAACCTGCGCGGCTGGCTGCTGGGCCGGTGCTGCCGCTGGTTCAACAACCGCCGCCGGAGACTCGGCCGGTGCGGCCTCGACCACCGGAGTTTCCGCAGGCGGGGACGCAGGGGAATCGACGACGGCGGGCGGCTCCTCGGCAGGCGGCGTCACCGGAGGGGTGGCCGGAGGCGTGACGACGACGGGTGGAACCACCACGGCCGGAGCCTGGCAGCCGTTGCCGAAGATGTCCTTGCCGGTGCCCCAGTTCAGGCCGTCCGGCATCCCGGGCCCCGGCGGAATGATGTCATCGGCATGCTTGTCGTGGCCGCTGAAGCCGGAGCCGTGGATGCTGACAGTTACGTAGCCGGTCCCCATCGCGTGGCAGAAGGTGGTGTTGTTGGCATCTGCGATGGCGGGCGCTGCGACGGCCAGTGCCGCCAGGCCCACTGCGCCCATTGTTGCCATGGTGCGTTTCATGGTTTTCTCCCCAGGTTTTTGTGAAACGGACCCTGCAGGCGGGGGCGGCGGCGGTTGTGCCGTGTGCCCCAGCAACACGGTCAGCTTGCTTGAGGTTTCAGGCTAGGGGCGCCGCCGGGAGCAGTCGCGAGTAGGGAATACTCGTCTTTTCCGGGGCCCGAAAGGGGCCGGTTACTTGCCGGTACCCTAAACCCCGCGGCGGCTACCTGTTCCTGCCGGCCGGACCTTGTCCACCACCTTGCCCGCGCCTAACGTTGAAGGTGACGGAAGGCGGGTGGCTCGTGGAAATTTTCATGTGGTGGCTGGACCTGGACCTCCCCACCAAGGAGTGGCTGCGGGAGAACCTCTATGCGGAGGAATTGCCCCTGGCAGTGCTGCAGGGCATTGCAGAGGCCGGCGGACCGCACCCGGACAATCCGGCCGCGGCGCTGACCACCGCGGACTGGGACTTCATCCAGACGCAGTCCGAGTTCGTGGATTGACTGCCTGCTGCGGATAGGCCCTGAAAACCGTTGCGGGCGGCCCGCAGCGGTGGTTGCATGGTGCGCATGGCAACGGCGGCGAACTTCCTCCTGGCAATTGGCACCAAAAAAGGACTGTGGCTGGCTACCAGCCAGGACCGGCGGGAGTGGTCCTTCACCGGGCCCCACTTCCTGATGTCGGAGATTCCCAGCATTGGCATCGACACGAGGCAGGGCCGCACCCGGATCATGGTGGGAGTCAGCAGCCCGCACTGGGGGCCGACGGTCGCGCATTCCGACGACCTGGGCGCCACCTGGACGGAGCCCGAGCAGGGTGCCATCACGTTCCCCGAGGACACCGGCGCAGCGCTGGAACGGGTATGGCAGATCTACCCGGACGCCGGTTCACGCCCGGGAGTGGTGTGGGCCGGAGCCGAACCCATTTCCGTGTGGAAGTCCACCGACGGCGGCGAACACTTCGAGCTGAACCGTGGCCTGTGGGACCATCCGCACCGCAGTGAATGGGGTGCCGGCTACGGCGGTGCGGCGGCCCACTCGATCGTGGTCCATCCGGACGGGCAAACCGTGCACGTCGCCATGAGCACCGGCGGCGTCTACCGTTCGCTCGATGCCGGCGCCTCCTGGGAGGCGCGCAACCACGGGATCTCCGCCTACTTCATGCCGGACCCGAACCCGGAATTCGGCCAGTGCGTCCACAAGATCGCCGCGGACGCGGCTGTGGACGGCCGGCTGTACGCCCAGAACCACCACGGCGTCTACCGCACCGACGACAACGCGGACACGTGGACGTCGATTGCGGAGGGCCTCCCCGCCGACTTCGGATTCGTGATGCTCGCCCATCCCCGCCGGGCCGGTACCGCCTGGGTGGTTCCGTTGAAGGCAGACGGCGAACGCATTCCGCCGGACGGGAAGCTCGCCGTCCACCGGACGGAGGACGCCGGCGAAACCTGGACACGGCTCAGCACCGGGCTGCCGGAGCGTGAATACAACAGCGTCCTGCGGGATGCGGCATCGGTGGATGCGGCGGAGCCCGTGGGGGTGTACTTCGGTACCCGGGGCGGAAGCGTCTATGCCAGTGCGGATGAGGGCGGATCGTTCGCGGAGGTGGCGTCCCACCTGCCGGGCATCCGGTAGGCCTTGGACAGGCCGCTGAAGGTCAGGCAGCAGACGTCCTCTGCCACAGCAGCGGTGTGGATATGCTTGGCGTCTTCGTACAGCACCTTCTCGTAGATCTCGTCGGAGAACAGGACCAGGTTGTGCTTCCGCGCCAGGGCCGCGAACTGTTCAAGGATGTGGCGCGGGTAGACGGCGCCGGTGGGATTGTTCGGGTTGATGATCACGATGCCCTTGGTGCGGCTGGTGATCTTTGCTTCCACATCGGCCATGTCCGGCCACCAGTTCTCCGCCTCATCGCAGAGGTAGTGCACGGGCTTGCCGCCGGTGAGGGTCACGGCGGCAGTCCACAGAGGGTAGTCCGGGGCGGGGACCAGGATCTGGTCGCCGTTTTCCATGAACGCCTGCAGGCACATGGAGATCAGTTCGCTGACGCCGTTGCCGATCACGATGTCCTCGACCCCGATGTTCATCAGGCCGCGCGTCTGGTAGTACTGCGAGATCGCTGTCCGCGCGGTGAAAATGCCCTTCGAGTCGCTGTATCCCTGGGCGCCGCGCAGGTGGTGGATCATGTCCACCACCACCGACTCCGGTGCCTCCAGCCCGAACGGCGCCGTGTCCCCCAGGTTCATCTTCAGGATCCTGTGCCCCTCGGCCTCCATGTTTTTGGCTGCCTGGAGGATGGGTCCGCGGAGTTCGTACCGGACGTTCTGGAGTTTGCTGGAGTGCTGCATGGCGTGCATGGTTGATTTTTTCACACCCGGACGACGACGGCGCCCCGGCTGCAGTTCCGCCGCAGGCCATAGCGGGCCGCGGGTAACAAACGAAGCGCTTCGGCAGAAATATTGGCGCCGCCAGCGGGCATTTCCGGGACCGTGTGCCCTCTGCTGCGATGCCCACGCTGGCATGGTGCAGGGCATCCACCGTTGAAAGTACGGCGCCCGTTGCACGGCAGTGGACTTCCGCGTCGCCGTATGAACCGTCTTGAAGCTCCGATACCCGGTTGCCTTACGTTCCGCTGCGCCATGTGTCGCCCGGCGGCACAACATGCAGCAAAGCGTCCGCGCACTACGCCGCAAGGACTTCTGTTAGCCCCGTTTTCCCGCCATTGCCTGCCGTTTCCCGCCATTAAGCCGCCGCTTCTGCCGGTGGTTCTTCTCTGTTCTAGTGGTTGCCACGAGCCGGACGGTCCGGATCCACCCGAACTGCAGAAAGACCCACAACCATGAAAAACCGACACCTGCCCGCACGAACTATCCGCACCACAGGCACGGCATTTGCCATGGCTGTGGCCGCGGCAGTCACGCTGGTGCTCTCCGGTTGCGGCGGTCCGGCAACGGCACAACAGGCCGGGAGCGACGGCGGTGCCGAAGTGAAAACGGTCCGGTACCAGGGTTCGCCCAACACGGTAGCCCTGGTGGAACTGGCCGAAGACCTCGGTTACCTGGGCGACGTCAAGCTCGAATGGGTCAGTAACACCACCAGCGGGCCGCAGAGCATCCAGTCCGTGGCCACCGACCAGACGGACATCGGCGGAGCATTCACCGGTGCCGTGATCAAGCTGATCGAGGCCGGTGCGCCCGTCAAAGCCGTCATCAACTACTACGGCGAGGACAAGGAGACCTTCACGGGATACTACGTGGAGGAAGGCAGCCCCATCCGGACCGCAAGGGACCTGATCGGCAAGAGGATCGCTGTAAACACCCTTGGCGCCCACCACGAAGCCGTGATTACCACGCACCTCAAGAACAGCGGCCTGACTCCCGAGGAAATCAAGCAGGTGCAACTGGTGGTGGTTCCGCCGAACGAAACCGAAGTGGCCCTGCGCAAGAAGCAGGTCGACGTCGGCACGCTGGGCGGAGTGCTGCAGGACCGTGCGCTCGCGGAGGGAGGCCTGCGTGCGCTCTTCACCGACGTCGGTGTCATCGGAGGACCGTTTGACGCCGGGCAGTACGTCCTTCGCAATGACTTCCTGGCCAGGAATCCGGAGACCAGCCGGACGCTGGTCACCGGGGTGGCCAAGGCCATCGAATGGCAGCGGAGCACCCCGCGGGAGCAGGTGATCGCCAAGTTCGAGGAAATCATCGCCAAGCGGGGCCGAAACGAGAGCACCGAGGCGCTGAAGTACTGGAAGAGCGTGGGCGTTGCCTCGCCGGGCGGGTGGATCCAGGACACCGATTTCACCCGCTGGGGCGGCTACCTGAAGTCCGCCGGGATCATCAGCGGTGACCTCGATACCTCCAGGCTCTACACGAACGGGTTCAACCTGCTGGACACTCCGGCGCCGGCCGCAACCCCGAAAGGATAGACGATGACCCCCAAGATCAGCCTTCGAAACGTCACCAAGGAATTCAGTATCAGGCCGGGCAAGGGAACTGGCCGCCGCCAGGGGGAGCCCTCAGTCCTCACCGCCATCGGCAGCCTCAGCCTGGATGTCGCGGCCGGGGAGTTCCTCACCCTCGTGGGCCCCAGCGGTTCCGGCAAGACCACGCTCCTGGACCTGCTGGCCGGGCTCTCCCGCCCCACATCGGGAGAGGTCCTGGTGGACGGAAAGGAAGTGACCGGACCGGGACAGGACCGGGCGGTCGTCTTCCAGCAGTACGCGCTGTTTCCCTGGCGGACGGCGTCGGCCAACGTTTCCATGGGCCTTGAGAACACCGGCCTGTCCAGGAAACAGCGGGCGGCGAAGGCCAGTGAGTTCCTGGACCTGGTGGGCCTTGCCGGGTTCGGGGACCGGTATCCGCACGAACTGTCCGGCGGTATGAAGCAGCGCGTGGCCATCGCAAGGAGCCTCGCCTATGAGCCGGACGTTCTGCTGATGGACGAGCCCTTCGCCGCCCTTGACGCCCAGACCCGTGAACAGCTCCAGGACGAGCTCCTGCGGATCTGGAAGGCGACAGGCAAGACCATCGTCTTCATTACCCACGGGATCGACGAAGCGGTGTACCTCGGCCAGCGGGTGGCGGTGCTGAGCGCCCGGCCGGGAAAACTCAAGGAAATCGTGGACATCAACATCCCCGACCGCGACGGCGACGCGGACATCCGCTCGCACCCCGCCTTCGTGGAACACCGCCACCAGGTGTGGTCCCTGCTGCACGACGAAGTCCGCCTCGCCCAGGACTCCGGCCACCGGAAGATCCTGCCGGACGGCACCGCACCCGATGAACAGCCCCTCGAAAGGAGCGCAGCCTGATGAGTACAGTGTTGACCCGCCCACAGGAGGCGCCTGCCGCCGTCGGGCCCTCAGCAGCCGTGCCCCCGGCGGAACGCCGGAAGGCGGGCAAAATCTCCTACGTGGCACACGCAGTGGCCCGCGCCGGCTGGAAATCCCTGGCCGTACTGCTGTTCCTGGCCCTTTGGGAAGTGGGGCCGCTGTACCTGGCCAGCCCCTCCACGCGGGTGTTCCTGCCGCCGCTGCACGAAGTCATCGCCGCCGGTGCCAGGCTCGTGGAAGCCGGGCAGCTGCAGAGCCATCTGCAGGCCAGCCTTACCCGCTCGGTGTCCGGCTTCGGGATTGCAGTGGTCACGGCTGTGGTGCTGGGGCTCCTGATCGCCTGGTACGGCTGGTTGAATTCATTCCTCAACCCGCTCCTGGAACTTTTCCGGAACACGGCCACCCTGGCCCTGCTGCCGGTATTCACCCTGCTGCTGGGCATCGGCGAGGAATCCAAGATCACCATCGTGGCCTACGCCGCGTTCTTCCCGGTGCTGCTGAACACGATCGCCGGCGTCCGGACCGTGGACCCGCTGCTCATCCGTGCCGCCAAGTCCTTGGGGCTGAACAGTTTCCGGCTCTTCCAGAAGGTGATCCTGCCGTCTGCGGTCCCCACGATTTTCACCGGGATCAGGATGGCCGGGACATCGTCCATCCTGGTCCTCATCGCCGCGGAAATGGTGGGCGCCAAGGCCGGGCTGGGTTACCTGATCGTCAATTCGCAAATGAGCTTCCTGATCCCGGACATGTACGCCGGCATCCTGACCGTCTCCGTGCTGGGCCTCGCCGTCAACGCCCTGCTCGTGGCGCTGGAGCGGCACTTCTCCCGCTGGCGCACCGCCGTCGGCTCCGCATCCTGAACCCAACCCACCTGAACTGCCCTACTGAACTGCAAAGGAAGATCCAATGACCGTCATCACCGAAACCAAACTCCAGTTCACCAAGCTGAGCGCCCGCATCGGTGCGGAAATCCGGGGCCTGGACCTTAGTGGCGACCTGTCGCCGGACACGGTGGCGCAGATCCGTGCTGCACTGAACACCCACAAAGCACTCGTGTTCAGGGAGGCCAACGTCCGCACGGATGAGGACCAGGTGCGGTTCGCCAGCCACTTCGGCCCGCTCACCAAGGCCCACCCCACGGTCGCGTCGGTGGACGGCAAGCCGGCGGTCCTGCCGGTGGACAGCGAAAACGGGAGTGCGAACAACTGGCACACTGATGTCACGTTCGTCGTGAACCCGCCGCAGGCCTCCACCCTGCGCAGCATCACCCTGCCGGCTTACGGCGGCGAAACCCTGATCGCATCCTCGGCCGGCGCCTACCAGGACCTGCCCGGGGAACTGCGGGACTTCGCCGACACCCTGTGGGCGATCCACACCAACGACTACGATTACTCCGTCCCGAAGAACCTGGAACATGCCAACGCCGACGAGCGGCGCAAGGAATTCACGCGCATCCACTTCGAATCGGCCCATCCCGTTGTCCGTATCCATCCGCTGACCGGTGAGCGCGGGCTCTTCATTGGCGGGTTCGCCCAGCGGCTCCGGATTGTTGGCTTGTCCAACACCGAATCCAAGGACATCCTGCGCCTCCTGCAGGCCTACGTGACCAGGCCGGAGAACGTGGTCCGCGTGAACTGGGAGCCGGACCAGCTGGTCCTGTTCGACAACCGCATCACCCAGCACTACGCGCCGGACAACTACGACGGCCAGCCCCGCCAGCTGAACCGCGTCACCATCGCCGGCGACGTCCCCCGCGGAGTGGACGGCCGCAGCAGCACCCCCATCAAGGGCGACTCGTCCGCCTACTCGGAGACCGTCGTCGTGCCTGGAATTTCCCAGGCGCCGGCCTTCGCGGCAGCCGGGGCAAACCAGTGAGCGCGCCGGAAAGCCGCCCACGGCAGCTGCACCTGAACGCCTTCCTGATGAGCACCGGCCACCACGAGGCATCGTGGCGGCTGCCGGAGAGCAACAGTTTCGCCGGCACGGACGTCAAGCATTTCCAACGGCTGGCCCAGACTGCGGAGCGCGGAAAGCTGGATTCAATCTTTTTCGCGGATTCACCGGTGCTGCACGGGAATGTGTCCCAGCGGCCCTACGCCAGCCTGGAGCCGACCGTCCTGCTCGCGGCCATAGCGGCCGTTACCGAGCGGATCGGGCTGATCGCCACCGCTTCCACCACCTACAACGAGCCGTATAACCTGGCTCGGCGCTTCGCCTCGGTGGACCACATCAGCGGAGGCAGGGCCGGCTGGAACGTGGTGACCACTGCTGGCGACGCTGCAGCCCGGAACTTCTCACTGGCCGGCCAGCCGGCACACTCGCAGCGGTATGAGCGGGCCGCGGAATTCCTGGACGTGGCGCAAAAGCTTTGGGACAGCTGGGAAGACGGCGCCGTTGTGGCGGACAAGGGCGCCGGAGTGTGGGCAGACAGTTCCCGGGTGCATGCGGCCAACCACGAGGGAAAGCATTTCCAGGTGGAAGGCGCCTTGGATGTTCCCAGGTCCGTCCAAGGCCGCCCGGTCATCGTCCAGGCCGGCTCCTCCGAGGACGGCAAAGAGTTCGCATCCCGGTACGCGGAGGCGGTATTCACCGCCCACCAGACCCTCTCCGATGCGCAGGACTTCTACGCTGACCTGAAGAGACGGACGACGGCGGCTGGCCGGGACCCGGAATCCCTGAAGATCCTGCCCGGCATTGTTCCCGTCATCGCCGACTCCAGGGCCGAAGCGATTGAGTTGGAGCGCGAGCTGGACGAACTGATCCTGCCCGAACACGCGCGCAGGCAGCTCGCCACCGTGCTGCGGGTGGCACCTGAATCCCTGAAGCTGGACGCCCAGCTTCCGGCAGACCTCCCGTCGGAGGACGAGATCGAGGGCGCCAAGAGCCGGTACACGCTGATCGTGAACCTCGCGCGCCGTGAACATCTCACGGTGCGCGAGCTCATCGGCCGGCTGGGCGGCGGCCGCGGGCACCGGACGTTCTCCGGCACCCCGGAGCAGGTGGCTGACGCCCTCCAGGAATGGTTCCAGTCGGGGGCGGCCGACGGGTTCAACATCATGCCACCGGTGTTGCCCTCCGGGTTGGAGATTTTCGTGGACCAGGTGGTCCCCATCCTGCAGGACCGTGGCCTGTTCCGGAGCGAATATACGGGACGCACACTGCGTGAACACTACGGACTGCCCATACCGGCCAACTCGCACAGCCGGCTGCTGCAGCCTGCCTAATCCTGGCCAAAAGGTGCCCCGCCCTTGCTGAATCAGCAAGGGCGGGGCACTTTCCTTTGGTACGTCAGCATGGCGCCGAAGGCCCCGTCAGGGGCGGACGCCTGCAGCGCGTGGCCGCCGCCTGCCGCGTGCTAGGCCTCCCTGGCGTGGGTACCTGCCGAGTGCTGCTCCACCAGCAGGCTCAGGCGCTCCGAACTGAGGCGCAGCGCTTCCAGTTCGCGACGGCTGTATTCATCAATCGTGCGGTGCATCAGCTCCGGGAGGTCTCCGGCTGCCGCCCCATCCACCTCGAACTCGTGGGTGAGGGTCACCTCCGAGTTGCCATCCGCACGGAGGATCGCCCAGCTGCCGCCGAGTTTCAACAGTGGGTGCTCCAAACCGACCTGCCGGAATTCGGCGCGGTGCCCGGCAGCATCGAAGAGGCGGTGGCAGCGGCTGGAGTTCAGGGCACCGTTGGCCACGAAGGACGTGCGGATTTCATGCTCGGCGTCATCGCCGCTGACCCGTTCGGAGTAGACGGTCACGCCGTCCAGGAACGGCCAGTGGGAGGAATCACGCAGCACGGTGAAGATCAGGTCGGCCGGGGCCTTGATGGTAAGCCGGTGAGTAGTCCGCTGCGTAGTCAACGACACGTGGTACACCTCCTGTAATGTGCTGGGCTTTTTAGCAATCTAGGCCAGCCGGGCACAGCACGGGGGATTTCCGTCCTCCTGCGTCACGGCACGAAATCCGCGGTAACACTTGGCCCCGTCAGGGGGCATTCCTGGTCGCTGGATGAAGCCCGGCGGCCCCGCGTTGCGCAAGGGGTCGGCAGGTGTCAGCCGGAGTTGAGGCGTGGATGCCGGGGTGGTTGATTGGGGTCACCCGCCTTTGAAAGGACACCCATGACGGACCAATTCGACCTCAGTCCCCGCCGCCTGCGTCACATTATGGGGCACTTCGCCACGGGCCTGACGGTGATCACAGCATCGACCAAGGCCGGGCCGGCCGGCATGACCTGCCAGTCGTTTTCGTCCCTTTCGCTGGAACCGGCGCTGGTGTCCTTCAGCCCGGCGCGCACGTCCACCACCTGGCCCCTGCTGCGGGCAGCGGGCCGGTTCGCGGTCAATATTCTCCCTGCTGAACACCAGCATCTGGCGGCCCAGTTTGCGCGCTCCGCTTCGGACAAATTCGCTGGAGTCGACCACTCGCCGTCGCCGCTTGGAAGCCCGGTCCTGGACCAGGCCCTGGCGTGGGTGGATTGCGAGCTCGAGCAGGAGTACGACGGCGGCGACCACACCATCGTTGTGGGCGCAGTCCGTGCCCTGAGTGCCCGGGCCGGCGCAGACCCCCTGGTCTTCTTTAAGGGTGCCTACGTAGGCCTCGGCTCCCGGCCGGGCACTCTGGAGAGCGTGGCATGACCTGAGCCGGGCGTCCCCGCTCGGGGCGCGCCGCCTACGGTGCCAGCCTGTCGCCTTTGCGGTGCACCCGGAACCAGCGGTAGCCGTAACGCCCCAGTTCCACCTGGAAGCTGCCGTCGGACTCCAAGGGTGCGTTGCCGCCGTCGAACAGGTCCAGCAGCATGGCGTCCCGGTATGCCTGGCGCGGACCGTCCTCCGGCCCCACCTTGCCGCTGACCTTCACCGTGTCCTCGCCGAAGTTGTGCAGCAGAACCAGCGTCCCGCCGTCGGAACTGCACGTGTGGGCGAACACGGCAGGTTCAGGCTGGTCAATGATGTCGAACGCACCCCACCCCAGCTCCGGCGCCTCGCGGTACCGCGCTATCAGGGTTGCCATGAAGTTGAACAGCGACTCCGGGTCCCGCTTGCCCGCCGCAGCGTTGACGTTTTCCGGACCGTACTCGCCCCGCACCAGGGGTGCCACCAGGTCCGATGCCTTGGCGCTGGAGAAGCCGCCGTTCTTTTCGTTGTTCCATTGCATTGGCGTGCGGACAGCTGCCCGGCTTTTCTGCCGGAGGTCCTCGCCCATGCCGAGTTCCTCACCGTAGAAGAGCACAGGTGTGCCGGGGAGGGAGAACATCAGGGAGTACACCATCCGCAGGCGGTCCTGGTCCCCGCCCAGCATCGGCGGCAGCCTCCGCCGCAGGCCCCGGCCGTAGATCTGCATGTTCTTCTCCGGCCCGAACGCGGCAAAGACTTCCTGGCGCTCACCGTCGCTGAGCTTGTCCAGGGTGAGTTCGTCATGGTTCCGTACGAACATGGCCCACTGGTTGTCCGGGTGGATGGGTGGGCGGCTCTTGAGGGTCTCCGCCAGTGGCCGCGCGTCCTGCCGGGCCAGGGACAGGTAGATGTGCTGCATGGACATGAAGTCGAACTGCATGTTCAGCTCATTGCCCTCCGGGCCGCCGAAGTACTCCAGCTGCTCCTTGTAGGGCAGGTTCACCTCGCCCAGCAGCACGGCGCTGCCGTTTCGCCGGCTGACGAAACTGCGCAGCGCGGTGAGATAGCCGTGCGGGTCGATGTTCGCGGCCCGGTCCTTGGGCTCGCCCCGGGTCTCCAGGAAGAACGGCACGGCATCGAGCCGGAAACCGTCCAGCCCCAGTTCCAGCCAGAGTCCCATCGCCTTGGCGATCTGGTCCCTCACCTGCGGGTTGGTCACGTTCAGGTCCGGCTGGTACTTGGCGAACATGTGCAAATACCACTCGCCGGTGGCCTCGTCCTGCGTCCAGAGCGAGTTCTCCTCCCCGGGGAACACCACTTCGGAGGAGGTGTCCGGGGGAGTGTCCTGCCGCCAGACGTAGAAGTCGCGGTAGGGGTTGTCGGTCGATTTCCGGGCTTCAACGAACCAGGGGTGGTGGTCGGAGGTGTGGTTCACCACGAAGTCCGCGATGACCCGCAGTCCGCGGTCCTTGGCGGCGCGGATGAACTCCACCAGGTCACCCAGGGTGCCGAGCCGTGGATCCACGGTGAAGAAATCGGTGACGTCGTAGCCGTCGTCCCGGTCCGGCGACGGGTAGAACGGCATCAGCCAGATGCAGGTCACGCCCAGGGCGGCGAGGTAGTCCACGCGCTGGGTGAGGCCGGCGAAATCGCCGGCTCCGTCGCCGTCGTCGTCAAAGAACGTCTCCACGTCCAGGCAGTAGATAACGGCGTTCTTCCACCACAGGTCGGAGGTCTCGGCGATCCTCATGCGGACGCGTCCGACGCCGGGTTGGCGGCCGCCGCTGCCAGTTGCGGTTCCGCGGGGCTGCTTTCGGGGGTGTGCAGTTGCGGGAGCACCTCCGCGGCGAATGCGTCGATGAAGGGCGCCTGCTCCTGCCCCACGAAGTGCAGGTACAGCTCCTCGAAGCCCAACTCCACGTACTCAGACAACCACTCAACGTGCCGGGCAAGACTGGCCGAGACGTTGACCGAGGCCCGGACCTGTTCCTCGCGCACATGCTCGGCGACGCCGTCGAAATGCCCGGCGGTGGGCAGGTCCCAGGGGATGGGCGGGGCGAACGTGTTGGTGCGCCACTGGTCCAGGCCGATGGCGGCCGCCTCCTCCTCGCGCTTGGCCCAGGACAGGTGGACCTGCAGCACCGCCTTCCCCCTGCCACCGGCCTCCCGGTACGCGGCCAGCATGTCCCGAAGCTTGGGTGCGGGCTGGTTGATGGTCACCAGCCCATCCGCCCAGGCCGCCGCCCTCCTGGCAGTGTCCACGCTGATGGCGGGCGCAATGAGCGGCGGCGGGGAATCGGGCACGTCCCAGATCCGGGCCTGCTCCACGGTCACCAGGCCCCGGTGGGTGACCTCCTCGCCGCGGTGCAGGCGGCGGATCACGTCCACGCACTCCTCCAGCCGGCGCTGCCGGACGTCCTTCGGCGGCCAGGCGTCACCTGTGACGTGCTCGTTCATGTTCTCGCCGCTGCCGGGGGCAAACCAGAACCTGCCCGGGAACATCGAAGCGAGCGTCGCTGAGGCGTGGGCGATGATGGCCGGGTGGTAGCGCTGGCCGGGCGCGGTCACCACCCCGAACCGAAGGCCGGTGGTGGCCAGTGCCGCGCCCAGCCAGGACCACGCGAAGCCGGAGTGTCCCTGCCGTGCGGACCACGGCTCAATGTGGTCCGAGCACATGGCCGCGTCGAAGCCCGCGCGCCCGGCGTGCTGGACGTCCTTGAGCAGCTGGCCGGGGCTGATTTGTTCGTGTGAGGCGTGGAAGCCGACAGTAACCATCGTTAACCTCTACCGTCCGGGCAGGCGCCGTGTCGAGGGTCCCGGGTTTTTCCGAGTCCGGACGCGCCGTGACGCGCCTGCCCGCACTTGTCGGATAAGTTTGTGACTTGTACTACTGCGCTTAGCCGAAGGCGTGCGCGGCAGCGGAAGTGGAAGGAAGTACCTCTCGTGGGCGGTGTGCTGATCGGGCTGGCCGTGATCGGCGTCGTCATTGCGGTGGGCTATGTTGCCGCGCGCTGCGGGCTGGGCGGCGAGTCCACCATTTCTGCGCTGACCAGGACAGCCTTCTTCATTACCAACCCGGTGCTGCTCTTCACGGTGGTGCTCAAATCCGACCTGTCCGTGGTCTTTTCCGCCTACGTTCCGCTTGCCATGATCACGGCTGCGGTCACCGCGCTGCTGTACGTCGCGGCCAGCCGGATCTGGTTCCCCCGGCCCCTGGCCGAAACGGCGGTAGGGGCCATGGCGGGTTCCTACGTCAACGCCAACAACATCGGCATCCCCATCACGCTGTACGCCCTGGGGGACGCCACCCCCGTGGCCCCGGTGCTGCTGGTCCAGCTCCTGCTGTTCGCTCCGCTGGTTTTGACCCTGCTGGACTTTTCCGCGGCCGGCCGGTTCGCGCCCCGCCTGATGTTGACCCAGCCTTTCCGAAACCCGATGATCATCGCCTCGCTGCTCGGCGTGGTCCTTGCCGCCTTCCACGTGCAGCTCCCCGCCCCCGTGATGGCGCCCTTGACGCTCCTGGGCGGTGCCGCCGTCCCCGTCGTGCTGCTGGCCTTCGGCATGTCGCTGCACGGAACCAGGATGCTCCGAAGCGGCGGCCACACAGCCGAAATCCTTACTGCCACGGCACTCAAGTCCGCTGTGATGCCGGCGGCGGCGTTCGTCGTCGGACGCTTCCTGTTCAACCTGGACCACCGCATGCTCCTGGGCGTGGTGCTCATGGCTGCGCTGCCGTCGGCCCAGAACGTGTTCCTCTTTGCCAGCCAGTACGGACGGGGTGTCGCAGTGGCGCGCGAAACCATCCTGCTCTCCACCGCGGCGGCCGCCCCGGTGCTGGTGCTGATTGTCTGGCTGCTGGCCGCCTGAACCGGCTGCCCGGGCGCGCCGCCCTACCGCCCTCACACCTGCCGGGCAAGAATGGGCTCATGGAACTTCCCGTCATGCCGCCCGTCCCGCCCATGCTCGCCAAGGCCGTCAGCGGCATTGACGGCATTCCCGGGGGCGGGAGCCTCAGCTATGAGCCCAAATGGGACGGCTTCCGGTCCATCATCTTCCGCGACGGCGAGGACCTGGAGATCGGCAGCCGCAACGAAAAACCCATGACCCGCTACTTCCCGGAACTCGTCGCCGCACTCAAGGAAAACCTGCCGCCGCGCTGCGTGGTGGACGGCGAGATCATCCTGGTGGGCGCTTCGGGCGACCGCCTCGACTTCGACGCCCTGCAGCAGCGCATCCACCCCGCCGCCAGCCGCGTGAAGCTGCTGGCCCAGCAGACACCGGCCAGTTTCGTTGCCTTCGATCTCCTGGCCCTGGGCGATGAGGACTACACCGCGAAGCCCTTCAGTGAGCGGCGGGCGGCGCTCGAAAAGGCGCTCGCAGCGAGCAAGGCACCCGTCCACCTGACGGCCGCCACCACCGACAAGGACACCGCGGCCCAGTGGTTCGAGCAGTTCGAGGGGGCCGGGCTGGACGGCATCGTGGCCAAGCGCCTGGACGGCAGGTACGAGCCGGACAAGCGCGTCATGTTCAAGGTCAAGCACGAGCGCACGGCCGATTGCGTGGTGGCCGGCTACCGCCTGCACAAGAGCGGGCCGGACGCCGTCGGTTCCCTGCTGCTGGGCCTGTACAAGGACGACGGCGGCCTGGCCAGCGTGGGTGTCATTGGCGCCTTCCCGATGAAGAAGCGCCAGGAGCTGTTCGAGCAGCTGCAGCCGCTGGTAACGGACTTCGACAACCACCCCTGGGCCTGGGCCAAGCAGGAGGAAGGCGAGCGGACCCCGCGGAACGCCGAGGGCAGCAGGTGGAGCGCCGGGAAGGACCTGTCCTTCGTGCCGCTGCGCCCGGAACTGGTGGTGGAGGTCCGGTACGACCACATGGAGGGGGAGCGGTTCCGCCACACGGCCCAGTTCAACAGGTGGCGCCCGGACCGGGACCCAGAGTCCTGCACTTACGAGCAGCTGGAGGAGCCGGTGAACTTCGACCTGGCTTCGGTGCTGGAGACCGGCCGGGGTTAGGGGCGCCGTGCATTCCTGCCCGATTGCTGCTGCCCCGCCCGGTGCCGTGGCATGGAAAAAGCCCGCCACCCCTGGATCTTCCAGGAGGTGGCGGGCTTTCCCTGTTAAGTAACCGGGCAGGAACGTACGCGCTGGAGGCCTACTTCAGGCCGAGCTCCTTGGTGGGGGTCCGGAAGGACTCCTTGGCGGTCAGGGCCGAGACTGCTGCAACGGCGCAGATGATGGCCGTGAAGATGCTGATCTGCACCCAGCCGCCGGGCTTGATGCCGCCCATGGCCGCCACGATCGCCGGGGCGAACCCTGCCATCAGGAAGCCCAGCTGCGTGCCGATGGCCAGGCCGGAGAAGCGGACCTTGGTGCTGAACATCTCGGCGTAGAAGGACGGCCAGACGGCATTGGCGGCCGCGTAACCGCCGGAGAACATGCCGATGGCGGCCAGGAACATCAGCGGGACGCTGCCGGACTCCAGGCTGAGCAGGAACACGGGGGTCAGCACCGCGCTGGCCAGGGCACCGTAGATGAAGACGGGCTTGCGGCCGATCCTGTCTGCGAGCATTCCGAAAAGCGGCTGCGTGCCCAGGGCCACCAGGTTGGCGCCCACCACCAGCCACAGCGTAGTGGTCCCGTCCACGCCGGCTACGGTCTTGGCGTAGCTGATGGCGAGGGTGCCGAAAACCGTGGAGACGGCGGCGATGAAGGCGCAGCAGATGACGCGCAGCACGTCGCGCCAGTGGCCCTTGAGCAGGTCGGCAACCGGGAGCTTGGCGATGTCCGCGTTCTTCCGGGCTTCCTCGAAGGCGGGCGGTTCGTGCAGGGTGCGCCGGATCAGGAATGCCACCACAACGACGGCGGCACTGAGCCAGAACGGGATGCGCCAGCCGATGCCGAACTTGATCTCGTCCGGCAGGGCCAGGACGGGGATGAACACCAGGGCGGCGAGGATTTGCCCGCCCTGGGTGCCGGTGAGGGTCCAGGAGGTGAAGAAGGAGCGGCGGTTGTCCGGAGCGTGCTCCAGCGTCATGGAGGAGGCGCCGGCCTGCTCACCGGCGGCGGAGAGGCCCTGGCAGAGGCGGGCCAGCACCAGCAGCGCCGGAGCCCACCAGCCAACCGTGTGGAAGTCCGGGAGGCAGCCGATGACGAAGGTTGAGGCACCCATCAGCAGCAGGGTGAACATCAGGACCTTCCGGCGGCCCACCCGGTCACCGAAGTGGCCCAGGATGATGGCGCCGATGGGCCGGGCCACGTAGGCGAACCCGAAGGTTGCGAAGGACATGATGGCGGCGTTGGCATCGGCGTTGGGGAAGAAGACCGTGGGGAAGATCAGCGCCGCGGCGGAACCGAAGATGAAGAAGTCGTAGTATTCGACGGCGCTGCCCAGGAAGCTGGCGAGGGCCGCCTTCTTGGGCGTCCCGGCAGAGGTGAGGGCACCCGCCCCGGTAGACGGAAGTGTCTGGCTCATGGTGTTCCTTTGGTGTGACGACATTGTCGCGGATGGATCTGGGGGTCGCAGCCGCCGCTGCCTTGGTGCGGGCGGGGCGCGATGCGGCTGGAGTCCGGAAGAGACCCGGCGTTAGTAGCCACATGGTGGGAGCTACTTGCGCGATACAGAAACTATGACTGTGAGGGCAGTCACCTGTCAAGAAAATAATCACCATCTAGAAATAGCTCTCACATTGTGGCAACATCGAACCATGAGTGTGAACCGAACCACAGTGGCCAATGAAGAATCCGCTGTTGCTGTCACTGCCGCCGCAGAGCCTGTGAATGCCATGCCCCCGGAAGCCAGGGTGGGCGCACGTCCCGCCGAGCGCACGGACATGGTGGGCAAGGCCCTGGGTCTTCTGGTCCTCCTGGGTGAGGAGCCGCGCGGCGCCAGTGCCGCGGAGATCTCCCGCCGCGCAGAACTGCCGTTCAGCACCACATACCGGCTGCTCGGGTCGCTGACCCGCGACGGCTTTGTCGACTACGAGCCCGACGGGCGCCGGTACCACCTCGGCCTGCGGATCTTCCAGCTGGGCCAGCGGGTGTCAAACCACCATGGTTTCGCCGGGACCGCCATGCCGATCCTGCGCAGGGTCACCGAGCAGACCGGCGAGGCCACCATCCTCAGTGTCCGCGACGGCCTGCACCACCTGACCGTCAGCAAGGTGGACGGGCCCCAGACCTTCCGCGTCACCAGCGATCCCGGCCACCTCGGCTCCCTGTCCACCACCGCCGTGGGCAAGGCCCTGGTGGCATTCGCCGAGGATGGTGAGCGGGAGCGCCTGCTGGATGAACTTCCGCTGGAGCGCCTGGCCGAGAAGTCGATTACGAACCGCGACGCCTTCCGGGCGGAGATCGAGGAAGTGCACCGGCGCGGGTATGCCGTCATGGATGAGGAGAACGAAGCCGGCATGCGTGCGGTGGCGGTGCCCGTGCTCAACAGCCAGGGCCATGCTTTTGCCTCCCTTGCCACCGCGGTACCCGTCTTCCGCATGGGCCTGGAGGAGCTCGAGGCCCACGTCCCGGTCTTGCAGGAGGCCGCCGCCGAACTGGCCGCACGCCTCCCGCAGCGCGGCTGAGGACCGGCAGTCTTCCGTACTGCGTTCGTATCACGAACAGTAGTGCGACAAGTGAACAATTGCTGTACTGTAATCCCTATCACCGGGCAGGTCTTCCGTTTCGCGGATGCCCGGTGCCGTTACCAAAGGAGCTGCACGGATGAGTATTCGAACTGAGTCCTACCTCGTGGGACTGGTCGGAGACGGCGTCACGCCATCACTCACCCCGCCCATGCACGAGCGGGAAGGGGACGTGCAGGGCCTGCGCTACCTTTACCGCCCCATCGACCTGCTGGAACTGGGGCTCGGCGGCGACGCCGTGGGCAGCATCCTGCAGAGCGCGCGCACCCTCGGCTTCAACGGCCTGAACATCACCCACCCCTGCAAGCAGCTGGTCCTGGAGCACCTCGACGAGATTTCCCCCGATGCCCGCCGTTTGGGCGCCGTGAACACGGTGGTCATCCGCGACGGCCGCCTCATCGGGCACAACACCGACTTCTCCGGCTTCGCCGCCGCCCTGGCGTCCGGCCTGCCCGGGGCGGACCTGGACCGCGTGGTCCAGCTGGGCGCAGGGGGTGCCGGGTCCGCCGTCGCCTACGCCCTGCTCACCGCCGGCGTCCGCGCGCTCCACCTGGTGGATGTGGACCCGGCCCGGGCCGCGGCACGGGCATCCGAGCTGGCAGGCTTCTTCCCCGACCGCACCGTCACGGCAGGCACGACGGCGGAGCTGCCGCAGCTGATGCCGCTGGCCGACGGTTTGGTGCACTGCACCCCGGTCGGCATGGCCGCGCACCCCGGCACGCCCCTCGACCTGGACCTGCTCGAGTCCCGGCACTGGGTGGCCGACATCGTCTACCGCCCCATCGAGACCGAACTGGTCCGCGGAGCGCGCGCCAAGGGCTGCGACGTCCTGGACGGCGGCCGGATGGCCGTGGGCCAGGCCGCGGATGCCTTCCGCATTTTCACCGGCCTGGACGCCGACCCGGACCGCATGCGCAGCCACTTCCTGGAACTCGTGGCCGCCGAGGAGGTGGCCGCCTGATGCGCACCGGAATCGCCACCGTTTGCCTGTCCGGCACCCTGAAGGAAAAGATGCAGGCCTGCGCCATCGCGGGCTTCGACGGCATCGAGATCTTTGAACAGGACCTGGTCACCTCGCCGCTCAGCCCGGAGCAGGTGCGGAGCATGGCCGCGGACCTGGGCCTGGGACTGGACCTCTACCAGCCGTTCCGTGATTTCGACGGCGTCACCCCGGACCTGCTCAAGGCCAACCTCCGCCGGGCGGAGGCCAAGTTCAAGCTCATGTCCCGCCTGGGCATGGACACCATCCTGGTCTGCTCCAACGTCGCCACGGCCACCATCGACGACGACGGCCTCCGCGCAGAACAGCTGGCACAGCTCGCCAACCTGGCCGGCGACCACGGCGTCAAGGTGGCCTACGAAGCCCTGGCCTGGGGCAGATACGTCAACGACTACGAGCACGCCTACCGCCTCGTGGAGATGGTGGACCACCCCAACCTGGGCACCTGCCTGGATTCCTTCCACATCCTGAGCCGGGACTGGGAAACCTCCCACATCGAAGCGTTCAACCCCGACAAGATTTTCTTCGTCCAGGTTGCCGACGCCCCGAAACTGTCCATGGACGTACTGTCATGGAGCCGGCACTACCGCGTCTTCCCCGGCGAGGGACAGTTCGAACTCGCCAAGTTCATGGGCCACGTGGTCCGCGCCGGGTACAGCGGGCCGGTTTCGCTGGAAGTCTTCAACGACGTCTTCCGCCAGTCCGACGTCGAACGGACGGCCATCGACGCCATGCGCTCCCTGATCTGGCTGGAGGAACAGAGCGCCAAGTGGCTCGCCGGGAACGCGGCCGACGGTGCCGCTCCCGCCGGCGGCGCGCTCCGCCGTCGTTATCCCATGGAACTTGCCACGCTGCCCAAGGTCAACGAGCCCGCGGGCTTCAACTTCGCCGAGGTTAAGGCGGACGACACCGCGCAGCTGGAGAAGCTCCTGGGCCAGCTCGGCTTCGCCTTCGAAGGCCGGCACCGCACCAAGGATGTCCAGCTGTGGACCATGGGCCAGGCACGCGTCATCATCAACGAACAGGCCGCGCAGCACGCTGAGCCGGCCATCGCCGCGCTGGGGTTCGACGTCGATTCCCCCGTGATTGCCTCCGCCCGCGCCCAGCAGCTCAAGGCACCCGTGGTGGCCCGCAAGGTCCAGGCGGACGAGGAAGTCTTCCAGGGCATCTGCGCCCCGGACTCCACCGAAATCTTCCTGTGCCAGGGCAGTCCGGACGGCACCGCCGCATGGACCCGGGAGTTTGGGGAAGGGCTGGAACACCCCTCCGCCGGGGCCAACGCGGTCATCGACCACGTCAACCTCGCCCAGCCGTGGCAGCACTTCGACGAGGCCGTCCTCTTCTATACCAGCGCCCTGGCCCTGGAACCGCAGCCGTTCGCCGAAGTTCCCAGCCCCAGCGGGCTGGTGCGCTCACAGGTCATGCAGACCTCCGACGGCGCAGTGCGTCTCGTCCTGAACCTGGCCCCGGTGCAGCAGACGGCGGTCCAGCAGGCACCGGCCCGCCAGCCGTACCAGGAGCACATCGCGTTCGCCGTCACGGACCTGGTGGCCACGGCACGCTCCGCCCGCGGCCGCGGCCTGGAGTTCCTGCAGATCCCGGCCAACTACTACGAGGACCTGGACGCCCGCTTCGACCTTGAACCAGGTTTCCTGGCCACCCTCCAGGAGCTCAACCTCCTGTACGACCGGGACGCCGACGGCGAATTCCTCCATTTCTACACCGCCACCGTGGGCAGTGTGTTCTTCGAAATGGTGGAGCGGCGCGGCAGCTACGACGGCTACGGCGCCCCCAATGCCCCGGTCCGGCACGCCGTCCAGTACGACTCCCTGCACCGCAGCCGGCCTTCGTCCTAACGCCTCCAAAACCACCCAAGCCCACCAAGAAAAGGAGCCCGCAGTGCCAAAAGACGCCACCGCAGAGCTTGAATCGGAGGAGCTCGTGCCGCCCGCCGAGCCCAAGGCAGCGCACGCGCCCCTGGACGCCGCTGCCGAATCCCAGGCGGATCTGAGCGCGGAAATCACGGCGCTCGGCGAGGCCTACCGGCGCGCGCTCAAGGACGGTGCCCAGCCGGAGACCCAGCCGCGGCTGGACTACCCGCCGTACCGCAGCAGCATCCTGCGCCACCCCACCAAGAGCCTGCAGCACGCCGACCCGGAAACCATCGAGCTGTACTCGCCGGCGTTCGGGCACCAGGACGTGCATGCCCTGGAATCGGACCTCACCATCCAGCACAACGGCGAGCCCCAGGGCGAGCGGATCATCGTGGCCGGCAGGGTCCTGGACGGTGACGGCCGCCCCGTGGCCGGCCAGCTTGTGGAAATCTGGCAAGCTAACTCCTCCGGCCGCTACATCCACAAGCGCGACCAGCACCCGGCCCCGATCGATCCCAACTTCACGGGCATCGGCCGCTGCATCACCGGTCCGGACGGCTCCTACCGGTTCACCACCATCAAGCCCGGCGCCTACCCGTGGAAGAACCACCTGAACGCCTGGCGCCCGGCGCACATCCACTTCTCGCTGTTCGGCAGCGAGTTCACCCAGCGCATCATCACCCAGATGTATTTCCCGGGCGACCAGCTCTTCCCGCTGGACCCGATCTACCAGACCATCGTGGACCAGGACGCCCGCGACCGGCTCGTGGCCACCTACGACCACAGCCTCACCGAGCCTGAGTGGGCCCTGGGCTACAACTGGGACATCGTCCTGACCGGTCCCAAGCGGACCTGGACCGAAAACGAAGCATACGGCGACGCCGGGGATGAGGAGTAGAGATGAGCACCAAACTGGTACCCACCCCCGGCCAGACCGTGGGCCCGTTCTACGGCTATGCGCTCCCGTTCGAAAAGGACAATGAGCTCCTCGCGCCCGGATCGCCCGGTTCCATCCGCCTGCAGGGCACCGTCTATGACGGTGCCGGGCACACCATCCCGGACGCCATCCTGGAAATCTGGCAGCCGGACGCGGACGGCAACGTCGTGCAGCGCACCGGGTCCCTGGTCCGCGACGGCTACACCTTCACCGGCTGGGGCCGCAGCGCCGTGGGCAACTCCGGCGTCTTCACCTTCACTACGGTCAACCCCGGCCCCACCAAGCCTGTCCCCGGAAAAGCAGCGGCCGCGCCCTTTATTTCGGTGGCGCTCTTTGCCCGCGGCCTCACCAACCGGCTGTTCACGCGCATCTACTTGCCGGAGGACACCGAAGCCCTCGCCAACGACCCCCTGCTGAGCTCGCTGGAGCCGGAGCGCCGCAAGACGCTCATCGCCCGTCGCGACCCCGACGGTGGCCTCACCTGGGACATCCGTCTCCAGGGTGAGGACGAGACGGTTTTCCTGGACTTCCAGTGACCCACGCCGCCGCCCTGGGAGACCTGCGCGCCTTCGCTGAAGAGGCCGACGCCGGCCTGCTCAGTCCCGTCTCAGCGTCACCCCTGGTGGCGGCGCTGACGGGGGACCGGGCAGTGCTCGCCGCCATCCTCGCCGTCGAATCCGGCTGGGCCGCCGTGCTGGAACGGGCCCGCCTGGCACCTGCCGGTTCCGCCGCCGTCGTCGCCTCCGCTGCCGAAGCGGGCCGCTACGACCTGGCCGGTATCGCGCTGCGCGCCCAGGGCGGCGGCAACCCGGTGATCCCGCTGCTCGCGGACCTCCGGAAGAACGTGGCCGCGCTGGACACCGCCGGGGCGGGCGCCGGAAAGGCCGTCCACACCTCCCTGACCAGCCAGGACGTGCTGGACACCGCCCTCATGCTGCTGGCCCGCAACACGGTCCATGCCGTGCTGGCGGACCTCAAAGGCACCACGACGGCGCTCGCCGCCCTGGCTGGGCAGCATGCGGACACGCTGTGCGTGGGCAGGAGCCTGACCCAGCATTCCCTTCCCTTCACCTTCGGCCTGCGGGCGGCGCAGTGGTTCCAGGGCGTGGCCGCCGCGGGCCGCCAGCTGGAGGCGCTGCAGTTCCCGGTCCAGTTCGGCGGTGCCGCCGGAACTCTCGCCGCCGGAACGGTGCTGACGGAGGGCTCGCACGCAACACCGTTTTCACTGGCGGAAGCCCTGGCGTCCCAGCTGGGACTGGCCCCGGCTGCGGCGCCGTGGCACACCAACCGCCTGGCCGTCACCTCCCTCGGGCATGCTCTCGCTTCCGTGCTGGACGCCTTCGGCAAGATCGCCGCGGACGTTCTGTTCCTCAGCCGTCCCGAGGTGGGGGAAGTGGCCGAGCCAAAGGCGGCCGGACGCGGCGTCTCCTCCGCCATGCCGCAGAAGCAGAACCCGGTGCTGTCGGTCCTGGTCCGCAGCGCCGCGCTGCAGGCACCCCACCTGGCGGCCCAACTTCACCTTGCAGCCGCCAACTTCAACGACGAGCGCCCGGACGGCGCCTGGCACACCGAGTGGCCCGCCCTGCGCCAGCTGCTGGCGCTCTCCCTCGGGGCCGCCGGCCACATCCGCGAACTTGCCGCAGGGCTGCAGGTGTTCCCGGACGCCATGCGCCGCAACCTGGACCTCGCCGGCCCGCTGCTGCTGGCCGAGGGCGTGGGCGCCGCCGTCGCCCCGCTCCTGTCGGAGCAGGACGGCCGCACCGGAAAGCAGCAGCTGCAGGACGTGGTGGACCGGACCCTCCAGGCGCCCCCCGCCGAGCAGGCCGCGACCTACCGCAAGCTGCTGCGCGAAACGGTCCCCGCCGCCGTCGTCCCTGACACCCGGCTGGAGGAACTCCTGGACCCTGCCAGCTATCTCGGCCAGGCTGCCGAAATTTCCCGCCGCATCCTGGCGGCTTTCCCCGACTTTGCTACACCTACCGACGCGAACGGAGCTACCCGTGGCTAAACCGGCCCTTAAGGCAGCACTGCTGTCACCCCAGCGACCCCTGGGCGACCATCCCCTGCTGGTGGTGGGACCCTCCCTGGGTACCTCGTCAATCCTGTGGAACCGCGTGGCGTCACTGCTCGGCAATGACTACGACGTGGTGGCCTGGGATCTGCCCGGCCACGGCGTCTCGCCCGCCGCTACGGAAACCTTCGACGTCGCAGCCCTTGCTGACGCTGTGGTGGACCTGGTTGATTCGATCGCCCCCGGCGAGAACTTCCATTACGCCGGTGTTTCCCTGGGCGGCGCCGTGGGCCTGCAGCTGGGCATCAAGCACGGCGAACGGCTCAAGAGCCTGTCCGTGCAGAACAGCGGCGCCAAGATTGGCACCCCCGAGGCCTGGCTGGAGCGCGCCGAAACCGTCCGCGCCCAGGGAACCCCCGTCATGATCCAGGGATCCGCCAAACGGTGGTTCGCCCCCGGCTTCATGGAGCGCGAACCCGAATTCAGCAGCCGGCTCCTGCACTCCCTGCGCGACGCCGACCGCTTCAGCTACGCCTTCTGCTGCGAAGCCCTGGCCGCCTTCGACGTCCGCCAGGAACTGGGCAGCATCCAGGTCCCCACGCAGGTCATCGCGGGGGCACTGGACGAAGTGTCAACGCCGGCGATGGCGGAGGAAGTGGCCGCCGGAATCACCGCGGGTGGCGGCACGGCCACGGCGCTGACCGTGGAGGGTATTTCGCACCTGGCGCCGGCGGAGGCCCCCGGGCACGTGGCGGACCTGATGCGCAGCCTGGTGGCCTGGGCCGAGTCACGGGCGGCAGCCAAATGAGCACGGATACCTCACGCAACGGTGTGGTCCAGCCCGGCGCCACCAGCCAGGAGATTTACGACGGCGGCATGGTGGTCCGGCGCGAAGTGCTCGGCGACGCGCACGTGGACCGGGCCAATGCCAACAAGGATGAGTTCACCGACGACTTCCAGGACATGATCACCCGCATCGCGTGGGGCGGCATCTGGACCCGGCCCGGACTGTCCCGGCAGATGCGTTCCGCCGTCACCATCACTGCCATGGTGGCCCACGGCCACTGGGAGGAGCTGGCCATGCACATCCGCGCAGCCCTCCGCAACGGCCTCAGCAGGGACGAGATCAAGGAGATCCTGCTGCAGACCGCCATCTACTGCGGAGTCCCGTCCGCCAACACCGCCTTCAAGACCGCCCAGCAGGTCTTCCGTGAAATCGACAGCACCCACCGGAACCCCGGAGAACCAGAGGAATCATGAACCAGGCTTTTGTGTACGACGCCGTGCGCACCCCGTTCGGCAAGTTCGGCTCCGGCCTTGCCGCCGTCCGCCCCGACGACCTTGCTGCGCATGTGATTAGGGAGTCCGTGAAGCGCGCACCGGCTCTTGATCCTGAGCGGATCGACGAGGTGGTGTTCGGCAACGCCAACGGTGCCGGTGAGGAGAACCGCAACGTGGCCCGGATGGGCACCCTGCTGGCCGGCCTGCCGGTATCCATCCCCGGCACCACGGTCAACCGGCTCTGCGGGTCCTCGCTGGACGCGGCGATCATCGCGTCCCGCCAGATCAACGCCGGTGATGCCGACCTGGTGCTGGTGGGCGGTGCGGAGTCGATGTCGCGGGCCCCGTGGGTGCTGCCCAAGACCGAGAAGCCCTACCCGGCCGGGGACATGACGCTGGCCTCCACCACCCTGGGCTGGCGGCTGGTGAACAAAGCGATGCCGAAGGAGTGGACCATCTCCCTGGGCGAGGCCACCGAGCGGCTGCGCGAGAAGTACGGGGTGACCCGGGAAGCGCAGGACGAGTTCGCCGCGAACTCGCACAACGCGTCCGCCGCGGCCTGGGACGAGGGCTTCTACGACAACCTCGTGGCCCCGGTACCCGGCACCGACCTGGTCCGGGACGAGGGTATCCGCCCCGGCTCCTCGGCAGAGAAGCTGGCGGGATTGAAGACGGTGTTCCGGACGGAGAACGGGACGGTCACCGCCGGGAATGCTTCGCCGTTGTCCGACGGCGCCTCCGCAGCCTGGGTGGGCAGTGAGGCTGGCGCGGGGCTGCTCGGGATGGACCCGCTGGCCCGGATCGCCGGGCGCGGGGCGCATGCGAACGACCCCCAGTACTTCGGCTACGCCCCGGTCGAGGCGGCGAACAAGGCCCTCGCGAAGGCGGGCATCGGCTGGGACCAGGTGGGCGCCGTCGAACTTAACGAAGCGTTCGCCGCCCAGTCGCTGGCCTGCGTCAACGCCTGGGGCATCGACCACTCGATCGTGAACCGGCACGGCGGGGCCATTGCCATGGGCCACCCGCTCGGCGCCTCCGGCACCCGGATCCTCGGCACCCTGGCCAGGTCGCTGCAGGCCTCCGGGGAGCGCTGGGGCGTGGCCGCGATCTGCATCGGCGTGGGCCAGGGCCTGGCCGTCGTGCTTGAAAACGTAACTGCTGGCGTGAAGGGCTAGGAAAATGCTGAACTTTGTTGACTCGGTCCAGGCTGCCGTGGCCGAAATCAAGGACGGATCCACCGTGATGATCGGCGGGTTCGGCAATGCCGGCCAGCCGTTCGAACTGATCGACGCGCTGCTCGAATGCGGCGCCACGGACCTGACAGTGGTGAACAACAACGCCGGCCAGGGCGACCAGGGCCTGGCCCTGCTGATCAAGGAAGGCCGGGTGAAGAAGATGATCTGCTCCTTCCCGCGGCAGTCCGATTCCTGGCACTTCGATGCCAAGTACAAGGCCGGCGAGATCGAACTCGAACTGGTGCCGCAGGGCAACCTTGCCGAACGGATCCGCGCCGCCGGTGCCGGGATCGGCGGGTTCTTCACCCCCACCGGGTACGGCACCATGCTCGCCGAGGGCAAGGAAACCCGGATCATCGACGGCCGCGGCCAGGTCTTCGAGACGCCCATCCACGCCGACGTCGCCCTCATCAAGGCACTGAAAGCGGACGGCAAGGGCAACCTGGTGTACCGCAAGACCGCCCGGAACTTCGGCCCCATCATGGCCGCGGCCGCGAAGCACACCATCGCCCAGGTCTCCGAGATCGTCCCCACCGGCGGACTGGACCCGGAGAACGTGGTCACCCCCGGCATCTACGTCAATACCATCGTCAAGGTTGCCGGCAGCGGCCCAGGCACCTCCAACCCCGCAGAGAAGGTGGCCTGAGATGAGCCTGACCCAAACGTCCATTAAGACGTCCGAAACTCCCCTGGGCCGCGATGACCTGGCCCGCCTGGTGGCCAAGGACATTGCACCCGGATCCTTCGTGAACCTCGGCATCGGGCAGCCCACCCTGGTGTCCAACTACCTCACCGAGGAACAGAACATCACCCTCCACACGGAGAACGGCATGCTCGGCATGGGTCCGGAAGCCAAGGGCGACCAGATCGACGAGGATCTCATCAATGCCGGCAAGATCCCCGTCACGGAGCTCCCGGGCGCGTCGTACTTCCACCACGCGGACTCATTCGCGATCATGCGTGGCGGGCACCTGGACATCTGCGTCCTCGGCGCCTTCCAGGTCTCCGCCACCGGTGACCTCGCGAACTGGCACACCGGGGCACCCGGGGCGATTCCCGCCGTCGGCGGTGCCATGGACCTGGCCACCGGCGCCAAGGACGTCTTCGTCATGATGACCCTGCTGACCCGCGACGGCGCGTCCAAGATCGTGGACGCCTGCACCTACCCGGTCACCGGCGTCGGCTGCGTCACCCGCGTCTACACCGACAAAGGCGTCTTCCTCACCGGGCCCGAGGGCGTCACCGTCCGCGAAACCTTCGGCTGCACCCTGGAGGAACTCCAGGAACTGGTGCCCGTCCCACTCAAGGCCGCCGCGGCGGCCTGACGCCGGGCCCTAGGATTGGTAACCATGACCGACGCCGCAGGTACCGATACCCAGACCGCCCCGCAGGCCAGCGACCAGTACGTCCAGTCGCTCGCCCGGGGCCTGGCGGTGATCCGGGCCTTCGACGCCGAGCGTCCGGTCATGACGTTGTCCGAAGTGGCCGCCCGCACAGGACTCACGCGCGCCACGGCCCGCCGGTTCCTGCACACGCTGGTGGAGCTGGGCTATGTCCGGACGGACGGCAAGACCTTTGCCCTGACGGCCAAGGTGCTCCAGTTGGGGTACGCGTACCTTTCCGGGCTGTCGCTGCCGCAGCTGGCGCAGCCGCACCTGGAGGAACTGTCCCTCAAGCTGGGGGAGTCCACGTCCGCGGCTGTGCTGGACGGCACCGACATCGCCTACATCGCCCGTGTCACCACGCGCCGGATCATGACCATCGGCATCACCGTGGGCACCCGCTTCCCGGCCTACGCGACGTCGATGGGCCGGGTCCTGCTCGCGGCACTCCCGCCCGCGGACCTCAAGGCGTACCTGGCGGCCGCCGAGATCAAGCCTCTCACCCCACGCGCCCTGGGAAGCGTGCCGGAACTGCTCGCCGTCCTGGAGACTGTCCGGGCGCAGGGGTGGTGCCTGCTGAACCAGGAACTGGAACTGGGCCTGATGTCCGTCGCAGCGCCCGTGTACGACGGGCCCAAGGTGGTGGCGGCGGTGAACGTGTCCCTCCAGGCCCAGTCCGTGGAAGCGAAGCCCGATCCGGAGGCCTACCTGGCCTCCGTGGTGGAGGAGATCAAAGCGACGGCGAAGCTTATCTCGGCGGACCTCACTGCCCGCGGATAGGCCCGGCGCGAAAGGCAAAGGAACGACGGCGGGTGCTTCCCGCCGTCGTTCCTTTCTGTCTGTCCCCGTCCCGGCGCTGTTACCGCACGTGGTTGCCCAGCTCGCGCAGCGGCGTCCTGGCGGTTTCGCGGGCCCACAGCGCACCGGCCACGGCCAGGATGGATGATCCGGCAACGATCCAGGCGGCGGGACCCCAGTTGGCCTTCTCGGCGCCCACCAGCGCGGTGCCGAGCAGCGGGGTGAAGCCGGCGCAGAGGATGCCGATCTGGAGCCCGATGGCCATGCCGGAGTAGCGCACCTTGACGTTGAAGAGCTCCGAGAACCACGCAGGGTAGATCGCGTTGGACATGGCGTAGGTTCCTGCGGTGATCAGGGTGCTGGTCAGGAAGATCATCGGGATGTTTCCCGTGGAGATCACCGAGAAGTACACGAAGATCATGGCGCCGGAGCCCAGGACGCCGCCAATGAAGATGGGCCGGCGGCCGAAGGTGTCGGAGAGCCGGGCCATGAGCGGCTGGCTGGCGATGGCCAGGACGTTGCCCAGGATGCTGACCCAGAGCATGGTGGAGGCGGGAACGCCCACCGAGACAGCGTAGGCGAGGCCGAAGGACTGCATGAAGGTATTGGTGACTGTTTCGAAGGACATCAGGGCCACCTGGAAGAACTGTGCCGGGTGGGTCTGGAACATCTTGGCGAAGGGCAGCTTCACCAGTTCGCCGTGGTCGTGCTTCTCCTCGAAGACTTCCGGCTCCTCCAGCGAACGGCGCACCAGGTACGCGACAATGAGCACGACGAGGGAGAGCCAGAACGGGATCCGCCACCCCCAGGCGAGCCGGTCCGCCTCGCTCATCGCAGCCACGGGCAGGAACGCCAGCGAAGCCAAAACGATGCCTGCCGAGATGCCGCTCATGGCGAAGCTGGCAAAGAAGCCACGGCGCCCTTCCGGCGCTTCCTCGGTGGAGAGGGCCGAGGCGCCAGCAGTTTCTGCTCCGGCGGAGAGGCCCTGCATCAGGCGGAGCACCACCAGCAGTGCGGGGGCCCAGTAGCCGGCGGTGTTGAAGTCCGGCAGGGCGCCGATGAGGAACGTGGCACTGCCCATCAGGACGAGGGTGAGCACCAGGGTGTTCTTGCGGCCGATCTTGTCACCGAGGTGGCCGAACACCACCGCGCCGAAAGGGCGTGCCACGTAGGCGACGCCGAACGTGGCGAAGGACGCGATCAGTGCCACGGTTGCGTCGCCGGCCGGGAAGAAGATCTTCGAGAAGACCAGGGAGGCGGCGGTGGCGTAGATGAAGAAGTCGTAATACTCCAGGGCTCCGCCAAGGAAGGCGGCCAGCGCTGCCTTCTTGGCGCGCTTGAGCTGGCGCTGCGCCTGGGGCGTGGCCTGGGCCTGGGCTCCTGCTGTGATGTCGGTCATGGTGGGGGTTCCTTCCACGCTGAAGGCGGGGATCTTTTTCCTAATGTGTACGCATAGCGAACAGGTGTGCGAAATGCGTCTGAAAAGAGGATACTAGCCCGTGACACCAATCACAATGCCGTCCGCGAAAGGTGCACCAATGGAACCCCGCACAGAAGCTTCCCGCCTGGTCCTGATTGGCTCCGCCGCCTCCCGGGCGATGTCTCCGGGCCTGTGGAACCCCGTGCTGCAGAAACTCGGCAGCGGCTGGACCTACGAAGCCTGGGACGTTGCCGCCGGCGGTGACCTGGCAGGAGTCCGTCGCAGACTGCTGGATCCCGGAATCGTGGCCGCCAACGTGACCATGCCGCACAAGCACTGGGCGGCGGAAACAGCGGATGAGGCAACCGAGGCCGTCCGGCGAAGCGGCGCATGCAACCTGCTGGTCCGGCAGGGGAGTGGGCTGGTGGGCCATAACACCGACATCACGGCGGTGGGTGTCCTGCTGGACGGGCAGTTCCAGCGCCATGCCCTGCTGCTCGGGGCCGGTGGAGCTGCCAGGGCAGTCCTGGTGGCGCTGCAGGGAAAGGTTGGCACAGTGTCCATTACGGACCGCGATCCCCGCGCCGCGGAGCAGCTGCTCGATCTTGCCGCCAGCCTCGGCATCGACGCGCGCAAGGTTACGTGGCAACAAGCGACGGATCTGGCCCGCGATGTGTCATTGGTGGTCAATGCCACCCCCATCGGCAAGGAGGCCTCTGACCGGCCAGCCTGGGGTGGGAAGCCGCTCGCTCCTGATGCCGTCCTGTATGACTTCGTGTACGCCGGCCACACCACGGCGAGCGTTGCCCGGGCACGCGAGCTGGGCGTCCGGTCGGTGGACGGATGGGACCACCTCCGCGAGCAGGCCCTGGCCATGGTGCCCCTCCTGGGGCTCGACGGGCAGGCCACGCTGCTGCTGCAGCAGACGCTGGAGCGGCTGCGGGCAGCCTCCTGAGCGGGCAGGCGTAATCCTCGCACTGCGCGCACGCTGCCCCGATATGATCGGACAGGCGCTGGAGCCCGGCGGACCTGCACGGGTGCGCCAACCCGCCGGGAGAGGAACCGCAGTGTCCATGGAGGAGCAGGCAGCCTACTTTGTGAAGTCGGTCGAGAAGGCCTTCGATGTGCTGCTCGCCTTCACCCCCGACCAGCCGCGGCTCACCGTCTCCCAGGTCGCCGCCCGGACCGACATGACACGCGCCTCCGCGCGCCGGTTCCTGCTGACCCTGGCGGACCTGGGCTACCTCCGCGCGGAAGGCCAGGCCTTTGAACTGACCGCCAGGTCCCTGGATATCGGCCGCTCCTACCTGGCCGGCCTGACGCTGCCCGGGGTGGCGGAACCGCATCTCAAGGAGCTGGCCGCGGAGCTGAATGAAACCACGGCCCTGTGCGTCCTCGATGGCGGCGACGTGGTCTACGTTGCCTGCGTGCCGTCGCCGCGGCTGTTGAGCGTTTCGATTACTGTGGGCACCCGGTTCCCGGCCTGGGCCACGTCCATGGGCCGGGTGCTCCTTGCCGGGCTGCCCCCGGCGCGGCTCGAGGAGTACCTGCAGACCGTGCAGCTGCACCGCTTCACCGACCGCTCCATCGGCAGTGTTGAGGACCTGCGGACCGAAGTCGAAGCTGCCCGCACCAGGGGCTGGTCCATGGTTTCCCAGGAACTCGAGGAAGGCCTGCGCGGCGTGGCCGTCCCGGTGCGGCGGGGAAACGAGGTGGTGGCCGCGGCCAATGTCTCCCTGCAGACCCACCGCGCCGCCGCCCAGGACATCGAAGCGTCGGTTCTTCCCCGGCTGCTGGAGGCCGCGCGGCGGATCGCCCTCGATTACGGCGGCCCGGAACACGGCAGCAGATAACTGTTTGCCACCAAGCCCGCCGTCCCACTCCCGCAGCCGTCCCCGGCGATCTAGACTCAAGCCAGCGCGTGCAGCAGAGCCGCCGCCGCGCTCGTCAGGAAGGGGAGTCGGCGGGTGAAACTGGGCATTCCGCGGGAACGGCGGGAGGGCGAACGGCGCGTTGCCGCCACCCCGGATACGGTGAAGCAGCTGGCGGGCATGGGCCTGGAGGTGCTGGTGGAGGCCGGCGCCGGGGAGGCCGCCGGGCACCCCGACCAGGACTACCGGCAGGCCGGCGCGGCCATCGTCCCCCAACTGGACCCCAGTGCCCTCAACATCCTGGCCCATGTCCGCCCCCTGGAGCCGAACATGGCCGCGGCACTCCCGCGGGGAGCCGTGACGGTGGGCCTCGCGTCGCCGTCGTCCGAACTGCCCACCGTGCAGGCGCTCGCGGACGCCGGCGTCACGTCCTTCGCCCTGGAACTCGTGCCCCGCATCTCGCGCGCCCAGTCCATGGACGCCCTCAGCTCCCAGGCGCTGGTGGCCGGTTACCGCTGTGTCCTTGAAGCGGCCATCCGGCTGCCCCGGTTCTTTCCGCTCTACATGACGGCGGCCGGCACGGTTCCGCCGGCACGGGTACTGGTCCTCGGGGCCGGCGTGGCGGGGCTGCAGGCCATCGGCACCGCCAAGCGGCTGGGCGCGCGCGTCTTCGCCAACGACATCCGGCCCGCCTCGGCGGACGAGGTGGCCTCGATGGGCGGCACCTTCATCCGGCTGGACCTTGAGACGGCGGAGGCCGCCGGCGGCTACGCCCGGCAGCTGAGTTCCGACGCCGGGACCCGGCAGCGGCAGCTGCTGGCACCGCACGTGGCCCAGGCGGACGTTTTGATTACGACGGCGGCAGTCCCCGGGCGCCCCGCACCCCTTTTGGTGACCCGCGAGATGGTGCAGGGCATGCGTACGGGATCGGTCGTCGTCGACCTTGCCGCGGAATCCGGCGGCAACGTGGAGGGATCGGTGCCCGGCCAGGACATCCCGATCCCCACCGCCGACGGCACCGGGACAGTCACCCTGGTGGGCCTGAAGGACCCGGCCTCGGCCATGGCGTCGGACGCCTCCCGGCTCTATGCCAAGAACGTGGCCAACCTCCTGTCGCTGCTGGTCCGCGACGGCGCGCTCGCCCTGAATTTCGACGACGAAGTGGTGGCCGGTGCCTGCCTGACCCATGACGGTTCAGTGCGGCACCAGCCCACGGCCGCGCTGCTTGCCGAACGGGCGGCAGCCACGGCACGGGAAGGAGCGCTCTGATGGACGGCATGGCCCTGCTGACGGTAACGGTGCTGGCGGTGTTCGTCGGCTTCGAGGTGGTGTCCAAGGTGTCCAGCACCCTGCACACGCCGCTGATGTCCGGCGCCAACGCCATCCACGGCATCATCCTGGTGGGCGCCATCATCGTGGCCGGCCAGGCAGCGGAGCAGCTGGTCCTGGCCGTGGCGCTGCTCGCCGTCGTCCTCGCCACCGCCAACCTGGTGGGCGGGTTCGTGGTGACGGACCGGATGCTGCACATGTTCCACGCCAAAAAGGACGCCGCGCGGGCCGCTGCGGAACCCAAGGCAGGCAGCAAATGAGCCTTCTTGACCCCGTCTGGACCTCCCTGCTGTACCTCGCGGCTGCGGTCTGCTTCATCCTGGCGCTGCGCGGGCTCAGCTCCCCGCGGACTGCCCGGCGCGGGAACCTGGTGGGTGCGCTCGGTGCCCTGATCGCCGTCGTCACCGTCTTCCTGTCCGTCCGGATGGACAACATTCCGTGGATCCTGGGCGCCATCGCGGTGGGCAGCGCGGTTGCCGCGCCCGTGGCCCGGCGTGTGAAAATGACCCAGATGCCGCAGCTGGTGGCACTGTTCAACGGGGTGGGCGGCGGTGCGGCAGCCCTGGTGGCACTGCTGGAACTGGGACACACGGAGAATCCGTGGGTCAGGCTGGCCATCGTGTTCACGCTGCTCGTGGGGGCGGTGTCCTTTGCCGGCTCAGCGGTGACGTTCGCCAAACTGCAGGAGCTGATGACCACCCGTCCGGTGGTGTTCACAGGGCTCCCGGTGGTGATGGCAGTGGTGCTGCTCGCCGCGGTGGCCTGCGGTGTGGCCGTGGTCCTGGCCGGTTCGCCGGTGCTCGCGGGCCTGCTGCTGCTCCTGGGGCTGGCCGCCGGTGTCCTGCTGGTGCTGCCGGTGGGCGGCGCGGACGTACCCATTGTCATCTCGCTGCTGAACGCCTTCACGGGCCTTGCCGTCGCGGCGTCAGGCGTGGTGCTGGGCAACGTGCTGCTGGTAGTGGCCGGCACCCTGGTGGGCGCCTCCGGTACCATCCTCACCCGGGCCATGGCTGCCGCGATGGGCCGGAGCGTTGCGGGCATCATGTTCGGCGCCTTCCGGGGAGGTTCGACGGCGGGCTCCACCGCCGTGAGCGAGCGTCCGGTCCGTTCGTCCTCCCCGGAGGATG
Organism: Arthrobacter sp. E70; assembly: GCF_058266945.1. Classification (NCBI taxonomy): domain Bacteria; kingdom Bacillati; phylum Actinomycetota; class Actinomycetes; order Micrococcales; family Micrococcaceae; genus Arthrobacter; species Arthrobacter sp. E70. Next base: position 113,580 of record NZ_JBYQFR010000011.1, on the reverse strand, counting down.
TGGCGGTCCTGCTGGGGTATGCCCAGCGGGTCATCATCGTGCCTGGCTACGGGCTGGCCGTGGCGCAGGGGCAGCACACGGCGGCGGAGCTGGCGCAGGCCCTGCAGGCGCGGGGGATCGCCGTCGACTTCGCCATCCATCCCGTGGCCGGACGCATGCCGGGGCACATGAACGTGCTCCTGGCGGAGGCCAACGTGCCCTACGAGTCGCTCAAGGAGATGGGCGACATCAACCCGGAGTTCAAGACGACCGACGTGGCCTTGGTGGTGGGGGCGAACGACGTGGTGAACCCGGCAGCCAAGACCTCCTCCGGCTCGCCGATTTACGGGATGCCCATCCTGGAGGTGGCGCAGGCACGGCAGGTGGTGTTCCTCAAACGCTCCATGCGACCGGGTTTTGCCGGGATCGAAAACGACCTGCTGTATGAGCCGCAGACCTCGTTGCTGTTCGGGGACGCGAAGGACTCCCTGGCCCAGGTGCTGGGCGCGGTCAAGGCCCTGTAGTCCGAAAGCACACCCACGGCGGGTTACCCTTCTTTCAGAAGCTTGCTTTCCATCTGCCATTTGAGGACGCCATGACTGCCAACAGTTCCCCTTCACCCAAACGAGCCGCCGTCGTCATTAACCCCGCGAAGACGGTGGACATCGATGTGCGGGAGCTGATGGCCAAGCACTGCGAGGAAAACGGCTGGGGCGAAACCCTCTGGTTCGAGACCACCGAGGAGGACCCCGGCGTCGGGCAGGCCAAGGAGGCCCTGGCCCAGGGGGCGGACCTCATCATCGCGGCAGGCGGCGACGGAACAGTCCGCTGCGTCGCCGAGGTCCTGGCCGGCGGTGACACCCCGATGGGCCTGCTGCCGCTGGGCACGGGGAACCTGCTGGCCCGCAACCTCGGCATCGACGTCACCGACTACGACGGTGCCCTGTCCGGCGCCCTGGTGGGCACGGAACGGAAGATCGACGTGGTCCGTGCACGCCGCAGCAACCCAGACAAGGACCAGGTCTTCCTGGTGATGGCGGGAATGGGCTACGACGCCACCATCATGGCGGACACCAACCAGGACCTGAAGCACAAGGTGGGCTGGCTGGCCTACGTGGACGCCGGGATCCGGAACCTCCCCGGCAAACCGGTCAAGGCCACCGTGCTGATCGACGGCAAGAGGGTTGTCCACCGGGGAGTCCGCAGCGTGATGGTGGGCAACTGCGGCAAGGTCCAGGGCGGCCTGGAAATCTTCCCTGAGGCCAAGATCGACGACGGCCTGCTGGACATCGCCGTCCTGGCACCGCACCATGGCAAGCTGGGCTGGCTGTCCGTGCTGGCCGGCATCATCGGCAAGGGGAAGACCAAGGACACCGCCGTGGAGTACTTCCAGGGCAAGACGGTCGAGATCACCCTGGAGCACAACGACAACTACCAACTGGACGGCGACCACGAAGGCGAGAACAGGCATGTCCGGATGACCATGGAGCCCGGTGCCCTCACCCTGCGGATGTAGTCCTTCAGGCCGGGATGTTCAGCAGAGCAGCCTGCCCCAGCGCGGTTCCAGCAGCGGCGCGCCCGCCAGCTTCAGGGCATGCCAGAGGGTGACCGCCACCGAATCCAGAACGGGCACTCCGGTGCTTTCTTCGATCTCCGCCGTGATGTTGGCCCCGTAGAGGTTGGTGCAGAGGTACACCAGGGCATCGGGTGAGGCGGCTGCGAGTTCCAGGGAGCCTGGGCGCATCTCGTCATCAGTGACCCTGGCGAAGGACTCGTTGTCGCTCAGGCCCAGTGCCCGGTGGTCAACGGTCTTGATGCCTTCGCGCTCATAGGAAGTGATGACCTGGCGGTTCACGTCCTCCGTGTACGGGGTGAACAACCCGATCCGCTCGGTCCCGAACGTCCGGAAGGCCTCGAGGTAGGCGAGGGTGGAGGTGGTGGCGGGGATGCCGGTGGCCCCGGTGATTTCGGCGGCCAGTTCGTGGTCGTGCGCGGCGCCCAGCCAGGACCCCGAGGTGCCGTTCCAGGCAATCACGTCCACGTCCGCCGTCGCCAGCAGCTTTGCCGCTTCACGCATGACGGCGGGATCGAACTGCCGGTCGGAGGAGTCATCCAGGGCGATCCGGGTGACCGGGATCCGGGTGAAGTGCACTGTGACATCGGTGCGGGTGCCCAGGATGCGGTAGGTCTGCGGTTCCAGGCACGTGTTGGAGGACGGCACGATCATGCCGATCCGGAAAGGGCGGGTGGTGGCAGGCATGGGTGCTCCTACGAGATGGTGGCGGCCAGGTGGGCGGCGTCGGAGATCGCCGACTGGTGCTGTTGGAAACCCTCGCGGGCCACGAACCGCCCTGCGGGTCCGGGGTCGTGGAAGCCGTCTGCGTCCAGGACCACGCGGCCATTCGAAACAACGACGGCGGGCCAGCCCGTGAGTGCCTTTCCGTCGAACGGTGAGAAGTCCGTTCCCATGTGCAGCGCGCTGCCGTCCACGGTGCGTTCCTCGGCCGGGTCGAAGACCACCAGGTCGGCATCGAAACCTTCGGCGATCACGCCCTTGCCGGGCAGGGCGTTGATCCGGGCCGGTTCGGCAGCGAAGGCACTGACGAACTGTTCCACCGTGGCGCCGGCGGAGGTCATGGCCGTGAAGGTGACGGGCATCCGGGTTTCGACGCCGGGCAGGCCGTGGGGCATGAAGCGCACGTCATCGGTGCGTTCGCGCTTCTGCGAGAGGTCGTAGCAGGAATGGTCGGAGGAGATGGTGTGGATGGCGCCGGCGGCCAGGCGTTCCTTGAGTGCGGCCACTGTTTCGGGGTTGCGCATGGGCGGGCAGCAGGCGAACCATTCCGGGAACGCCGAGGAGTAGACGGAGTCGTCCAGGGTGACGTAGTGGGGGCAGGTTTCGGAGAAGGCCTCGAGGCCGCGTGTCCGGGCCTCGGACACGAGGTCGACAGCGCCGGGTGTTGACTGGTGGACGAAGTAGACGGGCGCGCCGGTGTATTCGGCCAATGCCAGGGTCTCCTTGACCGAGATTTCTTCGGCCAGCTCGGGCCGGGTCCGGTGCAGGTGTTCGATGCCGATCCGGCCGTCCTGGGCGTGCTGTTCGGTGCAGTCCGCGATGATGGGGTCGTGTTCGGCGTGGATATAGGTGAGCCCGTCCAGCCTGGCCATTTCCCGCATGACCTTCAGGATGGTGTCCCCGTCGGCCATCGTGGTGCCGCGGTTCGTGGTGTACATCTTCACCGAGCGCACGCCTTCCGCGGCGAGCTGCTCCAGCTGCCACGGCACGGTTTCATCCCAGCTGATGACGGCACCATGGAGGGCCACATCGCACCTGGACTCGGTGGCCAGCTCCTTCTTGTGGAGGACGGCGGCGAGCGGGGTTTCCTGGGCGTCGCGGGGGATGCCGAAGTCGATGATGGTGGTGGTGCCGCCCCACAGGGCAGCAGTGGAGGTGGTGCGGTAGTCGTCAAGGGTGCGGAAGCGCCCGGTCACCTGGGCCACGTGGCAGTGCCCGTCCACGCCGCCGGGAATGACGAGCTTGCCGGTGGCGTCGATGGTTCGGTCCGCGGCGGGTGCCGGCTGCGATGCGTCGAGGAGGGCGGCGATGCGCCCGTCCTGCACCACGATGTGTGCTGCCTGGCGGCCGGAGCTGTTGACCACCATGGCGTTGGAAATGACAAGTTCTGGCTGGTTGGACATCGGTGTCCTCCTTGGATGGTTGAAGTCTGGATCAGGCGGAGGGCTGCAGGCCGGCGTCCTCCTGGCGGGCGGCCAATGCTGCCTCCAGGTTGCCGGACAGGCCCTTGCGGTCCTTGGCGGGGGGTGCGGCGAAGGCGCCGGCGTGGTGCGGGCCGGACTGCAGGGCCGCCACTGCCTCGGCCATACGGACGCCCGCGGAGATTCCGTCCACCACGGGGACCGGGATCCGGCCGCGCAGGTCCCGGGCCAGTCCGGCGAGCGGCGCACCTGCCAGGATGACGACGTCGGCTCCGTCCTCGGTGACGGCCTGCAGGCTCAGTGCCAGGAGGGTTTCCTTGAAGTCCTGCTGGACGGCGGCGATGCCGTTGAGGGACTCGTTGATGGAGCGGATGGAGGCGAGCCGGCCGGACAGGCCGAACCGCTCCACGCAGTCGCGGTACCAGGGCTTGATCCGGTCCGAGATGGCAATGATGGAGAAACGGTGGCCCTGCAGGGCTGCTGCGCACAGGGCGGCCTCGGTGATGCCGATGACGGGCACGTCCGCCAGTTCCTTGAGGGCCGGCATGCCGGGATCGCCGAAGGCGGCGACCACCACGGCATCCACGGGGTCCGCTCCGGGGCGGGTGTGTTCGGCGATGATCTCCGCCACGGCGCCGGCAGCGATGAGGGATTCGAAGCGGGTCTCGATGTATTCGACGCCGTGGCCGGCAGTCCGGAGTACCAGCTCCGTGCCGGGGGCGGCGGACCGGAGCGCTTCGGCTTCGATCAGGGCCGTGACATCGTCGCTGATGTTGGGGTTGATGACCAGGAGTTTCATTTTCTCTTCCGGTGGAATTCTGGTTCGGTCTTCTGGAAGTCCTCGGGGAACTGCTCCCGGTACTTGCCGATGTGGGAGGCGGACTGGGCGGCGGCCCTCTCCGGGTCGCCGCTGGCGATGGCGGCGTAGAGCTCGCGGTGTTCACGGATGAGTTCGGGCAGGTCGCTGACGTGGCGGAACAGCCAGTGCATCCGGCCCTGCAGCGGCTCCAAGGCGGATTTGAGGAAGTTGTTGTCCGCGATGCCGGTGATGGCGTCATGGAATTCGCTGTTGGAGCGGTGGGCTTCCATCACCGCCCCCTTGGCGAGGAAGCCCTCCGCGTCGTCGAGCAGCCCCTTGAGGTAGGCGAGGTCCTCCGCGGTGGCCCGTTTGGCCGCCAGCCGGCAGGCCAGCACCTCCAGGGACTGCCGGACGTCGAAGAGGTCTTCCACGTCCTTGGGGCTGAGGCTGCTGACTTCGGCCCCGCGTGCACCTCGGTCGCTGATCAGGCCCTCCTGGCGGAGCATGCGCAGGGCTTCGCGGACCGGCAGCCGGGAAACGGAGAACTCGGCGGCGAGGTCCCGTTCCACCAGCCGCGTGCCGGGAGCATAGTGTCCTTCGAAAATCCGGGTGCGGAGGGTGTCCCGGACGGTCTCGCGGAGGGGGCGGTCCTTGTCCTGGGTCTCTTCTGCGGTCAGCATGATGCTCCATTTCGGATTCGTGTAGTGCACTGCTCCCGGCTGCGGGGGCGTTGTCTGCAAGTTTCCCTGCGAGGGTCAGCTTAGACAGGAAGCCGCTTGTTGTAGTTCAGGGTCAGCACTGAGACGCCCATGATCACCGCGGAACCCACGAAGTAGAGCAGCGCCCAGGTGTAGGAGCCCGTGGCCCCCACGATCAGGCCGACGACGATGGGGGTGACAAAGCCGGAGATGTTGCCGCTGAGGTTCATGGCCCCGCCCAGGACGCCGGCATTGGTGCGGCCGCCCAGGATGGAGGGGATGCTCCAGAACAGGCCTACCCAGCGCAGGAAGAACAGGACCACGGAGAGCAGGACCACGGCGGTGGTGGCGTCAGGGACCACGGTCACGCCCACCAGGCCGGCTACTACGATGGCGCTGGAGATGCCTAGGAGGGTGCGCATCACCAGGTTGGCGGAGGCACCGGACGCGCGCCACTTGTCGGCGATGGTGCCGCCAAGGATTTCGCCAACGAACCCGGCACCGAAGATCACCAGGGTGGACCAGCCAATCGTCTTCAGGTCGAAGCCCTTGGCCTGGGACAGGTACAGCGGCCCCCAGGTCAGCAGGCCGTAGAAGACGCCGTTGAACCCGAGCCAGCCCAGGCACATGGCCCAGAAGGAGCGGAACTTGAGGTAGGGGAGCAGGCCGCGCTTACCCTGGCTGCCGTCCATGGCCGCCTCGGCGTCCTCGGCGGCGTGCGATGCCTCGATGTAGGCGGCCTCGGCGTCGTTCACGCCCCGGTGCTCGCGGGGGTTGTCCCTGACGTACCACCAGACGGCGATGCCCATGAGGACGGTGGCGGCACCGGCGATGACGAAGGACCAGCGCCAGCTGCCGGTGGCCGCGATGAGCCCGGCGATGATGATGCCGCCCAGGCCGGCGCCCAGGGGAGCTCCGGCATCCAGGATGGTGGCGCCGCGTCCGCGTTCGGACTTGTGCATCCAGATGGCGTTGAGCTTGCCGCCGGCCGGCATGACGCCGGCCTCGGTCACTCCGATGCCGAGCCGGGCGATGAACATGCTCAGGAAGCCGCCGGCCATGCCGGACGCCGCCGTGGCAGCCCCCCAGCCGACGCAGGAGGCCGTCATGACCTTGCGCGGACCGAACCTGTCGATCAGCCAGCCCACGGGAACCTGCATGAGCGCGTAGGTCCAGAAGAAGGCCGACAGCAGCAGGCCCACGAGTTCGGGGGCGAGGTTGAATTCCTTTTGGATGATGGGCAGTGCGACGGAGATGGATCCCCGGTCGATGTAGTTGACGGACACGAGGACCAGCAGCAGCAGGAACAGGCGCCAGCGGACGGCGGTGCGCCGTTGCGTGCCGTCCTTTCCGGTCGTTCCGGTGGTGCTTGGTGCGGCTTCGTCGGGCGTGGCCGTTGTTTCAGTGTTTGGGATGGACACAGCTTCTCCTTCACGGGGAAGTTACGGGGAATGGTAGTGAATGGCAATGTGGAAGGCAGTGCGAGGGGCGGGTGCGCCCGTGGCTGGGAAGTTGCCATCGGGGATGTTCCGGAGCATCCGGCGGGGCTTCTATTTTGGGATCCCAATTTGGGATCCCAAAAACAAAGGTAGAAGTGAGCCAAGCCACTGTCAAGGGGTTGGCCCCAAGTTGCCGCAGGGGTTGCGAACAAACGGATTGTGACTGGAACGCGGCGGGTACGTAGCCGCTGACAGGTCCCAATAATTCAGGGACCGGGCCGCCGGCTGCGAGGAGGAACCGCCATGGAGACACCACTTCTGCAACGCGCTAAGGACCGCTGGGGCAACCTGGGGAGCGGGCTCTACGCAGCTGTCCTCAGCGTGGTGGTGCTTGCCGCGAGTGGGCTGGTGGGGCTCTTCCTCCACCTCCCCTGGCTCTTTCCCAGCCTCGGCCCGACGGTGATGCTGTTCTTTGAATCCCCCGAGCAGAAGGCGTCCCGGCCGCTCAATACCGTGGTGGGCCACGGCGTCGGGCTGGCCGCGGGGGCGCTTTGCCTCTACGCCTTTGGCCTGCAGGACCAGCCCTCCGCTCCCGTGGGTGGGCTGACCCCGCTGCATGTACTCAGCGGCGTCCTGTCGGTGGGCCTGACCACCCTCGTCCTGACCTGGCTTGCTGTGCCCCACCCGCCCGCCGGTGCCACCACGCTGATCGTAAGCCTCGGGATCCTGTCCACCCCGGTCCAGCTCGCGTCCATGGCCGGCGCAATCATCCTGACCACCGTGCTGGGGTGGGGGCTCAATGTGCTGCTGGGGACCCGGCCTGCCGGTAAGCCAGAATCTCGGCAAGCTCGGCCAGCCGGTGGGCCCGGGCCGACTCCGCCGGAGTGAAAGGTTCCCCCGGCCGGGAAAAGGTGATGGGGCCGTGCCAGGCGGTGGGAACCTTAAGCCGGGTGCCGTCGTCGTGCCATTCGGCGGACGCCGTGGCCGGGGTGAGGATCCGGGCATGCAGCAGCTCCGCCACAGCCAGCGGCAGCTCATCCGGCGCCTGGGCGATCCGGGCAGCGAGGGTCAGCGCTTTCGTCTGGCCGTCGGCCATGGCCAGGGCAGTGGTGGGCCAAACGTGTGCGCCGGCCCCTCCGCCATCGTGCAGGGCTGCGAGCAACTCCCGCTCACCCACCCCGGCCGGGGCGGACAGGACAAGTTCGTCCAGCACTCCGCCGGGCACCGGATGGACGTGGATGCCCAGGATGTTGGTCTCCAGCCGGGCGAGTGCCCGGGCGAGCCGCTGCAGCGCGCCGGGCTGGTCCCTGAGCACGGTCCGCGCCCGCCACAATGCCGGTGCCGCGGCCAGCCTCCTCCGGTGCCGGAGTGCCGGAGCATGGAGCCAGCCGCGCAGGAGGCGCGCGGCCGACGGTTCCGCCACCCATATCGCCAGGACTGTCGCGGTGAGTGTCAACACCAGGACCTTGGCCACGTACGGAAGGTGGGCATCCACTACCAAGGCGTGGACCAGCAGCTCGATCGGAAGCATCGCCGCGATGGTGGCCATCGTCTGCCGGGTCCTGGGCGGTTCGGGCATCAGGCCACAGACTTCGCAGCGCAGTTCCGCCGTGGGCGCGTTCGGTGTTCGGAGCTTCATGGCTCAAGCATCGTGGCGCGCTGTTTCGTCCGCGTTGCGCCCTGATTCCATTCATGGGAACGCCGCTCCCGGCTGCCGGCGCCCGCACCGTAGGATTTAGCAGGAACGTCAGCGCGGCCGCCCACCGGAATCCCCCCGCAGGAAGGCGCTGTACCCCTTGAAGATGATGGCCGAGATGTTCAGCATTGCCCCGGGCAACAAGGACCACCATCCGGCGCTGAGATGCGCGGTGGGCGTCTTCGTCCCGCTGATCACCCTGCTGCTCCTTGGCCGCCTTGACCTGGCGATCTTCGCGTCGTTCGGTGCGTTCACGGGGATCTACGGCCGCGGGGAACCGCACGGCGTGCGCTTCGTGCTGCAGCTGCGGGCCGGCCTGCTGATGCTGCTGGTCATCCTCCTGGCGGCGCTCGCGGCCAGGACGGGCCCGGCCTGGGGCCTCGACACGGGCACGAACACCTGGCTTCTGGTCGTGGCCACCACCCTGGTGGCCGGCGGCTGCTCCGTGGCCATCTCGTGGCTGCGCCTGCGTCCTGCCGGCTCACTGTTCCATATCTTCGCCTTTGCGGCCATCGCGTCCATTCCCAACCAGCCGCCCTTGTGGCAGGGCATGCTGGTCGCCGTCCTCACCACCGTGTTCTGCCTGCTGGTGGGGTTTTCGTCCCGTGTGCTGCCCAGCCACCGGACCCCGTGGACCGGGCCCCCGCGCATCCGCCGCACGCCAGCCGAGAAGCGGGCGGCGTGGCTCGAAGGCTTCGGTTACCTGGTGGCTGCAGGGCTCGCCGGTTCCCTGGCCACCTGGGCGGGGGAGGCCCTTGGCTTCGGCCACAACTACTGGGCGATGGTGGCGGCCGTGGTTCCGCTCGTCGGCCACAGCACCCGGCACCGGGTGCGCCGCGGCATCCAAAGGATCATCGGAACGGTCCTGGGCCTGCTGGTCCTGGCAGCGGTGCTGCTGGTGGGATTGCAGCCCTGGCAGACCGTGCTGGTCATGGCGTTGTGCCAGTTCGGCGCGGAAATGTTCATCATCCGCCAGTACCTGCTGGCCCAGGTCTTCGTCACCCCCCTCGCCCTGGTCTCCACGCTCCTGGTGGTTCCGGCCTCCCCTGCCGTCCTCCTCCGCGACCGGATCATCGAGACGGTCATCGGTGCCGCCGTCGGCATCGCCGTGGTGCTGGCGCCCGGAGCGTGGCGCCGGATGAAGCAACGGACGACGACGGCCTGACCGCCGTGGGTGCCTCCGCTGCGCGGGCGCGGGCACGGTACGCTGGACTCCCGTTGAATGGAAGGTTGTGCTGACCTGAAGGGAGTGCGGCGGTGGCAAATTCCCGTTCCGGCGACTCCGTGGTGGACCGGATCGTCCGGCTGATTTCTGCCTTTCCCCAGGACATCAATGCCCTGCAGCTTAGCGAGCTTGCGCAGCGGGCAGGCCTGCCGCTCAGCACCACCCACCGGCTGGTGGGCCAGCTCGCCGCACACGGCCTGCTCGAGGCGTCCCCGGGCGGCATGGTGCGGCCAGGGCTGAGGCTCTGGGAACTCGTGAACCGCACGTCCCCCACGCTCGCCCTGCGCCAGGCGGCCATGCCGTTCATGGAGGATATCCAGCAGGTCCTGAACCAGAACGTGAACCTGGCCGTGCTGGACGGGTGGGAGGCGCTTTTCGTTGAGCGGCTGTCGCGGCGCGGCTCCGTGACCAACCGCGCGCAGGTTGCGGGCCGGATGCCGATCCATGTCTCGTCGGCGGGCCTGGCACTGATGGCCCATCAGGAGAAGGCCGTCCAGACTGACTACCTTGAGCAGTTCGCGGACCCCGCCGGCAAAATCACCACGGACGCCGTCAGGGTGCTGCTGGGCGAAGCCGCCCACCAGGGATTTGCGCAGTTGAAGGGCGTGGTGGATCCGGACACTTGGGGCATTGCCGTCCCCGTCCTCAACCGCAGGAAGCACGCCGTTGCCTCGCTCGGCGTCGTGGTTCCCCTGCGCGAGATGCGGCTCCAGGCGCTGGTGCCCGCGCTCCAGACTGCGGCCCGTGGCATCGCCCGGCAGCTTGCGGACTCCTGATCCATTCAACGGAATTGATGTAACGGCAGTCACGGCGCCTCGCGCACACTGGATGCCAGACCGATCCCGCCCCTCCCGGGCCCGCAACGAAGCGAGAAGAATCCATGGCACGCAAAACCGTTTCCACCCAGGTGGCCATCATGGGCGGCGGCCCCGCCGGACTCATGCTCTCCCACCTGCTGGCCAAGGCAGGCATCGAGTCCACAGTGATCGAGATCCGCAGCCACGAGGACATCGCCCACACCGTGCGTGCCGGCATCCTGGAGCACGGGACCGTCAACCTGCTGGTGGACAGCGGCGTCTCGGACCGCGTGCTGCGCGACGGGGACCGCCATGACGGCATCGAACTGCGCTTCAATGGCGAGAGCCACCGCATCGACTTCAAGGACCTGGTGGGGGAGTCGGTGTGGCTGTATCCGCAGACGGACGTGTTCCTCGACCTCGCCGCGCGCAGGAAGGCCGACGGCGGGGACGTCCGCTACAGCGTCACGGACACCACCGTGCATGACCTGGAGGGCAAGCCGAAAGTCTGGTTCACGGACGCGGACGGTGCCGAGTGCGAGATCCAGGCCGACTTCCTGGTGGGAGCCGACGGTTCCCGCAGCCACTGCCGGTTCCAGATCCCCGAGGCCCACCGCAAGTGGTACTTCCACGAATACCCCTTCGCCTGGTTCGGCATCCTGGCGGAGGCACCGCGCAGCTCCGACGAGCTGATCTACGCCAACTCCGCCAACGGCTTCGCCTTGATCAGCCAGCGCACCGAAACCGTGCAGCGGATGTACTTCCAGTGCGACCCTAAGGAAAACGTGGCCGAATGGGACGACGACCGGATCTGGGCCGAATTCCGCAGCCGCGTCAACGGCAACGGCTTCGAACTGAAGGAAGGCCCGGTCCTGGAGAAGATGGTGCTGCCGTTCCGCAGCTTCGTCCATGCCCCCATGCGGTACGGCAACCTGTTCCTCGCCGGCGACGCCGCACACACGGTCCCGCCCACCGGCGCCAAGGGCCTGAACCTGGCCATCAACGACGTCAGGGTCCTCTTCGAGGGGCTGGACAACCACTACAACTCCGGCACGGACACGCTCCTGGACACCTACAGCGACCGGGCCCTGGCCAGGGTCTGGAAGGCCCAGCAGTTCTCCTACTGGATGACCACCATGCTGCACACGCCGGCCGACGCGGACGACTTTTCCCGCGCCCGCCAGCTCGGTGAACTCAACTCCGTGGTCTCGTCCCGGCACGGCATGGCCTACCTCGCCGAGGCCTACACCGGCTGGCCCGCCTCCTCCTAGGTAGCCTTAAAAAGGCCGACGGCGGGGCTGGCGCCGGCTTCAGGGTGCCAACAGCAGCCGCCGGATCGCCGCCGTAATGGCGGCAGGGTCCGGGCTTTCATTCCGCCGGACGGTGAGCAGGTGCAGCAAGAGCCCGTCACCGTAGTCCGCAACATCGCGGGCGCGCGCTGCTGCATCCGGCACCCCCAGGGCAGTGAGGGCCTGCTCCAGGTTCCGCACCAGCAGCACATGGCCGGCAGTGACGGACTCGGGGTGGTCCAGTGAAAAGGCCAGGCGCGCACGGGTGAGGCTCGCGTGCGGTCCGGCCAGCGCCAGCACCAGGCCTGCCAGTTGTTCGGCGAGTTCCCCAACGTCGCGGGGTGGACCGGCGGGCCCGGAATCCTGGAGAAGCGCGCCGTCCAGCTGCAGCAGGCGCTCCAGCACTGCCTCCACGAGGGCGCTGCGGCTGCGGTAGTAGTTGGATGTGGTCCCCTCGGCCAGTCCTGCCGCCGCATCCACCGCCCTATGGGTGAGCCCCTTCAGTCCACTATCCGCCACTACCGCCAGTGCGGCGTCAAGGAGCTGGGTTCGGCGGTCAGGCATGCCTCCAGTCTAATAACGCCCTTCCATTGCACTACAAAAGTAGTAAAATTGTCGCCATGGAAACGGTCACGATCGTTGGCGGAGGAATTGCAGGACTGGCATTGGCTGCCTGCCTGGACCCGGACCGGTTCGAGGTAACCGTCCACGAGAAGCGGCCGGAATTGCCCACGGTCGGCACCGCGTTGGGGATGTGGCCAACGGCTCAACGCGCGCTGGCCCGGCTGGGGGTGCTGGAGGAGGCCAGGGCAGCCAGCCCAGTGATCGGCAGCGGCTCGATCCGAAACGGCGCCGGTGAACCCTGGGCAACGGTCGACGCCGGCGCGATGTTCGCCATCTCCCGGATCGACTTGCTGCAGCTCCTGGACTCCGCCGTTCCGGCGACGGTGCGGCGCGTTACGGAGAACGTCCAGCAGGTTCCGGCCGGTGAAGGCCTGGTAGTCGGTGCAGACGGCGTCCACAGCGTGGTCCGACGCGGGGCCTGGGGTCCCGGCAGCGCTGCGCGGCTCACGCCGTACCTTGCCGTGCGGGGGATCCTTCCTTTGCCGGTCAACCAGGGTGCGGTGGGTGAATACTGGGGCCGCGGGGACCTCTTCGGCATTGCCGCCGCCCGGACCGGCACCCTTTGGTACGCGGGTTACCGGTCCGGCCTTGGACCGTACGGGATCGATGTGGCGTCCGTGCTGGACCAGGCCCGGGAGCGCTTCGCCGGGCACGCGCCCGCAATACGGGAGGTGCTGGCAGCCGCAACACCCCAAGGCTCCCTGGTGCAGCGGCTCTGGACAGTTCCTTACCTTCGTTCCTACGTCCGCGGCCGGACGGTGCTGATCGGCGATGCCGCCCACGCCATGACCCCGAACCTGGGCCGGGGCGCCTGTGAGTCGCTGGTGGACGCGGTGACGCTGGCGGAGCTCCTCAACACGCTGCCGCAAGACCAGGCACTGCCTGCCTACGACCGCAGCCGCCGCCTCCGGAGCCAGGCAGTGAGCGGGGCCTCGGCCGCCCTCAACCGGATCGCCATGGCTGAACGCGCCCAGCCCTTCCGAGACCGCCTGCTCAACCTTGCCCGCAGACGGCGGCCGCGTGCCGCCGTCGTCAGCAGCACCAGCGGCTGACGTCCGGACGCGGCATCAGCGGACCATACATCAGCGCACGGCGGCAGCGGGCCGGGTGGCGTCGTCCTCTCCGGGGGCAGGGGCAGCCGGAAGTGCCTGGCCGGCGGCCCCGGGAACGGCAGGTGCCCCGGGCAGGCGTTTCCTGCCGGGGCGCCGGCCGGACCGGCCGTACACGAAATACATGGTGAGGCCGGTGATCACCATGAGCAGGACGGTGTACACGAAGGTGTTGGCGATTCCCTCAGTGCCCTCGGCGCCGTCGGTGTTCGCCTTGATCACCAGGCCCAGCGGCTGGACCAGCGGGTGGGCCAGGAAGATGGCGGTGTCGTAGTCGTCCAGCAGGCTGTTGAAATTCAGCGCCGTAATGGCAGCCGCCGCCGGCAGCACCAGTGGCAGGAGGATCCGCCGGAACACGTAGAGCGTCTTGGCGCCCATGATGGCGGCCGCTTCTTCCAGCGAGGAATTCACGGAGGCGAAGGACGCCTTCAGCATCCGCAGCGTGAAAGGGATCTTGACGGTGACGAAGGCGACCAGCAGGAGCACCGTGGTGCCGGTCAGTACGGCGCCGCCCACCAGCGGGTTTGGATGGTCGTAACTGATGATCAGGCCCAGTGCCAGGAGCGCCGAAGGCAGGATCCAGGGGATATGCAGCAGGTACTCGAAGGCGGAGGCCAGCCAGTTCCGGTACTTCTGCAGCAGCCGTGCCACGAAGAGCAGGCCACCCACGGCGATGAGGGCCGCCAGTGCGCTGTACACCACGCTGACAATGAACGGCCGCAAACCCGACTGCTGGGTCAGGACGCGGACATAATTGTCCAGCGTCAGGTTGCCCAGCGAGAGCTGCCCGGTCTGGATGGCTGCCCCGTCAGCGAATGAGTACAGGACGATGAGCACCACCGGCAGCGTGTACACGGCAAACAGCAGGTACGCCACGGCGTGGACCGCCGCGTTGGCCAGCGGATTGGTGATGTCCTGCTTCTGCAGTTCAGAGGACACCTTGGACACCGAGAAGTAGGTGCCACCCTTCTCGAGCCTGGACATCACCGCCAGCATCACCATGGTGGCCAGGCCCAGGATCACGGCCAGCAGCGCGGCGAGGTCCCTCGAGGTGGGGCTGTTGGTGAAGGTCAGGATCATGGGGGTGATCGTCTGGAAATCCCGGCCACCCAGCACCTGCGGCGCACTCAGGGCCCCGAGGCCGGTCAGAAAGGACAGGATGGTGACCGCGAACAGGGTCGGTTTGAGCATGGGCAGCACGATCCGCCGCAGGATGGTCCAGGTGGAAGCGCCGAGGTTCTTCGCAGCCTCGATGGTCTGGTAATCGATGCCCTTCAGCGCATTGGCCACGAACAGCATGTGGTTGGTGGTGGTGGCGAAGGTCATGACCGCCAGGACCGCGAAAAACCCGGAGAACCAGTTGGCGTCCATCCCGGGAAAAACCTTCACCAGCAGCGACGTGACAATGCCTTTGTCCCCGTAGATGAACTTGTATCCGGCGGCCAGCACGATGCCGCCGTAGATGAAGGTGGACGCGTAGCCCAGGAACAGGATCCTTGAACCACGGACCCGGAAGTAGTGCGTCACCAGGACGATGAAGATGCCCACCAGGTTGACCGTGATGGACAGCGCTACGGCCAGCAGGAAGCTGTTCCCCAGGGCCTTCATGGCGCGTTGGGAGGAGAACAGCTTTTCCGCCGCCCGTCCCGAAAAGCTGCCGTCCGGGAAGAACGTGGCAATCAGGACGTTGATGTTGGGCCAGACCAGGAATGCGGCAATGAACCAGGTGAGGGCGGCGCCGACCACCAGGACGAAGGGTGAGCGGGCCATCCCGCGGACCGGGGTCCCGGTCATGGCAGGGCCACCGCCTCGTCCTGGTTCCGCAGCGCGGAGCCGGAAGCCGGGTGGTACTGCAGCACATGCCCGGGCTGCAGGTACACAGTGGCCTCCGTGCCGGGTGCCGGGTGGGCGCCGCCGTCCTCCCTGACCAGCAGGCGGACGTCCGCGCCGTGGCTCCGCACCACGTAGCGGCTGTGCAGGCCATGGTAGGTGCGGGACACCACTGTTCCGGGGAGTCCGACGGCGGTGCCGCCTTCCGGAGGCACTGCGAGTGACGCTTTTTCCACCCGCAGGTAGGAGTTGGCGTCCGTGCTCAGCTGCGCCCCGGAAAGGCGGTTCACTTCAGCGATGAACTCCGGGGTGAGGGCGGAGCTGTCGCCAATGAAATTGCAGACGAACTCCGTGGCGGAGTGGTCGTAGATTTCCTGCGGCGTCCCCACCTGCTCGACGACGCCCTTGTTGAAGACGGCCACGCGGTCACTCATGGCAAGTGCCTCGTCCTGGTCGTGGGTGACATACACGGTGGTGATGCCGAACTCGCTTTGCAGGTCCTTGAGCTGCTGCCGGAGCTGGTGCCGCAGCTTGGCGTCGAGGTTGGACAGCGGCTCGTCCAGCAGCAGGATCTTGGGCCGCAGCACGAGGGCCCGGGCCACGGCCACGCGCTGCTGCTGGCCGCCGGACAGCTCCGCCACGTTCTTGGACAGCTGTTCGTCGCTGAGGTCAACGCGCCGGGCTATGTCCCGGACCAGGCGGTCACTGTCCGCCGGTTTCTCTTTCCGGACCCGCAAGCCGAAAGCGATGTTCTCCCAGACGCTCATGCTGGGAAAGAGGGCATAGTTCTGGAACACCATGCCCACCTGCCTCTTGTCGCTCGGAAGCCGCGTGACGTCCTTGCCGTCCACCCGGACGGTGCCCTTGGCGGGCTGGATGAAGCCCGCCAAGGTGCGTAACGCCGTCGTCTTGCCACAGCCGGAAGGCCCCAGCAGCGTGAAGAACTCCCCGGGCCGGACGTGCAGGTCCAGCTGAGGAATGGCCGTGAATTCGCCAAAGGTAACTTCGATGTTGTCCAAGCGGATCATGTCAAACCTGTCTGGTGGAACGGCGGACGGAAGGGGCGGCCGGGCTACGTCATGTATTCGAGCTCGATCTTCTCTACCCAGGCGCCCATGTTCTCCTGCACGAAATCCCAGTCGATGTCCTGCTGTTTCAGGTCCGCGAAGAAGTGCACCACTTCCGGGTTGGCCTGCGCCTGGGCGCCCTTGTTCACCGGCATGGAGTTGAACTGCTTGGCGAACTGGCCCTGGGTCTCGGCGCTGCCGAACCAGTCGATGAACTTCTGGGCCTGTTCCTTCTTCTTGCTGCCCTTAACCAGGGCGATCTGCTCCACAGCCATGGGAACGCCCACGGAGGGGATCACCGTTTCAACGTCCACCTTGAAAGACTTTTCCCGGTCGGCGATGATCGAGGACGGCATTTGGCCCATGTCCACCTCGCCTGCGGCGATGCGCGCGAAGAGGTCCGTCTTGGCTACGGCCGGGCTGCCGTTCTTGAAGTACTGCTCCACCTGCTTCCACCCGTCGTCGGATATCCCGAGGTCGCCGGAGTCATCGCGGTAGCGGCTGAGGATGCCGGCGAAAACCAGCTGCGCCGTAGCGGTGCCAAGGCCGGTGACGCGTTCGTAGCGGCTCTTGAATTCGTCCTTCGTCCACAGGTCAGTCCAGTCCTTGGGGGCGGCGTCCTTGGAAAACTTGTCCGAGTTGTAGCCGAGCAGGATGGCCTGCTTGACCAGCGGCCAGTAGGTCTCCCCGTCGCCGAGCTCCTTGTCCACGTCGCCGGCCCAGGACGGCTGGTACGCCTCCAGGGCGCCCTCGTTCTTGATCTGCGAGAAGTACATGTTATTCAAGCCGAACGCGACGTCGGCGATGGGGTTGTTCTTCTCGGCGATGAGCTTGTTGGTGGCGTCGGCTCCGCCGGCGCCCACGATCTCGACTTTGAAGCCCGCCTCGGCCGCCTTGGCGGTGAGCCAGTCCCCGCGGCCTTCGCCGTTGGAGTTGGTGTACACCACCAGGGTGTCGCCGGAACCCGCGGCGGCCTGGGAGCCGCTTCCGGACGGGGCGGGGGATGCCGCGCCGCTCCCGCAGCCGGCAAGGAGGACGACGGCGGCAGCGGCGGCGACCACATTCTGGAATCTACGCACGATCAGGACTCATTTCTGGACTGGAACCGGAGCATGTCCGCACAGCCTATAGCTGGGCATGGCAAAAAGCGGGCCGTTATAGCTATCGATTCGATAAACAGCCCGGCTGCCTACTCTGGACCAGCGGTGGAAATGGGGCGCACCCTACGGGTGAACGCCCGGTGAATCCTGCTCTCCGGCAATTGGGGAGGGCAACGGCGGAAGCCGGGTTCCGCCGTCGTCATTCCTTCGCGTCAGTCCCGGACTGATCCTTCCTGTACTGAGCCTTCCTGCACCGTTCCCTGCTGTACCGATTTTTGCTGGAGTGTTCAGTCCTTGACGGCGGTTTCCGTGAGGTGGTGCGTGGGGATGCGGTCCCGGTCGTAGGTGATCTCCGTGTAGCCGTGCGGTTCCGGCTTTCCCTCGGAGTTGAGGTTGACGAACACGATCTCCTCGATGGTGAGGATGCTCTGCCGCGTGATCATGTTGCGGACCTCCGCCCGCATGGTCAGTGATGTCCGGCCAAACCGCGTGGCCGTGAGGCCCATTTCGACGAGGTCGCCCTGGACGGCCGAGCTGACGAAGTTGATTTCCGAGATGTACTTGGTGACGGCGCGTCCGTTGCCCAGTTGCAGGATGGCGTAGATGGCGGCTTCTTCGTCAATCCACTTCAGCAGGCTGCCGCCGAAAAGCGTTCCGTTGGCGTTGAGGTCCTCGGGGCGGACCCATTTGCGCGTCCGGAAGGTGATGTCTGCTGTTTCCATAGGCCGAGATTAGCCGAACGCACCGCAGGGCCACCGAGTGTGACGGCCTGCACGCGGGCGGCGCGGCACTAGGCCATTGCGGTGTGGGCGGCGCTGCGGGCATTGATGCTCTTCGCGTAGCAGTAGGAGTGCTGCACGCCGACGTACGGGCCGAAGTTGGGTATGGCTTCGAAGCCTGAATTTTCGTAGAAGTTCCGGCCGTCCGGCTGGGCGGAGCCGGCTTCCGCCTTGATCCGGGTGATGCCCTGCCTGAAGGCTTCCGCTTCGAGCGCTGCAAGGATGGAACTCGCTACACCTGAGCCGCGGGTGTACGGCAGGACATACAGGCGCTTGATTTCGGCCGTCGACGCATCGAGCAGGCGAAGGCCGCCGCAGCCTACCGGCTGCCCCGACCCCTTGTCGTAGGCCACCAGGAAGACGGCGCAGTCGGCGCCCGACGGCGGCGGGCCGGGTTCGTGGTCCGGGTTGCCGAAGCGCGCATCGAGTTCAGCCTGCTGCGCGCGGCGGAGGTCGGCCCCGACGGGGTTGGACCAGGGGACGTGCCTGATGTTGAGACGCGGATTGGTTTGCATGCCTGCCTCGATTCGCCGGAGGGATATGCCTACCAAGGCTAGAAGGAGGCGGTTACAGGGGTGTTTCTCCGGGGTAAGGACTTAGCTACAGCGGAAAACCTCTGCAAATCCAACTTACTTGGCAGCCTAGTTATCAGGTGGACTAGACTGATTACATGGCTTTCACAGGCAATGAGGGATCCGGTTACTGGTATGGACCCGACGGACAGTTGGACTACAGTGCCGCCGTCCTGAAGGCGCTCCGCGACTATCGGTCGGCTGAGACGGCCATTCGGCGCACCACCCGGGACTCCATGGGCATGGGTGAGACCGACATCCTGGCCCTGCGCTACCTTTTGCGCGCCCAGGCCTCCGGAAGGCAGGTGGTACCGAAGGATCTGAGCCACTTCCTCAACATCACCAGCGCCTCCACCACGTCGCTCATCGACAGGCTCGTTGCCAGCGGCCACGTCCGCCGCGAGGCCCACCCCTCGGACCGCCGCTCCGTGGTGGTCATTCCTACTGTTGAGTCGGATAACGAGGTTCGCGAGACGCTGGGTGCCATGCACCGGCGCATGATGTCGGTTGCCGAGTCGCTCAGTGCCGAGGAAGCCAGGACGGTGGTGGAGTTCCTGCAGCGGATGACGCAGGCCTTGGCCGCAGCGGAGCAGCACGAAGGAAAAAAAGTATCTAGCCCGACTAGCTAGTTGGTCTAGTTATATGTAAGCTTACGATTATCCCGAAAGTTGCTTCCCAACGGAGTCGTGAGTGTCTTGGTCACTTGTACCGAAGTTCCACCGATTGATCCCCACAACGCTCACGTCATCCTGCGCTACCGGACCTGCCTGTTGATTCCTTCTACCCTGGACGGCACCACTGCGCCGCAGGATGAAGCTCCGGCAGCGGTTCCTGCCCCATGACAGCCGCCGGGCTGGTGACGCCGGAACTTGTCTTGGAGCGGGGCGACCCTGCCGCAGGGGAAGTCGTTGCGGGACGCTACCGGTTGAAGGAACGGCTGGGCCGGGGGTCAGCGGCCGAAGTCTTCCGCGCCGTGGACCTGGCAGGTGGCCCCGATACGGCCATCAAGGTGGCAGCCGGGGAGTGGCGAAGACGGCACGAAAGAATCCGGAATGAGGCCGCCATCCTGGCAGGCTTTGACCACCCGTCCATCGTGCGGTTCATCGCCGCGGGGACCATGCCTGCCGGCGGGGCTTTTTCCGGCCGGCCCTTCCTGGTGCAGGAGCTTGCCCTGGGGACAAGCCTCGCCGAGACCGGGCGCACCAGGAGGCCGGGTCCAGGCGAGGTTGCCGGATGGGCCCGGGGCCTGTTCAGCGGACTCGCACACCTGCATTCCGCCGGGGTGGTGCACCGGGACATCAAGCCGGCCAACCTGATGCTCAGCGGCCTGCGCAGGAGCCCGGTGCGGATCATCGACTTTGGAATCGCCGCGGCGGTGGGAGCGGCGCCCGAGCCCGGGATCTCCTCCGGAACCGTGCACTACATGAGTCCCGAACAGGCCTCGGGCGGCGCGGCAGACCCTTCATGGGATGTGTACGCCACGGGCTTGGTCCTGCTGGAGCTCCTCACCGGATCCAAGGCGTTCCCTGGCACCGCCATCGAATCCTTGGTCGCCCGGACCCTGCGGTCCCCGGACGTGCCGGACCATCTGGGCGGCTGGAGCGGATTCCTGCGGGCCCTCACGGCAATGGAGGGCAGTGGCCGGCCGACGGCAGCAGAGGCGGCCGTCATGGCGGCGCGGCTCATGCCTCCAGTTCCTGACGGCCGGGAGGCGCGGCCTTGCCGGACGATGCCGGTGTTTCCCGCGCGCCGGCACCGGCAGCGGGTTTAGGGTCCGGTGACGGCCTTGCCTGTGGGATCTTCCGCGGTGGGGTCAGCCAGGGCGAGACCGCCCACGGGGCTTCCATCCCAGTGGATCAACGTCCAGCCTGCATCGGGGCTGCCTTCCAGTGCCACAATTCCCGTGTTGGCCAGCACATGGCGGGCGGCAAAGTCGTGGTCTGCCCCTTCGGCCCGCAACCCCGCCCACGTGCGGATGGCCGCGCCGTGGCTGACGACGGCGGCAGTATGGTGGCGGCGGCGCGTAGCCTGTTCGGCGACGTGCGCAATGGCCGCGTCAAAGCGCTCGAAGAAGGTGTGGCCGTCCGGCCCGGCAGGCATGCGCCGGTCCAGCTCGCCGGCGGCCCAGGCGATGACCGTGCCCATGTAGCGCTTGTGTGCTTCGTGGTCCGTCAGCTTCTCCAGGGAGCCTGCTTCGATTTCGTGGAGGCCGTCCAGCACCGTGACGTCGAGGGTGTGCAGGCGGGCCAGCGGTTCCGCGGTGATCTGCGTCCTGATCAGCGTGGAGGCATACAGGGCTTCGATGGGCTCGTTGGCAAGGGACCGGGCCATGGCTTCGGCCTGGCGGCCGCCCAGCTCGGTCAGGCCGGGTCCGGGGTGGGCGGTGTCCAGCTGCCCCAGAACGTTGCCAGGGGTTTCGCCGTGGCGGATAAGCAGCAACTTCATGCTCCCAGTTTCCCACCGTTTGCTGGGGCCGAAGGACGCGCCGCGGAACGGCCAACGCCGGCCCCGACGCAAGGCGCCGGGCCCCGAAGAGCCCGGCTCCGACGTCGTACTCCCTGCTGTGCTGCAGGCCTTTACTTCAGGTGGTCCACCAGCTGGTCCGCAATGCCCGTGTACTTGCCCGGCGTCAGAGCCAGCAGGCGGGCTTCCGCCTCCGGGGACAGGCCGAGGCTCTGCACGAATTCCTGCATGCGGGCGGCGTCCACGCGATGCCCGCGGGTAAGGTCCTTGAGCCGCTCGTAGGGGTTTTCCATGCCCTCGACGCCGGCGATAGCCTCGGCGCGCATGACCATCTGGATTGCTTCGCCGAGGACCTCCCAGTTGGTGTCCAGGTCCCCGGCGAGCACGTCCTCGGCAACATCCAGGCGCTCCAGGCCCTTGGCCACGTTGGAGATGGCCAGGAGGGAGTGGCCGAAAGCGACGCCGATGTTGCGCTGGCTGGAGGAATCGGTGAGGTCGCGCTGCCAGCGGGAGGTCACCAGGGTGGAGCCCAGGACATCCAGCAGGCCGGAGGAGATCTCCAGGTTGGCTTCGGCGTTCTCAAACCGGATCGGGTTGACCTTGTGCGGCATCGTGGATGAGCCCGTGGCGCCCGCCACCGGGATCTGCGCGAAGTAGCCGATGGAGATGTAGCTCCAAATGTCCGTGCAGACGTTGTGCAGGATGCGGTTGAATCGGGCGACGTCGGCGTAGAGCTCAGCCTGCCAGTCGTGGCTTTCAATCTGCGTTGTCAGCGGGTTCCAGGTCAGGCCGAGTCCCTCGACAAAAGATTTGGACACGTGCTGCCAGTCGGCGCCGGGAACGGAGGCCACGTGCGCGGCGTACGTGCCGGTGGCGCCGTTGATCTTGCCCAGGTACTCGGTCTTGGCGATCCGGTCCAGCTGGCGGGTCAGGCGGTGCGCGATGACCGCCAGTTCCTTGCCGAGGGTGGTGGGGGTCGCGGGCTGGCCGTGGGTGCGTGACAGCATGGGCACGGCGCGGTTGTCCTCTGCCATCTTGCTGATTTGGGCCACTAGGCTGCGGGCTGCCGGGAGCCACACGTCCTCCACGGCACCCTTGATACCCAGTGCGTAGGACAGGTTGTTGATGTCTTCGGACGTGCAGCCGAAGTGGACCATGGCGGTCAGGTTTTCGATCCCGATGGCCGGCAGGCGCCGGCCGATGTAGTACTCCACGGCTTTGACGTCGTGCACCGTGACCGCCTCGATCTCGGCCAGCTCGGCCACGGAGGCGGCGTCGAACTCGGTGACGATGGCACGAAGCTGGTCCTGCTGCTCCCCGGTCAGGGGACCGGCGCCGGGAAGGACACTGTTGCTGGTCAGATGGATGAGCCACTCGACTTCGACGGCGACGCGGTCGCGGTTCAGCGCCGCTTCGGACAAGTAGTCCACGAGCGGGGCGACGGCGGCCTGGTACCGGCCGTCCAGCGGCCCCAGCGCGATTTTTTCGGGCGACGCGGCGAGGGCCAGGCGTCCTGAGGGCGTACGGGTGTCAGCTGTGGCGGCAGTTTCAGGCATGTGCTGATTCTTTCACGAAGTCCGTCGGGGCCTTAAGTGCCGGATTCCAGGTTACTTGTCCACATAGCCGACGGCGGTGCTTACCTGCCGCCGGCGGTCTCCCTAGCGTGGAAACACAAGGACTGAGGCGCGACGAGCAGCAGCCCGGGCAGCGGCAGGGGGCCGGCATGGCAGACGATCTGGCGGAGGGGATCCGGGGCGGAGGGCTGGGCACCAGCGTTGCGGTCCAGGAGCTGGCAGCGAGGTTGGACCGTTGCGCCGGCCGCACCGAGGAAGTCCTCGCCGGGTTCCGGGAGATCCAGATGCTGGAGTGGCAGTCTCCTGCCGGACAGGCCTACCGGGATGCAGTCAGTCTGCAGGCAGTAGCGGTGCGCCGGGCGCTGGACCGGATGCACGAGGCATCGGTGGCAGTCGCCGCTCATGCCCGGGCGGCGTTGACGTCCGACTGCTCCTACGGAGGCCGGCCCTGATGGCCGACATCATCCCGTCAGGTTCCGGCGGCCCCATCCGTCTCTCGCCGCCGGCCCCCGACGGCAACCTGATGGTCAGGGGCGGGGTGGGTGGAATCACCGTCCAACTGGAGGAGCTGGACCTCGGTGCCGGGAAGCTCGACGGCCTGGCAGAGCGGCTCAGCGACGTGGAAACCGAGGTCTTCAACATCTGGCGGGACCTCGGCGCCCATCAGAATGAGCCGCGCAGCACGGGAACGGCGGCCCTGATCGCGGTGGGGGAGGCGCGGGATGCGGTCCAACGCGCCAGGCTGGAACTGCAGCGGATCAGCAGCCAGGTCCGGGGCTGCCGGTTTGAATATGAGGTGGCCGAGGAAGGGGTCCGCCACCTGCAGCGTACCCCCGGCATGTCGCCGCCGCTGGTGGAACTCCAGAAACACACCGACTTCTGGCGGACAGGATTCCTGAACGGGGCTGCCACCGAAATGCTGCTGGGAAACGCCGTCACCGGACTTCCTGCCATAAAACCCCTTCTTGAATGGGCTGATCCGGGACTCCGTACGGGAACGGTCGCAGTCAAGCAGGAAGAAAGCATCACTTTGGATCTCGACGCTTCAACGGCAGGGCTGCTGGAGCGCGTCAGACTGCTTGAGGAGCGCGGAAGTGGCTTCATTGAGGTGGTCGAGGTGGATAACGACGGAAGAAAGGCCTATGTCGTCCTTGTTCCCGGAACACAGGTCAACAAGGCGGATGAGGGCACGAACCCCTTCGACCTGGGCGGGATAGTGGATGGGCTGGGCAGCAATTCGAAGGAGGTCAATGGTGCCGTCCTCCGGGCGCTCCGTGATTCCGGCGCGGAGCGCGGGGCAGACGTGATCGCCGTGGGCTACAGCCAGGGAGGAATCCACGCCATGAACCTTGCGGCTGATGAGCGGTTCCAGGACGAGTACGACATGAAGTTCGTGCTGACCGCCGGATCACCCATTTCACGCATTTCGCTTCCTCCAGGCGTCAACACGCTGCACCTGGAGCACCGCACGGACTGGGTGCCGGGCAGCGACGGTATGCCGAACCGGGATGCCAGGAACCAGGTCACGGTCACCATGACCAACGACCTCTATGTCAGGGGAGGGGAGGACGCCGGGCTGGGGCCCGGGCACAGGCTCGGCGGATACGAGGAGGCCGGCCGCCTTGTGGCAGCCAGCAAAGACCCCTCACTGGTGCAGTCCACCGCGGTGCTGGGCGCCGTGCTGGGTGCAGGCGGCGCCGCCACGGCCACGCGCTTCTCCCTGTCAAAGACGCCACCGCCGCCTCCTCCCATGGACCGCAGGGACCCCTTCTCGGGGCGGCCGCAACAAGGTGCCAAGTGAACAGCTTGTATTCGCCGGGACGGGGAAGGGTTCACGAGATCTGGGCGGCGTGCATTTCGGCGTAGGCGTCGAAGCGGCTTTGCTCCGGCTGCGGGGCGGGCTGCGGAGTTGGTGGCTGCGCGGCCGCCGGGCACCGGTAGTTGTAGTCGAGGTTCCCTGCGGTGAACTGGGTGGTCGTGACGGTCGCGCCGCTCGTGAGGGCTGCCGCCGAGCAGTACTCCTGCGCCGATGACGTGTCGTCCGCGCCCGCCAGCCAGTTCTTGAGCCTGTAGAGGCTGCTGGCGGGGCTGATTTCGCCCGCAATCTCACCGAATTGGTACCCGGTGGAATAGATGCCTACCTCTGCGCCGGTTCCCACCAGGTAATCGGTCATGCCTTCCAGTTCCGCGGCGTTCGCCGTCTTGTTGGATAACCAGCTGTTTCCGGTTTCGACGTCCAGCCACCACATGCGGCGTACTGTGCTGCCACCCGCGCCCTTCACAATGACCACGTCGTTGAAGGCTGTGGCGTACCCGTGGACGTAGGCACACGCCGGGGACGCGCTCCCATCGCACAGTCCGTAGGGGTTGCTGATGTCGTTATCCAGATAAGTGTTGTCGGCCGGCCACCACAACGACTCGACCGGCCCCGTTGCCGCGGTGTTCACATACAGGGCAGCCGGAGTGCCACCCGTTGCATCCAGGGTGCGGTCCGCCCAGGCCAGCTGCTCAGCCAGGCACGGGTTTAGCGTATCCGGACGTCCCCCGTTCACTCCGACAATCGCGAACGCCGGCGGTGCAGGCAGATCTTCGCCGCACTGGGGCCAGGAGATGTCGTTGCCGAGCACGCCATCGGCGGGCGCCTCTGATGTGGCGTCCGCCTGCGCCGGGCCCGCCTGGACGGCGAACAGCAGGCAGGCAGCAGCCAGGATTATTACCGGTTTCATTCTTCGACCCCGAGCTTCCGTAACTGACAGCAGCGGGCCCTTCGGTGGCCCACGGGAAGCAGCCTAGGAAGCCTGGCCTTGAGGGGTCATGCGTGGCCGGTACTGGAATTTTGGAGGGTTATCGGGGGAACCGGGCGCGGGTGTACCCGATTCTGCGCTTATTCCTACTTGGGCGGGTAAGCCCCGGTTATGCGGGTCAGCGCCGGCCGCCTGGCAGCAGTCCTGCCACCAGGGAGACCAGGGAGATGATGATCGCGGCCAGCACAGCCGTCCAGAAAAAGGAATCGATGCTGAGGTGGACGGGCGTGTAGCTGCTGAGCCACGCAGTCAGGTACAGCATCGCGGCGTTGATGACGATGGCGAACAGTCCCAGTGTCAGGATGGTGATCGGCAGCGCAAGGAGCCTGACCAGCGGCCTGACGAAGGCATTGACCACACCGAAGATGAGGCCGATGAAGAGATAAGCGAGGATGATGCCGATCGTATCCGCGTCCTGTGAGATGCCGGACCTGGCCACGGCGTCGGATGTCGCCGTGCTGGAGATGTCCATCCCGGGCAGGATCCAGCTGGCCACCCAGAGGGCTGCGGCGTTGACGATGATCCGGAGGATAAGCGAACCCATGCCACTAGGCTAGTGGCCATGACCCCATCTGAGACCAGGACAGGCGGAATTGCACCGCGCCCGGTGCTGGACCGGCTTCCGCGGTATGCCGCGGGCAAGCCCCCCGCGGCCGTTGAGGGAATGGCCAGCTACAAGCTGTCCTCGAACGAGAACCCGCTGCCCCCGCTTCCCGCCGTCCTGGAGGCCATCGCCAGCCAGACGGACTTCAACCGCTATCCGGACCCGTTGAGCAGCAAGCTGCGCGCCGCGCTCGCCGACTTCCTCAACGTTCCTGCGGAGGACATCGTGACCGGAGCGGGCAGCCTGGGCGCGCTCAACCAGATCCTCGCTGCGTTCGCCGGCCAGAACGAGGACGGCAAGGCGGACGAGGTCATCTACGCGTGGCGGTCATTCGAGGCGTACCCCATCAGCGTGGGACTGGCAGGTGCGGAGAGCGTCCGGGTTCCGGTCACGGCAGACGGCAGGCACGATCTCGACGCCATGGCGGCCGCCGTCAGTGCCCGGACGAAGGTGATCCTCCTCTGCACACCCAACAATCCCACCGGTCCGGCCCTGAAGGCGGCCGAGACCGAAGCATTCATCCGGTCCGTCCCGGCTGACGTGGTGGTGGTGATCGACGAGGCCTACCAGGAATTCGTCCGTGCCGGCGACGCCGTGGACGGGATCTCGCTCTACCGCAAGTACCCCAATGTGGTGGTGCTGAGGACCTTTTCCAAGGCACACGGCCTGGCAGGATTGCGGGTGGGCTACAGCGTCTCCCACCCGGAACTGACCCAGTACCTTCGGGTGGCCGCAACGCCGTTCGCGGTGTCCCAAATTGCAGAAAAGGCAGCGGTCGTGTCGTTGCAGAATTACGCCCAGGTTGTGGAAAGGGTACAAAAGCTCGTCGACGAGCGGGAGCGGGTCACCGCCGGACTGCGGGAGATGGGATGGAACGTACCCGAGGCCCAGGGCAACTTTGTGTGGCTGGCGCTCGGTGCTGAAAGTGCCACCTTCGCAGAGCTGGCGGGCGCGCAGGCATTGTCGGTGAGGGCGTTTCCGGGAGAGGGCGTCAGGGTGAGCATCGGGGAAGTGGAAGCCAACAGCCGCTTCCTCCAATTGTGTGCCGACTATACAAAGGCCTCCGCCACTTCCTAGCGCTTAACAAGTAGCCCTTCCGCTACCTACCGAAGATAAAGTTAGGATCAGTAAGCCATTGTATATGCCTTGACGGGAATGTATTCCCCTTGAGGCATATATCCCAGCGACATTTGCATTGCATCGGATGCGGCAAGCAAGGAGACGGTATGGGCACTCATCTGCCTTCCACCGAGTTCGACGGAACAGCGGTAGACGACCAGCGGGAGGCTGACGCCGAAGCCGTTATGGGCGATCCCTCGGCCCAGATGGTGCAGCTGCTCGGCCCGGACGGAAAGCTGGGCACCGATCCGATGTTCAGCCGCTACGCGGACAAGCTCACTCCGGACGCCCTGCGGGGGCTCTACGCGGACATGGCCGCCATCCGCCGGTTCGACATCGAGGCCACCGCCCTCCAGCGCCAGGGCCAGCTTGCCCTGTGGGTGCCGCTGACGGGCCAGGAAGCCGCCCAGATCGGTTCCGGCAGGGCCAGCCAGCCGCAGGACTACATCTTCCCCACCTACCGTGAACACGGCGTCGCCCTGACCCGCAACGTTGACCTGGCCGAGCTGCTGCGCCAGTTCCGCGGCGTGTCCAACGGCGGCTGGAACCCCAGGGAGACCAACTTCCACCTCTACACCCTGGTCCTGGCCGCTCAGACGCTGCA
The DNA here is from genome assembly GCF_058266945.1 of Arthrobacter sp. E70. Taxonomy (NCBI): domain Bacteria; kingdom Bacillati; phylum Actinomycetota; class Actinomycetes; order Micrococcales; family Micrococcaceae; genus Arthrobacter; species Arthrobacter sp. E70. Next base: position 85,692 of record NZ_JBYQFR010000011.1, on the reverse strand, counting down.
CGCGGTGGGCTACGCGATGGGAATCCAGCGCGACCAGAAGCTGGCCGGTGCGGCCGGCAACGAGCCGGACGCTGCCGTCATCGCCTACTTCGGCGACGGTGCCAGCTCAGAAGGCGACGTCCACGAATCAATGGTCTTCGCCTCCTCCTACAACGCGCCCGTGGTCTTCTTCTGCCAGAACAACCACTGGGCCATTTCCGTGCCCACCAACGTCCAGACCCGCGTTCCGCTGTCCAACCGGGCCAAGGGCTACGGCTTCCCCGGCATCCGCGTGGACGGCAACGACGTTATCGCGGTGCACGCCGTCACTGAATGGGCACTGGAGCACGCCCGGCAGGGCAAGGGCCCGGTCCTGATCGAGGCCTTCACCTACCGCGTAGGTGCCCACACCACTGCCGACGATCCCACCAAATACCGCCACTCCGACGAAGAAGAGGCGTGGCGGGCCAAGGATCCGCTCTCCCGGCTTGAGAAATACCTGCGCGCGGAGGGCCTTGCTGACGATACCTTCTTCGCCAAGGTCAAGGCCGACGGCGATGAACTCGCCGCCTACGTCCGGCGGACAGCCCATGACCTCGAAAACCCCGACATCCGGCAGGCCTTCGCCAATGTCTACGCCGAGGCGCACCCGCTCGTCGCCGAGGAACTGGCGTGGTTCGAGGAATACACGGCAGGATTCGCGGGCGATGAAGAGCCGTCCGCGCAGCACGGTGCAGCAGCAAAGGCAGGCCACTGATGACAACGATGACCATAGCGAAGGCCATCAACGAGGGCCTGCGCGCCACCTTGGCTGCCAACCCGAAAGCGCTCCTCATGGGCGAGGATATCGGCCCCCTGGGCGGTGTCTACCGCGTCACTGACGGGCTGATCGGCGAGTTCGGCCCGGACCGCGTGGTGGATACCCCGCTGGCCGAATCCGGCATCATCGGAACGGCCATCGGCCTGGCCCTGCGCGGCTACAGCCCCGTGTGCGAGATCCAGTTCGACGGTTTTGTCTTCCCCGGGTTCAACCAGATCACCACCCAGCTCGCCAAGATGCACGCACGCAGCAACGGCAACCTGACCGTTCCGGTCGTCATCCGCATCCCTTACGGCGGAGGCATCGGCTCCGTGGAGCACCATTCCGAATCACCCGAGGCGCTGTTCGCCCACACCGCCGGCCTGCGCATCATCACCCCGTCCAACCCGCACGACGCCTACTGGATGATCCAGCAGGCCGTGGAGTGCCAGGACCCGGTCATTGTCTTTGAACCGAAACGCCGCTACTGGCTCAAGGGCGAGGTCGATCGCGACGTCCCGGGCCCTTCAGCCGATCCCTTCACCGCGCACGTCCTGCGCGAGGGGACCGACGCCACCATCGTGGCCTATGGCCCGCTGGTCCCCGTGGCCCTTGCCGCAGCCAACGCCGCGGACGAGGACGGCAGGAGCGTTGAAGTCATCGACCTCCGCTCCATTTCGCCCATCGACTTCGATACCGTGACGGCCTCGGTGCAGAAGACCGGCAGGCTGATCGTGGCCCACGAAGCCCCCACATTCGGCGGCATCGGCGGGGAGATCGCGGCCCGCATCAGCGAGCGTGCCTTCCACTCCCTGGAGGCACCCGTGATCCGCGTTGGCGGCTTCCACATGCCGTACCCCGTTGCCAAGGTGGAGGAAGACTACCTTCCCGACATCGACCGCATCCTGGAGGCGCTGGACCGCGCCCTCTCCTACTGAGGACACCATGACCCTTAACAAGTTCAACCTGCCCGACGTCGGCGAGGGCCTCACCGAGGCTGAAATCGTCTCCTGGAAGGTCAAGCCCGGGGACACTGTCGCCATCAACGACGTCCTCTGCGAGATCGAAACCGCCAAGTCGATCGTGGAACTGCCGTCCCCGTTTGCCGGGACCGTCAGCGAACTCCTGGTGCAGGAAGGGGTGACCATCGACGTCGGCACAGCCATCATCAGCGTCAGCGACGATGTCTCCGGCGACCCGACCCCGGCTGACGTCCGTGCGCCGGAAGCACCTGCACCGCCAGTACAGAAGGCCCAGCCGGCACAGGAAGCGCAGCCGCTTTACGGCAAGCTGCCCGACGGCGGCGCGCAGGACAGTGCGGGGGACATCGCCAAAGACAGTGCCCCGGAGGGCGGTCCGCTGGTGGGCTCGGGCCCCAAGGCCGACGCCGTCAAGCGACGCCCGCGGAAGGCAACGCCCGCCGCATCCGTGTCCGTGAACGCCCCGGAGGTGGAGCCGGTGCAGCCCCATTCCCCGGCCGAAGTCACCCAGGCCCCCGCGCAAGCCGCAGCGCCCCCACAGGCCGCATCCGTCGTCGATAACCGGCCAACCCTTGGCGCTTCCATCACGGGACTGGTCAACCGCGTCCTGGCCAAACCGCCCGTCCGCAAGATCGCCCGCGACCTGGGCATCGACCTTGCCGATGTGGTGGCCACGGGTTCACGCGGCGAGGTGACGCGGGAGGACCTGGTCAGCTACCAGGCCCAGCGCGACGCGGAACTGGACAAGGCCGACGGTTTCTGGGGCAGGGCCGGAAAGCCGCAGGACCAGCGCGTGGAGCGGATCCCGGTCAAGGGTGTCCGCAAAGCGACAGCGAAGGCGATGGTGGAATCGGCTTTCTCAGCGCCGCACGTGAGCATCTTCGTTGATGTGGATGCCAGCCGCACCATGGAGTTCGTCAAGCGGCTCAAGGCCTCGCGCGACTTTGAAGGCATCAAGGTCTCGCCGCTGCTGATCCTTGCCAAGGCCGTCATCTGGGCCGCCGCACGGAACCCCAGCGTCAACGCCGCCTGGGTGGACGACGCCGGGTCCGGGACCGCGGAGATCCACGTCAAGCACTTCATGAACCTGGGCATTGCCGCGGCAACCCCGCGCGGCCTGATGGTTCCGAACATCAAGAACGCCCAGGACCTGTCACTGAAGGAGCTGGCCCAGGCGCTGAACAACCTGGCCACCACGGCCCGGGCCGGTAAGACCCAGCCCGCCGAGATGCAGGGCGGCACCCTCACCATCACGAACATCGGGGCCCTGGGCATCGATACCGGCACGCCCATCATCAACCCGGGCGAGGTGGCCATCGTGGCGTTCGGAACCATCAAGCAGAAGCCTTGGGTCCTTGACGGTGAGGTCATTCCGCGCTGGATCACCACGCTTGGCGGATCGTTCGACCACCGCGTTGTGGATGGTGATCTGTCTGCCCGCTTCATGGCCGATGTCGCGGCCATCCTGGAAGAGCCGGCGCTCCTGCTGGACTAGGACGTGGCCATCGGCGGACCGGTCCGCACGAAGAACCTCACCGCGAAGTGGCTGACGGAAGCGTTCCAGCCGCCAGTGGTGGTCAGCATCCAGCTGCTGATCAGCCCGCTCGTGGAGCCCGGTTTTCCGGGCACTGTGGGCTACGGCGCGCTGGCGGCCCTGTTCGTGTGCGTGCTTCCCCTTTTCCTGCTCCTGGTCCTGGTCAGGCAGGGCAAGGTCACGGACCACCATGTCAGCGACAGGAAACAGCGCGCGCCGGTGCTTTTGATGGCTCTGGGCTGCATCGCTCTGGGTTTGCTGGTGCTGCCTGCAGTGGGGGCGCCGCGGAGCGTGATCGCCATGGTGCTGGCAGTGGTCGGGGGAGTGGCGGTGCTGGCCGCCGTCAGCCCGTTCTGGAAAATGAGCGGCCATGCCGCCGCGATCTCCTGCTCGGCGGTGGTCGCCGTGGTGATGCTCGGGGCTGCCTGGGCGCCGTTACTGCTGCTGGTCCCGGCCGTCGGCTGGTCCAGGGTGGTCCTGCGCGCGCATTCCGTGGCGCAGGTGGTGGCCGGATCGCTCTTCGGGGGCCTGGTGATGGCCGGAATCTGGTGGCTGTTGAAGGGCTGGCTGGTCGGCTGACGGGGACCGGAAGCCCTCTGGGGGGCAGGAGCCCTAGAACGTGGAGTAGGCGGCGAAAGCTTCCAGGATGGCCGGATCTGCCGTAGTCCCCAGGAGCACGGCGGCGGCGGTCATCAGGACGCCCATGCCGCCGGCCATGCCCGCCCACGCGGTCAGGAGCTTCCAGTCCTCGCGCAGGACACTGCGGACGGTGTGCGGAAGCTGGAGGTTCGGGGCGATGAGGTTCGGTGCGCTGTCCAGGCTGCCGTCATCGAGCAGGGCCACCACCCGGTCATTGCTGCGGTCCACGCGCATGGAGCTGATGTGGTTGCCGTGGCGCGCGAGGAGGATATCGTGGCCTACGAGCTGGCGGCGCTGGAGGGTGATCAAGTCAAAAGCCCCTTTGGTGGCGGTGGATTTCGGATGTCCACGCCTTTGGGGCCTGTTCAATTTTATCGTTGCGCCTGCAGCTGAAAGGGTGATATAGGCGTGAGAACGGACACCCCCCACAGCGATTCGCACCACCAGGGGGAGTGTCCGGCGCAACTCTCAGTCGGCGTCGTACGTGTTGGCGATGTAGACGTCGCAGGGGGCGTTGTGGGCAACACTGTTGGCGACGCTGCCCAGGACACGGCCGATGCCGTGCATCCGGCGGTTTCCCACCACGATGATCCTGGCGTCCATGCGGACAGCCTCCTTGATGAGGGCGTCCGCCGGCCGGCCCCGCGCGGCGGTGTAGGTCACCGTGATGTCCCGGCCGAGTGATTCCGCCACCGTCCTCGCAACCTGTTCGGCGGCGTCCGCATCCGAAACGATCCACTGGTCGGATCCGCTGCCGAACACTTCTGTCCGGTCGCTGTCGAAGGCCGACACCACGTGCAGCGAGGCGCCAAGAGCCGCGGCAAGGTCCCAGGCGGACTCGGCCGCCTTCTTTGCGGTTTGGCTGCCGTCAACGCCCACAACGATAATTCCGGCCATATGCATGCTCCTTTGCTCGGTTTACGGCAATCGTGAGGCTTACGCTACAGTGCGGCCATGGCTTCCTGAAGCACCGGCGCCAGCCGCCGCACCCCTTCGATGATGGCTTCGGGAGCCACCGCGCTGAAGGCCAGCCGGAGCTTGTTGGACGGCTCGTCCGACGGCGTGAAGGCGGCGCCGGGGATAAACACCACTCCGGCGTCGATCGCCTTGTGCAGCAGCGGGTAGGTGTCAATGCCCTCCGGCAGCGTCACCCAGACGAAGAACCCGCCCTGCGGGCTGGTCCACGTGGTTCCGGCGGGCATATGTTCCGCAAGGGCCGTGAGCATGGCGCGGCAGCGTTCGGCGTAGAGCCCGCGGTAGGTCTGGATTTGCCCCTTCCAGTCGTAATCGCGGAGGTAGGCGGAGACCAGCATCTGGTTCAGGGCCGGCGGGCAGAGCGTCACCGATTCCGCGGCAAGGTAATAGCGGCGCTGGAGGTGCTCAGGAACCAGCGCCCAGCCGATCCGCAGCCCGGGGGCGAAGATTTTTGAAAAGGAGCCCAGGTAAATGACGTCGTCGGGGTTGTCCGCCCGGAGAGGGGCAAGCGCCTCGCCTTCGAAGCGCAGAAGCCCGTAGGGATTGTCCTCAAGGACCAGAATATTCGCGCGGCGGCATATGTCCACGACCTGCTGGCGCCGCTCCCTCGCGAGCGTGATGCCGGAGGGATTGTTGAAGTTGGGGATGGTGTAGAGGAACTTGATGTTCTTACCGGAAAGCTGGAGCGCGGCAATCCGGGCTTCGAGCAGTTCGGGGACCAGGCCGTACCCGTCCATTTCAACTGTTTCCACCTGGACCTGGTAGGACTCGAAGGTGTTCAGCGCGCCAACGTAGGTGGGGTCCTCGACCAGCACCACGTCGCCGGGGTTGCAGAAGAGCTTCGTGGCGACATCCTGCGCGGACTGGGAGCCGGCGGTAATGACCACGTTGCGCGGCGAGGCGTCCTTGATGCCCTCCGCGGCCATCACCTCGCAGATCTGGGTGCGCAGTTCTTCGGTCCCCTGCCCGGGGCCGTACTGCAGCGCAGTCAGCCCGTCTTCAGCAATGATTTTGGCGGCGGTCGCGGCCAGGCGCTCCATCGGCAGGGACTGCAGGTAAGGGCTGCCGCCAGCCAGGGAGACCAGTCCCGGGCGGAGCGAGATGTCGAAGACGTCCCGCACTGCGGACTGCCGGATGTTGGCCGCCCTTTCGGAGAACAGTTCCTCATGGCGGTGGGCCGATGTGGCGGCACGTTCGATAGCGTCAATGGCTTCGGCCGGCAGCGTCCCTGCCGCGGCATCAAGTGTCTCGTGGCTCACATCCACAGGATACAGCTGGTAGTTGCCTCAAAAGCAACGGCTGTTGTTGTCTGCTCACCTGTTCTTGCGGCTACTTCAACCCGAGGGCATCCGCAAGGCTTTGCCCGTTGACGTGGATATCGGCGCGGATGGCGCCTACTGCCGCCACCGCCGTCTGCGTCAGCTGCGCCTCGATGCGGGGCGCGTCGCAGGGGCTGTCCGGCCGCAGTGATCCCGCCAGGTACAGAGTGACCGTGGTGCCGTCGAAGCTGCCGGAGAGGAAGGTCAGCCGGGAGCCGGCCAGTGCGTTGTACACCCGGGGCAATGCTGTGCCGGTAGCATGCGGCGTTTGCGGGCTGAGCAGAAGCGCGGCTACCGATGAGGCCAGTGCATCACCGGATGCGGGGCCGGTCGCAGGAAGCGCTACCAGGCTGTCATTGCAGCCGAAGCGCACGCCATGGTTGCCGCCGTCGGCCGGAAGCACATAGTACGCAAGCACAGGGCGGGTGGGCGCCGTGCCGGGGCCTCCGCTGCCGACAAGCCTGCCTTCAGGGGAGGCCTGTGGAGCGGCGGGAACTGCGGTGACGGACGGAGTGCCGCCGGGGAGGCCCGCTGCGGCCGCGCCGGAAGACGGCCCCGGCTCCGGTGCGGGCTGGTCCGTGCAGCCGGTGAGCGCAACGGACAGGGCCAGGCAGGCGGAGGCAGCCAGCGCCGCCGAGTATGCCTGCCGGTTCCATCCGCCTGCCATCCTGCACCGCAATCCGTCCCGGGAAGTTGAGGGAATTAACGCTACGTTCCCCTTCTCCCGCATGGATGTCTGCCAGGTACCGGTTGGGACAAGACTTGGTCACGAACTGTCCCTGGACGCGGCAGTGCCCGGCACGCGGTGGCGTGCCGGGCACAGGGAAGTGGTTGGTCAGGCTGCGGGGCTGGAAGCTGCGAGGGCGTCGAAGATGCCCTTGATCTGCTCCACGATCTCGGCGTCGTCCTTCGGGTGGATCTCCGCGAAGCGGACCATGGAGCCGGGGACGGCAAGCTTGACGTCCTCGAGCACCTCGGCGCCGGCGATACCCACGGCCTTGCGGGCCTCGTCCTGGGCCCAAACGCCGCCGTACTGTCCAAAGGCCGTGCCGACGACGGCGGTGGGCTTGCCTGCCAGTGCACCTGCACCGAAGGGACGGGACAGCCAGTCGATGGCGTTCTTCAGCGCGGCCGGAACAGTCCCGTTGTGTTCAGGGGTGACGAGCAGGACGGTGTCCGCCTCATTGGCTGCTGCCCGCAGGGCGGCTGCGGCGGCAGGTACCTGGCCCTCGACGTCGATGTCTTCGTTGTAGAACGGGATGTTGCCGAGGCTTTCGTGGATCACCACGTCCACCTGCTCGGGGGCGTTGAGCTGGATCGCTTCGGCAAGCTTCTGGTTGGTGGACTCGGCGCGAAGGCTGCCGACGAGGGTGAGTACGGTGCTCTTGGTCATTGAGACTCCTGGATAGGGCCGCGGCGGGGGGCCGCGGGAGGGTCAAAATTTCAGGCTTTTCGAGCCTTCACCAGACTAAACGGACCACAGTCCGGTTCTATTTCCCCGCAGCTACACTGTTTTTGTGAGCCTGATCCCAATGCGGCCGGGAGCCGGCCTGGCCGCCGCCGCCGAACGCAGCGATGCCGCCCGCAACCGGGAGCGCCTGTTGGCGGCTGCCCGGCAGTTGATTGATGCGTGCGGGGCTGAAGGGATCACCATGGACCGGCTGGCCGAGCGGGCGGGAGTGGGCAAGGGTACGGTTTTCCGCCGCTTCGGAAGCCGGGCAGGGCTGATGCTGACGCTGCTCAATGACTCAGAGGCCGCCTTCCAGTCCCGCTTCCTTTTTGGGCCTCCACCCCTGGGCCCTGGTGCCCCGCCGCTTGACCGCCTCGTTGCCTTCGGGACTGAACGGATCGCGTACGTCGTCGAGTACGGGGATCTTGTGCTGGCCGCCGAAGTTGCGTCGCGGGGCCGTTTTGAGGTGCCTGCCGCGGCGCTCTGGAACAGGCATGTCGAAATGCTGCTCCGCGATGCCCGTTTCGAATCCTCCGATCCATGGCTCATGGCCGGTTCCCTGACCGCGACCCTGGACCCCGAGCGGCTCCTGCACCTCATCCGGGAGCACGGCGTGACAAGCGCACAGCTGGCCGCCTCGTGGCGGGATCTTGTCACACGCGTGGTGGGCGGCGGGTAGATTACGCGCCTGGAGCTCCCCGCGTCTAGTCAAACGAACTTCACAGAACTATTCATAACGATCTGATACGGCGCGCCGGATTTCAGGGGATTCCCGCACTTTTCGGGCTGGGGCTTGTGATAGTTTCCTCTGGAATGTGACCCGCGACATAGTCCACCAGGACCGGCCCTTGGGCTGCGGGAGGCCAGCTACCCGCTGGTGCAGGACCCGGTGAGGCGGCACAATCCGTGCTTGTCCGGGGGAGACGGAAGGATCCAGCAGTGGTGGTTGAGTTGGGCAGCAGCATGGCATACCAGCGGACACCGGGGTGTTCCTCCGTTCGTCACCCGGCGGCGCCGCCGAAGAAATAGCCCGCCATGCTCAAGTACCTCGCCAAGCGCGGCATCACGTACGTGGTCATGATTTTCCTGACCACGTCAGCCGGATATTTCCTGGCCGTCAGTTCGCTCAAGCCGGCACTGCTGGAACAGGAACGCATTCCCCGGCCCACCCCGGAGCAGGTAGCCAATTCCATGCGCCTCAAGGGCCTGGATCCTGACCTCAGTCCCTGGGAGCGCTACGTCGACTGGCTCACCGCCATCGTGACCCGTTGGGACTGGGGCCGGAGCCCCAATGGCGCCTATATCAACGCCGAATTCGGTGACCGGGTCTGGATCTCCACGCGGCTCTTCCTGGCATCGATCATCCTGACCCTGGTCATCGGCGTCGCACTTGGCGTCTACTCGGCGGCCCGGCAGTACAAATTCCAGGACCGGGCCATCACCTCCTACAGCTACCTGGCGTACATCTTCCCGGCCCCCATCGCCTACTTCCTGGTACAGCTGGGCGCCATCAACATCAACGAGACCGTGGGAAGCCGCATTTTTTTCGTCACCGGCATCTCCACCCCGGGCATAGCGCCCGGGTGGCCGCAGTTCGTTGACCTGCTGGCGCACTACGTCGTTCCTACCCTGGCCATCACGCTGGTGGGCTGGGGTGCGTACCAGATCGCGCAGCGCCAGTACCTCCTGGACAACGTCAACGCCGACTTTGTCCGCACCGCGCGGGCCAAGGGCCTGAGCCGGAACCAGGCAATCGCCCGGCACGCGCTCCGGGTCTCGTTCATCCCCGTGGCCCAAAGCATCGCCTTCACTATCCCGGCAATCTTTGCCGGCGGCTTCTTTGCCGAAAAAATCTTCGCGTGGCCCGGCGTCGGCTCCTGGAGCATCGACGCCATCTCGCTGCAGGACGTCAACGCCGCCACGGCCACGCTCGCTTACGGCTCCGTCATCTTTGCCATCGGTGCCATCCTGGCGGACTTCGCCACTACGCTCGTCGACCCGAGAGTGCGGGTGCAGTAGCAATGACCAACCTGAACGCCGTCGACCCGGCAGCCGTGGCGCAGGACGCGCACCTGGAAAGCGCCGACGTCGTCATCGGAAAATCCACCATCATTTTCCGCCGCTTCCTCCGGAACAAAACTGCGGTGGCCGGCCTGGCCATCTTCCTGGTCCTGACTCTTTTCTCGTTCATCGGCGGGTTCTTCACTCCCTGGGACAAGGAAACCATCGACCCCTTCAACATCGGAATGCCGCCGTCCGCCGAGCACTTCCTCGGTACCTCCCAGGCCGGCATCGACCTCTACGCCATGACAGTCGAAGGAACCCGGATCTCCATCCTGATCGGCCTGGTGGTCGGACTCGTCTCGGTCCTGATCGCCGCCGTCTACGGCTGCACCATGGCCTACTTCGGCGGCAAGGTGGACAAGGCCATGCTGTTCGTCCTGGAGGCCCTGATCATGATGCCGGCGCTCCTGGTGGTGGCCGTTGCCACCAGCGGCGGCGCTGGCCTGAAACGCGACCTTCCGTCCTGGCTGCTGCTCATCATCGTCCTGCTGGTATTCAGCTGGATGGGCACCGCCCGGTTGATCCGTTCCATGTCCATGTCCCTGATGCAGCGGGACTTCGTCAAGGCGGCACAGTACATGGGCGTCCCCCCGCGCCGCATCGTCTGGCGGCACCTGGTGCCGAACATTGGATCGCTCCTGATCCTGGACATCACGCGGGGCGTCACCGCAGCCATCCTCGCCGAAGTCGCCTTCTCCTTCATCGGGATCGGCATCAAAGTCCCGGACGTAAGCCTCGGTGTGTTGATCGGCGGCGCCACCTCGCAGGTCCAAACGTTTCCCTGGATGTTTTGGGTGCCGCTCACCGTCATGTTCCTCCTGACAGGTTCATTGGCCATGATGAACGACGGCCTGCGCGACGCCTTCGACCCAACGTCCAGTTCCACCGGCAAGGCAAAGCAGGCCAAAGCCCGGAAAACCCGCGCGGAAAAGAAGACGGCATGAGCAGCGAAACCACCACCGGAGCCACGGAACCCGTACGGTCGGATGTGGAGCGCCTGCATGTCGCGGGGCTGCATGCCCCTACCGACCCCGTACTCTCGGTCCGTGACCTGAACGTCCGGTTCAATTCGGAAAACGGGGTGGTCCACGCCGTACGTGGCGTCGACTTCGACCTGATGCCCGGCAAGACGCTGGGAATCGTAGGCGAATCCGGGTCCGGCAAGTCGGTCACCTCGCTGGCCATCATGGGCCTCCTCCCGCCAACGGCCGAGGTTTCCGGTTCCGTCCGCCTCAAGGGCCGCGAACTGCTGGGACTGGGCGACAAGGCCATGTGTGAATACCGCGGCAATGAACTCGCCATGGTCTTCCAGGACCCGCTGTCCTCCCTCACCCCCGTCTTCACCGTCGGCACCCAAATCATGGAAGCGCTGACCATCCACCATCCGGCCATGAGCCGGAAAGCCAAGGAGGCGCGCGCCGTCGAACTTTTGGCCATGGTGGGCATCCCCAGCCCCAAGGACAGGCTGCGTGCCTTCCCGCACGAGTTTTCCGGTGGCATGCGGCAGCGCGTGATGATCGCGATCGCCATCGCCAACAACCCGCGGGTCCTCATTGCCGATGAGCCGACGACGGCACTGGACGTCACCATCCAGGCCCAGGTGCTTGAGGTGCTGCATAAGGCGCAGGAAGAGACCGGGGCCGCCGTCGTCATGATCACTCACGATCTCGGCGTGGTCGCGGGGATGGCCGACGACATCATGGTCATGTACGCGGGCAAGCCAGTGGAGACAGGTGCCGTCGACGACATCTATGACAACCCGCGCATGCCGTACACCATGGGGCTGCTCGGAGCCGTGCCGCGCGTGGACGTGGCGGAGAAGTCTTCGCTCGTTCCCATCGAAGGGATGCCCCCGAACCTGCTCCACACCCCCACCGGATGCTCGTTCGCGCCCCGGTGCCCGCTGGCCTCGGAGCCCTGCCTCGAGGGCGAACCCGCCCTGGCTCCCGTCGATGGCCAGGGATTGCACCGGGCCGCGTGCATCAAGTCCGGTGCCCTGGGCGGAAGTGTCGACGTGCACGATGTGTTCGCGGCCCCGCCCGTGCCCGTTTCGCGCTTCGACGCAATTCCCCGGGCAGAGCGGGCCACGGTGCTGCAGCTCAAGGACGTCCGCAAGCACTTCCCCCTGACGCGGGGCGCCCTGATCAAACGCAGGATCGGCACGGTCAAGGCGGTGGACGGCCTCAGCTTCGACATCCGTGAAGGCGAGTGCTTCTCCATCGTGGGGGAATCGGGCTCCGGCAAGACCACCACCCTGCTGGAGATCATGGAGTTCCACCAGGACCAGGACGGCGAGGTGGTGATCGGCGGCCTCAGCAACAAGCAGGCGGCCGACGCGAAGACGAAGGCAAAGATGCGCCGGGAACTCCAGATGGTGTTCCAGGACCCCACCGGCGCCCTGGACCCCCGGTTCACGGTGTACGAAGTCCTTGCCGAGCCCCTCCAGAACGCGGGGATGGACCGGGCAGCCATCAGGACGCGGATCATGGAGCTGATGAAGCTCGTGGGCCTGCAGCCGGACCACGTCAACCGGTTCCCCAACCAGTTTTCCGGCGGGCAGCGGCAGCGCATCGGGATAGCCCGGGCACTGGCCGTGAACCCCAAGCTGGTGGTCCTGGACGAACCCGTCTCGGCCCTGGATGTTTCGGTCCAGGCCGGCGTGATCAACCTCCTGGACCACCTCCGCGCGGAACTCGGCCTGAGCTACCTGCTGGTGGCGCACGACCTCTCGGTGGTCCGCCACATCTCGAACCGGGTGGCGGTGATGTACCTCGGGAAGATCGTGGAAATCGGCGAGGTGGACAGGGTCTTTGACAACCCCCGCCACCCCTACACCCGGGCACTCCTCTCGGCAATTCCGGTGCCCGACCCGCGGCTGGAACGGACCCGGGAGCGCATCATCCTCCAGGGCGACCTCCCGTCGCCGCTGCAGGCGCCCAAGGGTTGCAACTTCGCCACCCGCTGCCCTGTCTTCGCCGCGCTGCCGCCGGCGAAGCAGGAAAAATGCCTCACCCTGGAACCGCCGTTGGAGCCCGCCAGGCCTTCAGCGGCCGCGCAGGCCCTGCAGAATGCCCCGATACCCGCGTACGACCAGCGGTTCGCGTGCTTCTTTCCGGACGGCGAACTGGATGAGGACATGCTGGTGGTCCACGAACCGGCGGAGAACCATGCACCCTAGATTTTTCAGCCCCACAAGCACCACCACCACTCGCATCAATGAAGGGAAAACCATGAGGAAACTGAACAGGATCGGCGGAGCTGCAGCAGTTGCTGCGGCCCTGACGCTGACGGCCTGCGGCGGTGGCGGTGCCAGCGGCCCCGAAACGGCCAAGGGGCAGGAGGCAGGCAGCGACCTGTCCAAGCTCATCAGCATCAACGAAAAGCCCGCCGCGGATCTTCAGCAGGGCGGCAAGGTCACTCTTCCCTTGGGCAACATCGGGCCGGACTTCAACGGGTTCTCCAACAACGGCAACAGTGCGGACAACTCTGCCCTGCAGGTTCCCATGAACCCGGTTGCCATGAACAGTGGCGGCCTCGGTGGCTGCTGGAAGGTGGACTTCAAGGGCAAGGTCACCCCCAACAAGGACTTCTGCGAGTCGGTGGACAGCGAAGTCAAGGACGGCAAGCAGACCATCACCATCAAGGTGAACCCCAAGGCCACGTACAACGACGGCACCCCCATCGACGTCAAGGCCTTCAAGAACACCTGGAACATCCTCAAGAGCCCCGACGCCGGCTACGACATCGTCAGCTCCGGTGCCTACGAGTTCGTGGATTCTGTCGAGGCAGGAAGCAGCGACAAGGAAGTCATCGTCAAGACCAGCCGTCCGGTCTTCCCGGTGGATTCGCTCTTCTTCGGGCTCATCCACCCCGCCGTCAACACCCCCGAGGTCTTCAACGAAGGCTTCAACGGCAACCTGCACCCCGAGTGGATGGCCGGCCCGTTCAAACTTGACCAGTACGACACGGCGGCGAAGACCGTGACCCTGGTACCGAATGACAAGTGGTGGGGCGCCAAGCCGGTCCTGGCAAACGTGACCTTCCGCCAGCTGGAAACCAGCGCGCAGATCGCCGCGTTCAAGAACGGCGAGATCGACGCCATGTCCGCCAACACCATCTCCCTCTACAAGCAGCTGGACGGCACCAAGGATTCCGAGATCCGCCGCGGCCAGCGCCTCTTCGCCGGCGGCATGAACCTGAACGCCCAGCGCATTACCGACGTTGCAGTCCGCAAGGCCATCTTCGCCGCAGTGGACCGCGAGGCGCTGCGCAAGGTGCGCTTCAACGGCCTTAACTGGGAGGAACCGAGCTCCGGTTCCATGATGCTGCTGCCGTTCTCCGACTATTACCAGGACAACTACCCGGTCAAGGAAACGGGGCCGGACGCCGCCAAGAAGGTCCTCACCGACGCCGGCTACACGGCCAACGCCAACGGCATCATGGAGAAGGACGGCAAGCCCGCAGCCTTCAAGATCAGCAACTTCGGTGACGATCCCACCACCCTCGCGTTCACCCAGACCCTGCAGAAGCAGCTCCAGGCAGGTGGAATGGACGTTGGAATCGACCAGCGCGCCTCCGCCGACTTCGGCAAGGTGCTCGGTTCCCGCGAGTTCGATATGAGTGTCTCCGGCTACACGGTGGGCGCGGACGCCACTGACGCCGTCAAGCAGTACTACGACTCCAAGACTAACGAGAACAAGCTGGGCGACGCAGAGCTGGACAAGAAGATCGCGGACCTTGCCTCCATCGAGGACAATGCAGCACGCAACAAGGCTGCGATGGACGTGGAGAAGGAGCACATGGCGAAGTACTTCTCCATGGGCGTGGTCATGAACGGGCCGCAGATCTCCTTCGTCCGCACCGGCCTTGCCAACTACGGCCCCTCCCTGTTCCAGAGCAACTCGCAGGTGCCGGACTGGACCACCATCGGCTGGGAAAAGAAGTAGCCACCAGCCGACGTCCCTAGCCGCGTAACGGAAGCCGGCATCCCTGGTCACCAGGGGGTGCCGGCTCCCTGTTTAAGACTGCCGGACCGGGGTAGCGTAGCTTCCATGACCGGGACTGAAGCTGCACCCCGCACCATCCGCACCGCCATCGTCGGTTACGGGCTGTCCGGCAGTGTGTTCCACGCGCCGCTCATCGCGGCGAATGACAGCTACGCGCTGAAGGTCGTTGCCACGTCCGATCCTGAACGGCAGAAGACCGCCTTGGCGCGGCTTCCGGACGTTGACGTTGTGCGCGACGCCGACGCCGTCCTCCGGCGGGCAGGCAGCCTCGACCTCGTGGTGTTGGGCACGCCGCCCGCAACGCACTATCCGTACGCCAAGGCGGCGTTGGAGGCCGGGCTGGATGTGGTGGTGGACAAGCCGTTCGCCGTCACCAGCAAGGAGGGCCTGGAGCTCATCGGGCTCGCCGGGCGGCTTGGCCAAGTGCTGACGGTGTTCCACAACCGGCGGTGGGACGGAGACTTCCTGACCCTGCGCAAGCTCCTGGCCGCCCAGGCGCTGGGCAATGTCACCAGGTTCGAGTCGCGGTTTGAGCGCTGGTCGCCCACCATCACCAAGGCCTGGAAGGCCAGGGCCACGGCCGCTGACGGCGGCGGTGCGCTTTTCGACCTGGGCAGCCACTTGATCGACCAGGCCCTGCAGCTCTTTGGCCCTGCGCAGGTGGTGCACGCCGAGTTGCGGGCCCGCAGGTCCGACGAGCGCGCGGACGATGATGTGTTCCTGGTCCTGCGGCACGAATCCGGGGTGACCAGCCACCTGACCATGAACATGCTCTGCGCGCAGCAGGGCCCGCGGTTCCGGGTGCTGGGTTCGGTGGGCGGCTTTACCAAGAACGGGGTGGACCCGCAGGAGCCCTACGTCGCAGCAGGCGGCAGCCCCTTGGACGCTGACTACGGTGTTGAGGCGCGGGAATGGGCAGGGCTGCTGGGCCGCGACGGGCACCTTGCAGCCCTGCCCACTGAACGCGGAAACTACCCCGAGTTCTATCGCATCCTGGCGGAGAAGATCCTCGACGGCGGCGCCGCCTCCGCGTTGCCCCTCCCGGTGGATCCGGAAGACGCCGTCGAGGTCCTCAAACTGATAGAACAGGCACGCGAATTGGCCTAGGCCGAAACGAGCTCGTGCCAGTCAGCGACGAGGGGCAGGTTGTGAGCCTCGGACACGGAGTGGTGTGCCACGTGGCCCGCGGCGATGTTGAGGCCGGCGGCCAGGGCGGGGTCGCGGTCGAAGGCGGCCTTGACGCCCAGGTTGGCCAGTGCAACGGCGTAGCGCAGGGTGACGTTGGTCAGCGCGTACGTTGAGGTGTTGGGTACGGCGCCGGGCATGTTGGCCACGCAGTAGAAGATGGTGTTGTGCACCTTGTAGGTGGGTTCCTGGTGCGTGGTGGGGTGGGTGTCCTCGAAGCAGCCGCCCTGGTCCACGGCGATGTCCACCAGGACCGAGCCGGGCTTCATCCGGGCGACGAGGTCGTTGGTGACCAGTTTGGGGGCCTTGGCGCCGGGGATCAGGACGGATCCGATGACCAGGTCGGCGTCCACCACGGACTTTTCGATCTCGTACTTGTTGGACGCGACGGTCTTCAGGCGGCCCTGGTACTGCGCGTCGAGGTCGCGGAGGCGGTTGATGTTGATGTCCAGGATGGTGACGTCGGCACCCAGGCCCAGGGCCATGGCTGCAGCGTTGGTACCGGCCACGCCGGCGCCCAGGACGACAACCTTGGCCGGGCGGACGCCGGGCACGCCGCCCAGCAGCACGCCCTTGCCGCCGGCAGGTGCCATGAGCGAAGTGGCGCCCACCTGGACGGAAAGCCGGCCGGCAACCTCGGACATGGGCGCGAGCAACGGCAGGCTGCGGCCCTCCTGCACCGTCTCATAGGCGATGGCGGTGACGCCGGAATTGATCAGTTCCCGGGTCAGTTCGGGCTCGGCCGCCAGGTGCAGGTAGGTGAAGAGGATCAGGCCCTTGCGGAAGCGGTGGTACTCGGACTTGATGGGCTCCTTGACCTTCATCACCATGTCCGCGCGGCCCCAGACGTCGTCCGCCTCGTTGACGATCTCGGCGCCCGCGATGGCGTATTCCTCATCCGTGATGCCGGATCCCAGGCCCGCGCCGCGCTCTACCAGGACGGTGTGGCCGTGGGTGCGGAACTCGTGGACGCCGGCGGCGGTGATGGCCACCCGGAATTCGTTGTTCTTGATTTCTTTGGGGACGCCAATGATCATCGTGTGCTCCAGGTTCTGGGCCGGTAGGCCGGAAAGATGGAAGGATTTCGTGTTTCAACGATAAATCCGGCTGTGAGCCAGCCAACACGGCAGTTCACGAGGTGAGGAGACGGAACCGCGCCATTCCGCGGTTTCTTGGCGGCTTGGCTCGACATCCGTCGAGTCCTGGGGCGGCAAGTGTCGCCTGCTGTCCGTTCGTCCAGCGTTCGCCGCAGGCAGTAATGTGGGCGCATGCAGCAGCAGGGTGTGGAAGAGCTCGTGGAACAGGTGGCGCAGAAGCTGGGCCGGGGCCTGTCGCTCGAGGACCTGGACGGGCTGCTGCTGGCCTACAGCTCCAACCAGTCCCACGCCGACCGGGTGCGCGTGAACTTCCTGCTGAGCAAGAAGGTCCCCGCTGACGTGAGTGCGTGGCAGCTGTCGCACGGCATTGCCACGGCTGTGCGCCCCGTGGTGGTTCCGGCAAACCCGGACCTGGGCATGCTGGGCAGGGTCTGCGTGCCCCTCATGGTGCGTGGCTTCCGCGTTGGCTACCTGTGGGTGCAGCAGGATTCGGCGGAGGAGAGCCCGACGGCGATCCTCACCCAGTTGCCTGCCGTCAACCACGAGCTTGAGCTGCTTTCGGGGCTCCTGCTGGACTCCAACACTGCAGAATCCGAATTCCGGCGGGGCCGGGAGCGGGAATTCCTCTCAGCGTGCGCCGGCGAGCCCAACGCCGTCGCCGCCGTTGCGGGCTGGAAGGAAGTCCAGGGCCGCGGGCCGTGGCAGATGGTCACGGTGCTCGATGCCGACGGCTGGGCCAGCGGTCCGGACCCTATCGCGTCCACCCTGATCCACAGGTCAACGGCGCTCCAGGCTACCGTGGGCATGGACGCGGCCCTGTTCAGTGCGGGCACCGAAACCCACTCGGTGGTGCTGTTCCGCGAATCAACCGGCCGGGCCAACCACGCCCAGCTTCTGGTCCACTACCAGCTGGAACTGGCAAAGCGGTCCGGCCGTCCCGTGCACCGGATCATCTTGGGGATCAGTGAGGGATTCGCGAAGAGCCGCCAGCTGTCCGATGCCTACCGCCAGTCAAGGGTGGCAGCCCAGGCGGCCGCCGTCGATCCCCAGCTCGGCGAGCTGGTGGACTGCCGGTCCATTGGCGTTTACCAGCTGCTGGCCTCGGCCGGGGGAGGGGTGGGGGCCTGGGCGGATTCCGGCTCCGTCTACTTCCGGATGCTTGAGGACCATGACCGCAACAACGAGCTCATCCCCGTCCTGGAACTGCTGTACGACAACGACGGCGCAGTCCAGGACGTGGCCACCAAGCTCCACCTGCACCGCAGCAGCATCTATAACAGGCTGGGCCGGATCCGCCAGCTGCTGGGGGTGGATCCGCTGAAGGGAATGGTGCGCCTGGAACTGCACGCGGCGCTCAAGATGCGGCGCTGGGCCAGCCGGCCCAGGATTTGAGGTCAGCCCTGCACTGCAGGAATGGCCGCAAAAGCCCCGATAGCCTCCGCAACCTCCCGCGGCCGCAGGTGCTGCACCACGTGTCCGGCGCCCGGGATCTCCACGAACCGCCCCTGCGGCACAACGCTGGAAAGCCGGAGCGACCATTCCGGGCCCGCCACCTGGTCCCGGCCACCCCGCAGGACCAGCACGGGCACGTCGATTCCGGCCAGCCGCTTTTCCGTGGGGTAGGCCATCATGACGGGAAGCTCAGTGAAGTACCATCGCAGCCCGCACCGGAAGTAGTCCGAGAACACTATCCAGTTGGACCCCGCGCTCTCCCGCAGGAGGGCGTCCAGGGACAGCGCCAGCGCCTGGCGCCCGACGCTTCGGTGCCGCTCGTCCACCACCGGGCCCATGAGCACCAGTTTCTGCGCCTGCACCGGCGCATAGAGTGCGGCCTCGATGGCAAACTGCACGCCCATTGAATGGCCCACCAGGATGTAGGAACGGATGCCGCTGGCCTTCAGCGCCTGGGCGATGAAGGCGCCGTAGTCCGCCACGGAAAGCTGGCGGCCGGGTCGGGGCGTTCCGGCGAAACCAGGCAGGTCGACAGAGTACGTCGGGGCGGTGCGCGACAGCTCACGGTGGAGCCGGTGAAGGTAGCGGTGGGAAACGCCAATGCCGTGGACCAGGATGTAGGCCGGAACTGCCGCCGCTGCGTCCGTTCCCGGGGCCGGGGTACCGTCGGTCCAAAGGATCCGGCCTGTGAAACCGTTGGCCTCCACGCCGGCGGAGTGCAGCGCGGCGTCCTTCCGGCGCGCCCAGGCCGATAGGGTACGCACTAATCTCCCATGCCGGCGTCGACCCCGGCGTTCTTGCCCTGCTTGCGCTTCTGTTCCGCAATCTTCTGCGTCTCGAGCCACGCCATGATGTCAGCCGTCCGGATGCGGCGGTGCGAGCCGCGGTACTCCACCGGGATCTCACCGCGGTCCGTCATGTTGCGCAGGTAGGTGTGCGAGATCCCTGCCAGCTCGGCTGCCCGCGAGGTGGTGAGCATTTCCTCGACGCTGCTGACCGTCACCGTGTCGCCACGGCCGAGCCGGGAAAGGAGGTCCACGACGGCGTCCCTCGCCTGGGCAGGCAGGCGGTGGACCGTGCCGTCCACGAAGACGGTGATGTCATTGCTGTCCGCGAGGGCGCGTGCGAGGCCGCTCGCCTCACCGGCAGGGAGGCCGGCCGTGACCCGGGGGGCTATCAGTGCCATGGACGTAGCCTATCCCGCGGCGCGGCCGGCCTTGGCCTGCGGGTGGGGTCAGAGCCCCAGCTCGTCCAAAACCGGCAGCTTTTCCCGGACCCATGCCCGCGCCTCGGTGGCGCTGGGTGCGGACAAGGCCAGCTTGGCCAGTTCCTGGGCTTCGGACAGGGTGACGGTCTTCAGGACCGCGGCCACGGCGGCCAGGGAGCGGGCCGTCATGGAGAGCGTGGTGACGCCCAGGCCGGTGAGGACGACGGCGAGGGCGGGGTCGGCGGCCGCCTCGCCGCAGACGCCCACGGGCTTGTTGTGGCCTTCGGCGCGTGATCCTTCAACCGTGAGCCCGACGAGGCGCAGCACCGCAGGCTGCCACGGGGTGTTGAGGTTGGCGAGCGGGCCCAGCTGGCGGTCGGCAGCCATGGCGTACTGCGTCAGGTCGTTGGTGCCCAGGCTCGCGAAACCCACCTCCCGGAGGATCGATTCCGCGGTGAGGGCTGCGGACGGCACCTCCACCATGACTCCGGGGGTCTTGATCCCGGCATCGGCACACATCGAGGCAAAGCGGGCAGCTTCCTCGGCGGTGGAAATCATCGGCGCCATGACCCAGACGTCCGCCTCCGACTGGTTTGCCGCCAGGGCGATGGCCTCCAACTGGCGGTCCAGCACGCCGGGCGTGGTGAAGTCGGTCCGGTAGCCGCGGACGCCCAGGGCCGGGTTCGGCTCGGTGGAGTCGGTCAGGAACGGCAGGGGCTTGTCCGCGCCGGCATCCAGCGTGCGCAGGACCACTTTCTTGCCGGGGAAGGCATCGAAAACGCTCTTGTACGCTGCGGCCTGTTCCTCCACGGAAGGTTCGGTGTCCCGCTCCAGGAAGCAGAATTCGGTGCGGAACAGGCCCACGCCCTGGGCGCCAAGCTTGGCTGCGGCCTCGGCGTCCTTGCCGCCGCCCACGTTGGCCAGCAGCGGCACTTCGTGGCCGTCCGCCGTCGTGCCCGTGCCGGTGAATTCGGACAGCAGCGAGGCCGTGGCCGCCCACGCCTCCGCCGCGGCGCGCAGGGAGTCGTCGGGTTCAGCCGTGACGATGCCTGCCGCGCCATCAACGAACACCTCGGTGCCGTCGGCGATGTCGTCCACCCCTACAGCGGCGACGACGGCCGGCAGGCCCAGGGAACGGGCAATGATGGCGGTGTGCGACTGGGGGCCGCCGCCGGCGGTGACAAGGGCCAGGACCTTGTTGGGGTCCAGGGTTGCGGTGTCGGCCGGGGCCAGGTCATCGGCCACCAGGATGAAAGGGGTGGCCGACGCCGGGATGCCCGGTGCCGGAACGCCGCGCAGTTCGGCCACGATCCGGGCGCGCACGTCCAGGACGTCCGTGGCGCGTTCGGCCATGTAGCCACCCAGGTTGAGCAGCATTTCCGAGACGGACGAGCCGGACTCCCAGATGGCACGCTCGGCGGAAACGCCGCGGGCAACAAGCTTGGCGGCGCCCTTGATGAGCATCGTGTCCTTGGCCATCAGGGCTGTTGCCTCCAGGACGGCCTTGCCGTCCCCGGTGGCGTGCGCTGCACGCGCCTTCAGCTCGTCGTGGACAGCCTGGGAAGCTGCCTTCAATGCTGCGGTGGCTTCCTCGGCGGTGGTACCCGCGGCCAGCTGCTCACCGGCGGCAGGTTCGCTGATCGGTTTGGGCATCTGCCGAACGGTGCCGATGACGCGGCCTGGGCTGACGCCTACTCCTGGGAAGTTCTGCACTGAAGGTCCTCATTCTCTGCCGGTTTGCCAGGCCCGCCGGATTGCCGGCGCCATGCCGGAACCGCCGGGGGACTGCTACGTCCAGGGGCGGGAAACGTGCCTGAAAAAATTGTATGTGATTCAGTTCATATAGCAATGCTATAGGTGCTAGGGTAGCGGTTATGAGTTTGGATGGCCAGCTTCCCGCCAAAATGCGGCTGCTCCGTGCGGCCGCGGAATTGTTGGCCAAGTCCGCCGGGGCGCCCGTCTCCACCCGCCAGATCACGCAGCTGGCAGGGGTTTCGGCGCCCACGCTCTACCACCACTTCGGTGACAAGGAAGGTCTGTTCGACGCCGTCGTCGCCGCGGGGTTTGAGGAATATGTCGCGGGCGAAAGGGATTTCGCCCCCTCCGGGCAGCCACTTGAGGACATCCGGAGAATGTGGGACAACCACGTCCAGTTCGGGCTGAACCAGCCGGAACTGTACCTGGTGATGTTCGGCAACATCCGCCCGGAAAGCCGGCCCGCCATCGTGGCAGATGCCGAGGCGCTGATGGAGGAGATGCTGAACAAGGCGGCGGCGGCGGGCCAGCTGAACGTCCAGCCCAGGGAAGCGGCCAGGTCCATCCTGGCGGCCAACGTGGGCGTGACGCTGATGCTGATTGCGGAGCCCGCCTCCGAACGCAACCTTGAACTGTCCACCATGACCCGGGATGCCATGATCTTCGCGGTGTCCGCCGAGCCGGCCAGCGGCCCGGCGCCGGGGTCCACCGGGAAATCCTCGGTGGTGGTGGCAGCGATTGCCCTGAACGCCGCACTTCAGGCCTCGCACTCTGACCAGCTCTCGAGCTCGGAACTCAAACTCTTCCTCGAATGGCTGCACCGGATCTCCACCAGCCCGGCCGGCTGACCCGGCACACCACCAAGCACCACCCGCTCCACCAGCAGTACGTCGTCGTATCTATCGGACCATCCTGCGGAGCAGCAGGAATGACGGTTAGGAAATCACATGGCAACAGAGACAGTTGCAAAGCCCCGCACCAGCGCCAGGGTCCACGTCCAAAAGTTCGGGACCTTCCTGTCCGGCATGATCATGCCCAACATCGGGGCCTTCATCGCCTGGGGCATCATCACCGCCCTCTTCATTGAGAAGGGCTGGCTGCCCGTTCCGCAGCTGGGTGGTTTCGGCGAGACCGGCGGAAAGCCCAACATCGGGCTGGTAGGCCCCATGATCACCTACCTGCTGCCCCTGCTGATCGGCTACACCGGCGGCAAGATGGTCTACGACGTCCGCGGCGGCGTGGTGGGAGCCATCGGCACCATGGGCGTGATCGTCGGCGCCGGCATCCCCATGTTCATCGGCGCCATGATCATGGGTCCGCTGGGCGGTTGGACCATGAAGAAGATCGACTCGATCTGGGACGGCAAGATCCGCCCCGGCTTCGAGATGCTGGTCAACAACTTCTCCGCCGGCATCTGGGGCGCGCTGCTGGCGTTGCTGGGGTTCTACGGCATTTCACCCGTGGTCACGGCCTTCAGTGAGGCGGCAGGCAACTTTGTGAAGTTCCTGGTGAGCAACGGCCTCCTGCCGCTGACCAGCATCTTCATCGAACCCGCCAAGGTCCTGTTCCTGAACAACGCCATCAACCACGGCGTGCTCACCCCGCTGGGCGTCCAGCAGTCGCTCGAGCAGGGCAAGTCCATCCTCTTCCTGCTGGAAGCCAACCCCGGCCCCGGCCTGGGCATCCTGCTCGCGTACATGTTCTTCGGACGCGGTGCGGCCAAGGCCTCCGCTCCCGGTGCAGCCATCATCCAGTTCCTCGGCGGCATCCACGAGATCTACTTCCCGTACGTCCTGATGCGCCCGCTGCTGATCCTGGGCGCGATCGCCGGCGGCATGACCGGCATCGCCACGCTGGCCATCACCAACTCCGGCCTGGTGGCCCCGGCAGCCCCGGGATCCATCTTCGCCGTGCTGGCCCAGACCTCCCGTGACAGCTACTTCGGCGTGATCCTCTCGGTGGTGCTGGCGGCCACCGTGTCCTTCCTGGTCTCCTCTGTCATCCTGCGCACCACGAAGCACAGCGACGAGGTTGACCTCGGCGATGCCACGTCCCGCATGGAAGCGATGAAGGGCAAGAAGAGCTCGGTTGCCTCCACGCTCACCGGAGCGGGAGCCGGGGCAGGTGCCGCCGGCCAGGGCGGCGTGGGCGTCCTCGCCGGACCGGTGCGTAACATCGTCTTTGCGTGCGACGCCGGCATGGGCTCCAGCGCCATGGGCGCCTCGGTGCTGCGGAACAAGATCAAGGCGGCCGGCTTCCCGGACGTCAAGGTCACCAACGCCTCGATCGCCAACCTCACCGACACTTACGATGTGGTCATCACGCACCAGGACTTGACCGAACGTGCCAAGCCGGCCACTTCCAGCGCCGTGCACTACTCGGTGGACAACTTCATGAGCAGCCCGCGGTATGACGAGATTGTCGAGCTGGTCCGGGAAAGCAACACCGAAGGCGCCGTGGCAACTGAAGGACCGGACGCCGGAGCCGGCACCCCGGGTGGGGCCTCCGCCTCGGGGCCGGCCATGGCCGCAGGAGCCGCAGCCGCGGCAACGCACGGTGCACACGCGGCCAGCGCCCCAGTGGACGCGGCGCCCGCCGCAACCGCGCCGGCAGCCGGCGGTGAGGTCCTGGCACGGGAGAGCGTGGTCCTTAACGGGTCCGCCACCACCCGCGACGCCGCCATCGACGAAGCCGGCCGCCTCCTGCTGGCCCGCGGCGCGGTGGACGAAGGCTACATCGCAGCGATGCACGAGCGCGAAGCGTCGGTGTCAACCTACATGGGCAGCTTCCTCGCCATCCCGCACGGCACCAACGCCGCCAAGGACCACATCCGCAAGTCCGCGGTGTCCGTGATCCGCTACCCGGAGGGCATTGACTGGAACGGCAAGGAGGTGAAGTTCGTGGTGGGCGTCGCGGGCATCAACAACGAGCACCTGCACATCCTGTCCTCCATCGCCAAGGTCTTCACCAGCAAGGAGCAGGTCGCACGGCTTGAGGCGGCCACCTCCGAGGATGAAGTCCTCGAACTCTTCGGAAAGGTCAACGCATAGTGAAGGCAGTACATTTCGGTGCCGGCAACATTGGCCGCGGCTTCGTGGGCCTGCTCCTGCATGATGCCGGGTACGAGGTGGTGTTTGCCGACGTCGCGGAGGCACTCATCGCCCAGCTGGCGGCAGCGGACAGCTACGCCGTGCACGAGGTGGGGGAGAACCCCGCCGTGCGGACGGTGGACAACTTCCGTGCGCTGAATT
Source organism: Arthrobacter sp. E70 (assembly GCF_058266945.1). Lineage (NCBI taxonomy): Bacteria > Bacillati > Actinomycetota > Actinomycetes > Micrococcales > Micrococcaceae > Arthrobacter > Arthrobacter sp. E70. Next base: position 61,000 of record NZ_JBYQFR010000011.1, on the reverse strand, counting down.
CCACTGCCCAGGAAGCGGAGCTGGTCTCGGAGATCGCGACGGCGGACATCGTCACCACCGCGGTGGGTCCCCACATCCTCAAGTTCGTTGCGCCCGTCATCGCCCGGGGCATCGTGGCGCGGGAGCCCGGGCTGGCGCCGTTGCAGGTGATGGCCTGCGAGAACGCCATCAACGCCACTGACATCCTGGCCAAGGAGGTGGCCGCCCAGCCGGGCGCCGCCGCGGGCGCCCTGGACGGCAAGGTGGTGTTCGCCAACACCGCGGTGGACCGGATCGTGCCCAACCAGGAACCCGGCCAGGGCCTGGATGTCACCGTGGAAACGTTCTACGAGTGGGTCATCGACCGCACGCCCTTCGGCGATGCCGCGCCGGTGATCCCGGGAGCCACGTTCGTGGACGACCTCTCGCCCTACATTGAGCGGAAGCTCTTCACGGTGAACACGGGCCACGCCTCGGCCGCCTACATCGGTTTCGAGGCGGGCCTGGAAAAGATTTCCGATGCCATGGCGGACCAGGATGTCGCCGAGGATGTCCGGGCGGTGCTGGAGGAGACCAAGCAGCTCCTCGTGGCAAAGCACGGCTTCAGCAACGATGAACAGGAGGCCTATGTCCAGAAGATCCTGGTCCGGTTCTCCAACCCGCACCTGCCGGATACGGTCAACCGGGTGGGCAGGGCGCCGCTGCGCAAACTGAGCCGGCACGAGCGGTTCATCGGTCCGGCCGCGGAACTGGCCGAACGTGGAGTGGTTCCGGAGGCGCTGCTGGGTGCCATTGCCGCAGCCCTGCGCTTCAACGACCCCGCCGACGCCGAGGCCACCGAACTCGCCGGGATCCTGGGCTCCAGCAGTCCGGCCGATGCCACGGCGAAGATCACGGGCCTGGAGCCGGAGCACCCGCTGTTCAGCGCAGTGTCCACCCTCGTGGAGGAGCGGCAGGCAGAACTGGCACGCGCCTCTGCCTGACCCGCCACCGCGAAGACGACGTACCGCATGGGACGGCGCCGGCACTTTCTGCAAGTGCCGGCGTCGTCCTTTTGTGTGGCAGGCTTGGCGCGTGAGCCCTGAACCAGACACCACCCGCTCCTTGGTGGCGGCCGCTGCCGACGGCGGGACCTTCCTCCTCCGGCACGCCACCCGGTCGGACCTGCCCGCGATCGTCCGGCTGCTCGCCGATGATGCAATGGGTGCCGGACGGGAGTACGGCACGGACATGGCCCCCTACGAGAGCGCCTTTGACGCGATCCACGCCGACCCGGCCCACCTGCTCCTCGTGGGGGAGCTGGTGCCGCAGGGGGAAGAAGCGGGTGCGGTGGTGGCCACGTTCCAGCTGAGTTTCCTTCCCGGCATCTCGCGCCACGGCGCATGGCGCTCGCAGCTCGAGGGCGTGCGGGTGGCCGGGGCGCTGCGCGGGCAGGGCATCGGAAAACTGATGGTGCAGTGGGCCATCGACGAGTCCCGGCGCCGCGGCTGCAGCCTGGTGCAGCTGACCACCCACGCCAGCCGTACCGCGGCACAGCGGTTCTACGGGCGCATGGGTTTCGAAGCGAGCCACGTAGGGATGAAGCTGGCCCTTTGACCGTTGACTGTTAGGTACCCTAAATGTTAGGGTACCTAACGATGAAAGATGCAGAACTGCAGGAGCTCGCCAGCGGGTTCCGCGAAGCCCTCCGCCACAGCGTCTACCTTGTCCGGCGTCTCGACGCCGATGGCGAGCTCAGCGCCGCCCAGCTCAGCACCCTCAAGATGCTGCTCGGTGATGGCCAGCGTGTGGGCGAGATCGCCCGGAACCTCGGCGTCCGCGTGCCCAGCGCCACGGAACAGATCATCAAGCTCGAGCGGGCGGGGCTGGCCCGCCGCGAGCCGGATCCTGCGGACTCGCGTGCCGTCCGGGTGGTCCTGACCGCTGAAGGGCGCGCCGCCGTCGAGTCCGCGAACCAGCGGCGCAACGAGGTGATGGCGGGCCTCCTCAGCACCCTCACGGACAAGGACCGGGCCGCGTTGGCGGCAGCGCTGCCCGTCATCGACAAAATCATCAACGCAGCCCAGAACTGACTCCCCCGACAACTAGGAGCACCCTCCATGGACGGCCAGCTGGCAGAAACCCTGCAAGCACCAGAAACCATCCTGAAGGCCGAAAAGGCCTCTATCCTGAAGCAGCCGAAGGCGGTGTGGGCCACAGCCCTCGCCGCCGTCTTTGCCTTCATGGGCATCGGGCTTGTGGACCCGATCCTGCCTGCCATTGCCACCAATCTGGACGCCAGCCCCAGCCAGGTGTCCCTGCTGTTCACCAGCTATTTCCTGGTCACCGCGGTTGCCATGCTGGTCACCGGCTTTGTCTCCTCCCGGATCGGGGGCAAGCGGACCCTGCTGATCGGCCTGGCCATCATCGTGGTTTTCGCCTCGTTCTCGGGCCTGTCCGGCAGTGTCGGTGAGCTCGTGGGCTTCCGCGCCGGCTGGGGACTCGGCAACGCCCTCTTCGTCGCCACCGCCCTGGCAGTGATCGTGGGCGTCGCCAGCGGCGGCGCCGGGACGGCCATCATCCTCTACGAGGCGGCCCTCGGCCTGGGCATTTCCCTTGGCCCGCTCCTGGGCGCCCTCCTGGGCGGCTGGCAGTGGCGCGCACCGTTTTTCGGCACCGCCGTCCTCATGGCTGCCGCCTTTATCGCCCTGATCGCCCTGCTGCCCAGGACGCCGCTGCCTGAACGCAAGGTGCGCCTCCGCGACCCCCTCCTCGCGCTGGGCCACAGGGGACTGCGCACGACGGCGGCGAGCAGCCTGTTCTACAACTACGGCTTCTTCACCATCCTGGCTTTCACACCGTTCATCCTCGGCATGGACGCGTACGGCATCGGCGGAGTCTTCTTCGGCTGGGGCGTTGCCGTGGCCGTCTTCTCCGTCTTCGTCGCACCGGTCCTGCAGAACCGTTTCGGTGCCGTGAAGGTGCTGACCGGCACGCTGTTCCTGCTCCTGCTGGACCTGGCCGGGCTGGGGCTGGCGGCCGGGCACTCGGTGCCTGCCGTCGTCGTGCTGGTGATCGTGGCGGGCGCCCTGCTCGGCGTCAACAACACCATCTACACGGAACTGGCCATGGGTGTCTCCGACTCCCCGCGCCCCGTGGCCTCGTCCGGCTACAACTTCGTCCGCTGGATGGGCGGTGCCCTGGCGCCGTTCGCGGCCGCCCAGCTGGGCGAGCACTTCGGCCCGCAGGTGCCGTTCTTTGCCGGGGCCCTGGCCATGCTGATCGCCATCGCGATTGCCTTCGGCGGCCGTTCGTACGTCTCGGCGCACGAACCGCACCTGGTGTAGCACCCGCCAAAACGGCAGACCCTCCATCAGCTGATGGAGGGTCTGCCGTTTAAGTGCGGAAGCTGACGGGCGTTGTTACGCCTTGGCGGAACCCTTGGGCACGAACAGCGTCTCGGCCTGCTCCAGGGACATGCCGTTGGTCTCCGGCACCTTGAACATGACAAAGAAGAAGGACGCCGCCGCGAACAGGGCGTACATGGCGTACGTCAGCGGCAGTGAACCGGAGGCCATCACCGGGAAGCTGAGGGTGATCGCAAAGTTGGCCACCCACTGCGCGGCGGCGGCCAGGCCAAGGGCGCGGGCGCGGATCCGGGACGGGAAGATCTCTCCCAGGAGCACCCAAACGAGCGGCCCCCAGGACGCGCCGAAGCTGACCACGAAGATGTTGGCGGCCACCAGCGCCACGGGACCCCACGCCCCCGGCAGGGTGATATTTTCACCCGAGCCGACGGCGGAGGAGAACGCCAGGGCCATGGCGCCCAGGGACACCGCCATGCCCACCGACCCCGCGAGCAGGATGGGACGGCGGCCAACACGGTCCACCAGGGCGATGGCCACCAGGGTCACCAGGATGTTGGTGACGGAGGTTGCCACGGAGATGGCCAGTGAGTCCTTCTCCTGGAACCCTACGGCCTTCCACAGGGTGGTGGAGTAGTAGAAGATCACGTTGATCCCCACGAACTGCTGCAGTACGGACAGGATGATGCCCACCCATACCACTGCCTGCAGGCCGAAGGTCTTGCCGCGGAGAGATCCCTTCTGGCCGGCCAGCTTGTCTTCCTCGATGGCTTCCTGGATGTCGCGGATGTGCCGGTCCGTGTCGTCGGAGGGTGCAATGGAGTCGAAGACCTTCCGTGCTTCTTCTTCCTTGCCCTTGAATACCAGGAACCGCGGGGACTCGGGCAGGGTGAAGGCCACCCAGCCGTACACGACCGCGGGTGCGGCTGCGGCCAGGAACATCCACCGCCACGCTTCGATGCCGAGCCAGAGCCTTTGGTCCGCGCCGCCTGCGGACGTCGCCAGGAGCGCATCGGACAGCAGGGCGGCGAAGATACCGGTGGTGATCGCCAGCTGCTGCAGCGACGCCAACCGGCCGCGGACCTTCCGGGGGGAGATTTCGGAGATGTAGGCCGGGGCGATCACGGATGCCAGGCCGATGCCGAGGCCGCCCACCAGGCGCCAGAACACCAGGTCCCACACGCCGAAGGCGAAACCGGCGCCCAGGGCGCTGACCAGGAACAGCAGTGCGCCGAGCTTCATGGCGGGAACGCGGCCGTGGCGGTCGGCCACCTTGCCGGCAAGGAACGCGCCGGCCGCGCAGCCCAGCAGCGCGATGGCCACGGCGAAGCCGGTCACCGCCTCGGAGAGCGCGAATTCCTCCTTCATGGCATCCACCGCGCCGTTGACCACGGACGAGTCGAAGCCGAAGAGGAACCCGCCCACCGCCCCCGCGAGCGCCAGCCAGATCACCCGCCGCGGTATCCCGGTGGTTGTCTGCTCCTGTGCAGTGGGCATGGTTCTCCCTGGGTCTTGGGTTTGATGGATGCGGTGCGGACGTCGTCGGCTGCGGTACCGGCCAGAGAGCCGGCGCACACGCGCCTAACAGTGTGGCACGTCACGGCGCCTCGATCCACTCGGGCTCCCGTCACACCCGGCATGCTTTCGGCCGGCTCTTCTGGTGGAAAGCGCGAATTTCCGGGGAAACAGAACGGGAGGCAGCCCGAAAGGCTGCCTCCCGTGACGCCGATGCGGGGGTTGGTCCGCTAGTGGGCGATGGCGGCGGCAGTGTCCTCAGGCGAGGCCTTTTGGTCCGTCAGCTTCTTCCGCGGGAGGGCGAAACTGATGAGGAACGCCAGGCCGGTCAGCGCAGCGGCGGTCAGCATGACGGTGTCGATGGCGCCGGCGAACCCCTCGGTGATGGGCCGCGTCAGCGTGCTGTTGGCGGTGTGCAGCCAGCTGGTGTCGTTCAGGGAGTCGTTGGACGCGCCGTTCCTGAAGAAGTCGTACAGCTTCGCGTTGGCGGGGTCCGACGCCACGGCAGGGTCCTTGAGGACGGCCAGGTAGGCCGGATCCGTGGCCGCGGTCTTCATGCCGTCGGCAATCCTGTCAGCGGCCAGGCTGAAGAGCATGGAGATGAAGACGGCGGTTCCCACCGCCCCGCCCATGGAGCGGAAGAAGGCCGCGGAGGACGTGCCCACGCCCATGTCGCGCGGCGGAACCGAAGTCTGCATGGCCAGGGTGAGCGGCTGCATGCAGAAGCCCAGGCCGACGCCGAAGAAGACGGCGATGACGCCGGGCACCCAGAGGCCGGTATCCACCTGCAGGGACAGGCCCATCACGATGGCGGCGGCGGTGAGGATGCCGGTGCCCATGATGGGGAAGATGCGGAACGTGCCGGAGGCGGAGATGGTGCGGCCGGCGGTGATGGAACCGAACAGGATGCCCACCGTGAAGGTGATCATCATCAGGCCGGCCTCGGTGGGGGTGAGGCCCTTCACCAGCTGCAGGTACATGGGCAGCATGGCGATGGCACCGAACATGCCGATGCCGATGATGAAGTTCAGCAGCGAAGACAGCCCGAACGTGAGGTTGTGGAAGAGCCGCAGGGGGATCAGGGCATAGTCCCCGGCGCGCTTCTCGGCCAGCAGGAACCAGGCGATGCCGACCACGCCCAGGCCGTAGCAGAGGAAGGAGCTGACCGAGGTCCAGCCCCAGCTGCGGCCCTGTTCGGCCACGAGGAGGAGCGGAACGATGGCCACGGTGATGGCTGCGGCGCCCCAGTAGTCGATCTTCTGCTTCAGGTGCTTGGCGGGCAGGTGCAGGAACAGGAACACCACCACCAAAGCGGCAAGGCCAATGGGCAGGTTGATGAAGAACACCCAGCGCCAGCCGTCAAAGCCCAGGATGTTGGCGGAGCCGGCGAAGGCGCCGCCCACCACCGGGCCGAGGACCGAGGAGATCCCGAAGACGGACATGAAGTAGCCCTGGAACTTGGCACGGTCCTTGAGCGACACGATGTCGCCGATGATGGTCAGCGCCAGGGCCAGCAGGCCGCCGGCGCCCAGGCCCTGGATGCCGCGGGCCACGGCCAGTTCGGTCATGGAATGCACCGACCCCGCGTAGAGGGAGCCCACCAGGAAGATGGCGATGGCCGCCAGGTACAGCGGGCGGCGGCCAAAGATATCGCTCAGCTTGCCGTAAAGCGGAGTGCTGACCGTGGACGTGATGAGGTACGCCGTGGTGGCCCAGGCCTGGAGCGAAAGCCCGTCCAGGTCGTTGGCGATGGTGTAGATCGACGTGGAGACGATGGTCTGGTCGAGCGATGCCAGGAACATGCCCAGCATCAGCCCCACCATCACGGTGACGATCTGGCGTTGGGTCAGAGTCTCTCCGGCGCCGGGCGCGGCAGTGGCTTTGGACATGGGTGCTCCAAGGGAAGAAAAGGATATAAGCAGTGATAGTTGCTTTCAGTAACTATCTTACCTGCTCTTTCTATTCCCTTGCCTGCCAGGTTTTCCCTAGGGCTCCACGAGGATGCCGTCCGGATCGCACCAGACGGTGGCTCCGGGACGGAAGGTCACGCCGTCGATCACTACGTCCACGTCAACCTCGCCCGCACCGGTCTTCAGGCTCTTCTTCGGGTTGCTGCCCAGGGCCTTGACCCCGAGGTCCAGCTGCGCGATGGCCAGCCGGTCACGGATGGCGCCATTGATAACGACGCCGGCCCAGCCGTTCGCCACGGCGCTTTCGGCAATCATGTCCCCCATCAGGGCGGTCCCCAGCGATCCGCCGCCGTCCACTACCAGCACCGCGCCGTTCCCGGGCGAGCCGAGCGTGGATTTCACCAACGCATTGTCCTGGAAGCAGCGGATGGTCCGCACCGGACCGCTGAAGTGCGTCCGGCCGCCCAGGGACTGGAACTGCAACGACACGGAGGCCAGTTCATCGCCGCGCTCGTCGTAGAGGTCTGCGGTGTTGACACTGGTGCCTTGGGCGGGGGTGGGTGTGCTCATGTGGTTCTCCTTTGTACGGCGGACCTGGAGTACGGCTGGACGGACTAAGGGAGCCGCATCACGGACAGCCCCTTAGGGCCCACGATAGTCTGGTTCCACCGCCAACCGGCCGCACCAGGGGGAGCCAAGCCAATGAGTCTGCCAGATATGCCCGCCGCCCCGGACGGCACCTCGGATGGCACAAGCACGACGGCGGCGCTCGCCGAGCCCGCGGAAAAGGTCACCGCGCGCTGGATCGCCGGCCTGGTGCTGGTCAATGTTGGCATCAACGCCGCGTTCTTCGGACCCATCAACGTCTTTATCGCCCAGCAGGCCATTGGCATCGACGAAGTCAACAAGGAAGCCATCGCCTCCCTTGTACTTGGGTGCGGGGCCGCCGTATCCCTGGTTGCCAATCCGCTCTTCGGTGCGCTGTCCGACCGGACGGTATCGGGTTTCGGCCGGCGTTCCCCCTGGGTCCTGGCGGGTGCCATCCTGGCCACGGCAGCGTTGCTGGCATTGTCCGGGGCCACGGCTGTTGCCCTGATGGTGCTTTTCTGGTGCCTGGTCCAGCTGGGCGCCAACGGGGCCTATGCAGCCATCACCGCCGCCATTCCGGACCGTGTGCCGGTGCTTCAGCGCGGCGGCGTGGGGGGACTGGCAGCTCTGGGCCAGACGGCGGGGATCCTCCTCGGCGCGGTCTTCGGGGCGGTGGTGTCCGGGAACTTCATGGTGGGATACACGATGTGTGCGGCCGCCTTGCTGTTCTCCGTGCTGCCGTACCTGTTCCACCGGAATGACCCGCCGCTGCCCAGGGAGCTCCGCCCGCAGTTCTCGTGGGGCAATTTCCTCCGCGGCTTCTGGATCAGCCCGGGCCGTCACCCGGATTTCGCCTGGGCCTGGCTCACCCGCTTCCTGGTCAACGTCTGCAACCAGCTGACCATTGTGTACCTGATTTTTTTCCTCACGGACGTCATCAAGCATGAGAACCCGGCGCTGGGGGTCCTGACCCTTACCGGCATTTATGCGGTGTTGGTGATGATTACTGCGGTGATCGCGGGGCCGTGGAGCGACCGGGTGGGCAAGCGCAAGCCATTCGTGATCGCCTCCTCCGTCATGATCGCCATGGCGGGCCTCACCATGGCGTTCTTCCCCGTATGGACCGGCGCCCTGATTGGGGCCGGCATCCTGGGCATCGGCTACGGCGCCTACCAGGCCGTTGACTTCGCCCTGCTGACGCAGGTGCTCCCTCAGGCCGCAGATCGTGGCAAGGATATGGGTGTCATTAACGTGGCCGCCTCGCTGCCGCAGGTGTTCGCGACGGGCCTCGCTTTCCTCGCGGTGACGCAATTCGGCGGGTACGGCACGCTCTTCACTACCGCCGCTGTCATCGGCCTGCTCGGCGCTGTCTTCGTGGTCAAGATCAAGGGCGTGGACTGACCCCGCCGCCGCCCGACCATAAGGCTGCTGACGAATTAGGTCACAGACGTGTGCCGTATAGTTGACGCGGACTGCAGGGCGGTATGGATGGGGGCGCTCCAGGCAGCAGGCCCCTACCAGACGACCCCGGAATGCTGATGCCCGAGACTTTTTCAGATCATCCGCCCATGGCCGCCAGGCCGTCCGCTCCCCGCCAGCGCCTCCGGTATGCGCGGATCCTCGATACCGCCGCAGGGTTCGCCCGCAAGGGGCTCGACTCGGTGGAGTTGTCCGTGGTGGCCGAGAAGGCTGACGTACCGCTGGGCACCCTGTACCGGTACTTTCCCTCGCCGACGCACCTGATGCTCGCCCTGTACCGGCACCAGCTCGATGAGCTGCAGGCTGGCGCCCCGGGGTCGTCCGCCCGCTTCCGGGGGCGCGCCCTGTCCGGCCTGCTGATGGAGATCTTCCACATGCGCGTCATGCAGCCGGCGGTGGAACAGTGCCTGAGCCGCGGAGTGTATGTTCCGGACAGGGACACCACGGAGCTCCTGCGTGAGATCGACGCGCTCAGCGAAAAGCTCGTCTTGGGAGCCAGTGGGGATGCGGTGGGCGCCCGGGTCCTGCTCCTGACGGTCACTGGTCTGGTCCAGTCCGTCCGGAACCGCCGGCTGTCCCTGTTCGAGGCGGAAGAAGACCTGAAAAAGGCGTGCGCCCGGCTGTCGCCCGCTGCGGAATCAGGGTTAACACTTCCCAAAAGTGCGTAATCGGTCTAGACCAATTGGCCATTAAATCGGCCATAATGGCGTGACGCGCCTCACTAAAAGCATTGACTAAACGTTTTGGCGCCCGTATTAGGTGCTTCCTGCGGTCCGTCGCGGCCTCCGGGCTTGCCTACGATGGTGCCACCGGAGCAACAGGGAGTGAACATCCCCCGCGTTCCCACGGACCCGCCACCCCTGGGTTTCCTGTCGCACCATTTCCCCCGCTTGGGCCCGGCCGGGCCCAGGCCCCATGAGCCGTGTGCCCACGGCGAGCACCAGGAGACAACGACGTGTCCATTGACGCAATCACCGCCATCGACGATTCCGCAACCGCACCGCTGACCGAAGACGAGATCTTCAGCGCGCACCAGGGCGGCAAGCTGACCATTGGCACCACCGCCCCGCTGTCCAACAAGCGGGACCTGTCCATCGCCTACACGCCCGGCGTCGCCGAGGTCAGCCGCGCCATCCACGCCAAGCCTGAACTGGCCCGCACCCTCACGTGGGCTGAGCGCCTGGTGGTTGTGGTCAGCGACGGCACGGCCGTCCTGGGCCTCGGCAACATCGGTGCCAGTGCCTCCCTGCCCGTGATGGAAGGCAAGTCCGCGCTGTTCAAGACCTTCGGCGACCTCGACTCCATTCCCCTTGTCCTGAACACCACCGACGTCGACGAGATCGTGGAGACCCTGGTCCGGCTGCGCCCCAGCTTCGGTGCCGTCAACCTGGAGGACATCTCCGCCCCCCGCTGCTTCGAGCTCGAGGAAAAGCTGATCGAGGCACTCGATTGCCCGGTCATGCATGATGACCAGCACGGCACCGCCGTCGTGGCCCTTGCCGCGCTGACCAACGCCGCCCAGGTGACCGGGCGCGGACTCGAAGGCCTCAAGGTAGTGGTGTCCGGTGCAGGTGCCGCCGGCATCGCCGTCGCCGAAATCCTGCTGGCCGCCGGCATCAGCGACGTCGTCCTGCTGGACTCGCGCGGAGTCATCAACAGCAGCCGCACCGACCTCGCGGCCGACCCCACCAGCAAGAAGGCCGACATCGCCGGCCGCAGCAACCCGCGCGGCGTCAGCGGCGGCCCCGGCGAGGCGCTGGCCGGAGCCGACGTCTTCATCGGCGTCTCCTCGTCGAAGCTCGATGAGGCACATCTCGCCCTGATGAACCAGGACGCCATCGTCTTCGCGCTCTCCAACCCGGACCCGGAGGTCCTGCCCGAGGTTGCCGTGAAGTACGCCGCCGTGGTGGCCACCGGGCGCAGTGACTTCCCCAACCAGATCAACAACGTCCTCGCGTTCCCCGGCATCTTCCGCGGCGCACTGGATGCCGGTGCCCGCCGCATCACGCCGGCCATGAAGCTGGCAGCCGCCCGGGCGATCGCCGAACTGGCCGCCGAGGACCTCTCGGCCGACTACATCGTGCCCAGCCCCCTCGACCCGCGCGTGGCCCCTGCCGTCACCGCAGCGGTGGCGGCCGCCGTGGAAGCTGAGTAGCACTTCCCAGCGGAAATCACGACGGCGGCGCCTCCTTGCGGAAGGAGGCGCCGCCGCGCGTTCCAAGCAGGGGAGCGCGTTAAGTCCGGCCCCTAGACTGGGGCCATGAGTTCCGAGACAGTGGTGACCATTCTGTGCGGCCTGGCAATCCTGGTGGGTGTGGCCGGCACCATCATCCCCGTCCTGCCCGGAAGCGTCCTGATCGGCGTGAGCCTGCTCGCATGGGCCATCTGGGGCGGTGCCGGGACGGCAGGATGGGTGGTCTTCGCGGTTGCCATGGTCTTCGTGGCGGCCGGCATGGCGGCCAGCGCCGTCCTCACCGGCAGGAAACTCAAGCAGCATGCCATTCCCAGCCGCAGCATCGTCGTTGCCCTGGTTGCCGGCGCCGTGGGGATGTTCATCATCCCCGTGGTGGGGCTCTTTGCCGGGTTCGCCGCCGGCCTGCTGGCCAGCGAATTCCTCCGCACCAGGAATATGTCGACGGCGGCGCGCTCCAGCTGGGCCGCGCTGAAGGCCACCGGCCTGGGCATGCTCGCCGAGTTTGGGCTGGCATGCCTTGCGGCAAGCACCTGGGTCATTGGGGTGTGGGTTGCCGCGGCCAACGGATGAATCCGTTGCGCACGGGCCCGCCCGCGGGTACAACCAAGGCATGAGCCACCCAGCTTCAGACCGGGACCTTGCCCGTGAAACCGTCCACGCCTGGATGGAAAAGTACCAGGCGGCGTGGACGAGCAACGATGCCGACGACATCCGTGCCCTCTTCACCAGTGACGCGGTCTACGAGACGCGGCCCCACGACCCCGAACCCTGGGAGGGCCAGGAAGGGATCGTTGCGGGCTGGCTCGCCGCCCGCGACGAGCCGGCCGACTGGACGTTCAGCTGGGAGCTGCTTGGGGCCGACGGCGGCACTGCCTTCGTCAAGGGTGTCACCACGTACTCCGGCGGCCGGCCCACCTACGACAACCTGTGGGTCATCGGGTTCGACGGGTCCGGCCGCGCCAGGTCCTTTACCGAATGGTTCATGGCGCGGACGTGACGAATCGTCCCGGCTAGCATGGAGAGATGAGCGCCGGGGACACCGCACCGATCTACTGGGACAGCCGGGACCTCACGCCTTTCGGGCAGGCACAGCTGCGCACGCCGGTCCACGACCTTGCCGGCGGGGTGGGCGGCCTGCTGAACGGAGTCCTGGGCGGACGCAACCCGGCGCTGCTGTCCATCGACGGCGAAGTGCCCCGGCTCAAGCGGCTCCTGCCCAAACCGGCCAAAGCCGTGCACGAGGCAGTCTTCACCAGCCGCGAACCCGAGCGGCTGATCACCCTGGCCCGCGCCTACCCCGGCTGGGCGGGCCTCTGCTACCTGATGGGAGGGCTGCTCGTCTACAAGCACGGTGGCTACCTGCGCGCCTCCGAACTCCTCCAGCGCGGGCTCACCACCAGAAACGACGAGGAAGCCAACCGCTACTCGTCCACCTACCTCACCAGGATCGTCACGCGGATCGAGCTGGCCGAGCGGATAGAAATCCCGGTCCTGTTCAGCGAGGAGTCGGTGTTCCTGGCACTGGCCCACTCGCTGCGCGAGACCGGGCGAACGGAAGCCGCGCTGGACGCACTGGCGGGCCTGCCGCCGTCGCTCCCCATGGCGCTGGCACGCTGCTCCCTTGCCCTTACCCTGGGCCGCAGCCGCACGGTGATCGACTGGACGGACGGCCTGCTGAACGCCGACGATCTCTCCGCCGCCCTGCTGCTGGTCCGCGCCCGCGCGCTGCGCAGGGAAGGCCGGCTGGATGCTGCGCACCAGGCCATCGCCGAGGTCCTGCGCCGCCGCAAGACGCACCTGGCGCTGCGGAACGACGCCCTGACGGACCGGGCGCTGCTGGTGCTCGAATCAAGCCGCCGGTCCCTGAATCCGCGCGGTTGGGGACGCCGCCGCGGCGACCCGGAACCGCAGCGCGAGCTGGAAGCGCCGGCGCCCATCCGCAAGGACGAGGAAATGCGCCGGATCTGGGAGCAGGACTGGAAGGAGCTCAGCGGCGACTAGGAGCGGGCCGCCAGGAATGGCACCAGCTGCTCGCCCAGTAGCACGGCGCCCAGCGCCACCATGATGATGCCGCTGGCTAACGTCACAGCCCGCGCAGCCCCGGGCCTGCTCTGCAGCAGGCTCCGGGAGAGAAGTGCCACCACGGTGTACACCAGGCCCGCCAGTGCCACGAACGTCATTCCCAGCAGGCCTGACTGCACCGGGACGGGCAACGCGGCGTCGGCGCTGACGAACTGGGGAATGAGGGCTACATAGAAGAGCAGGCCCTTCGGGTTGATGCCGCTGGTGCCCATGCCCTGCAGAAATGTCCGCAGCTGGGTGCCGTTCCCGGTGGCGGCGGCCGCACTGAAGCTGGCCCCGCGCCAGGACCGGAGCGTCCCAACCCCGAGCCACAACAGGTAGGCCGCACCAGCCAGCGTGATCCAGGCCAGGACTCCGGGCATGCCGGCAAGCACCGCGGCCAGCCCTGCCACCAGCAGGACGGTATGGAGGACATAGCCGCCGCAGAGCCCGGCCACGGCGGGGACGAAACTCCGCTGCCGGAGGCCCGCCGCAATGGTGTAGGCCCAGTCGACGCCAGGGGTGCAGGCAAGGGCTGCGGCCACCACCAGAAAGGCCAGGAACAGCTGCGGATTCATCGGGTTTCTCCTGTCGAAGGGCTCTCAGGAGCAACCATAGGGAGAATGCCGCCAAAAGTGCTGTCCTTTTTTCGCCCGCCCCACCGCCCAGGCAGTATGTTTATTGCGTGATTGACGCAATCGACAGGAATATTTTGCGGCACCTGCAGGAGGATGGCCGGATGACTGCCACCGCGCTTGCCGGGAAGGTGGGCCTGACCGTGGCGCCGTGCCACCGCCGCCTGCGCGACCTGGAACAGTCGGGCGTGATCCGGGGGTACAGGGCGGACGTCGATCCTGCCGCCGTCGGCCTGGGGTTCGAGGCGATTGTGTTTGTCACGCTCCGGCAGGTGGACCGGCCCACGATGGAGATCTTCGAGAACCGCGTTGCGGAGAACCCGAACATCGTGGAGGCGCAGCGGCTGTTCGGATCGCCGGACTACCTGTTGAAGGTCATTGCAGAGGACCTGCCGGCGTACCAGCGCTTCTACGACACGGAGCTGACATCCCTGCCCGGGGTGGAGCGCCTGACGTCAACCCTGGTGATGAAGAACCTGAAGTCCAACGCCGGCCCGCCGGTTTAGGTACAGCAGCCAGGCAGCGGCGGGCGGCTACGCCAGCGGGTGGACGTGCACGATAATGACCTGGGTGTCCTTGCTGCCGTCATACCGAAGGTCGTAATTCACCTCGAGGCCCGTGCTGGTGCCGGAGGTGATGGAAAAGTCGCTCCTGGTGCCAGGGTTGCCTTGGGCGCTGCTGATCCATTCCTCGGCCGATTCCCGGTCGATGCCGTACTTCGCCACGCCGTCCCTGATGAGGCCGACGTACTCCTCCAGTGAAGAGGCCGTGAGGAAGTAGGTCACCTCGCGGAAGTCCGGCCGCGACTGCGTGGTGTTGAAGCGGATCCGGTCCGTTTCGGCAGAGATCTCGCCGGACGGGCCGGCGATGGTCAGCGAAATCTTCCCCGTGTCCCGCGTGTTGATTTCGGGACCGAAGCTGTCGTCGGTCAACCTGACGGCCGCCTTCTGCAGCGTGCCGGACCGCATGTCCAGGCGCGCGGTCATGCTGTCCCGGATGGCGTCCACGCCGGCGGCATCGAGGGTGGAGAATTCTGAAGTTTTCACGGTGCTCCCTGCGGAAGGTGGGGTGGCTGACGGGCTGGCGGGTGGTGGGGCGGCAGGCGTGCAGCCCGCCAGGGCAAGGGCTGCAAGAAGGGCAAGGACTGCAGGCGGCAGGGTCACTGGTGGACCTCCGCGTCGAACCCGTCCAGGAAGCGGTCCATGATCTGCGGAATGTTGTTGGTGGGCCGGTACTGGTCCACCCGGCCGTCGAAGCCCGAGCCGATGATCTGTGCGGCGCGGTCCGGATCGGTGGCCAGCAGGTGCTGGTAGGCCGGAAGCGTGTCCTGCCGGATCAGCTCCCAGCGCTGGTCTGCATTGGCGATGTTGCCGTCGGGGAAGCCCGTGGTGAAGTCGGTGCGGAACTGGGCGGGGTTGTCCCATGAGGTGAAGGGGATGTTCTCCGGGCCGGGGCTTTCGACGCTGAAGCTGAACGGGAACACCTCCGGGTAGCTCTTCGCCCCGGGGATGGAGGGCTCGCCGGCGAGCGTCACCATGTAGGTAACGGCTTCACCGCCGGGATGGCTGCGCATGGTGTCGTAATCGTCCGCGATGATGTCGTTCTGCTCGCGGTACAGCAGCACGGTGTTTCCCTCCTGCACACGGGCGGGGTCGCCGGAGTCGATGTCAGCCCACGCCCGGGCGGTGTCCGGATCGATGGCGCCGGAGTCGCGGAGGCGATTGATCTCGTCGATGCCGCCGTTGAGGTAGGCCTGGTGCTGGCGTGCCTGGTCAAGGAAGATCTCCTTGTTCATGTCCAGCATGCTGGTTTCGTAGAAGCGGATCTCCTGGTCCGTCATGCCGGCGAGCTGCTCCAGCTGGTCCAGGACCGGCAGGGGTATGTCCGAGGCAGGGGCGTCCGTGATCTGTTGCGCCAGGTCGCGGAGCATGGCCATGTCCCGGAATCCACCCGCGAAGGACGGGCCGATCATGTTGGCCATGCCGGCCCACTGCAGGTCCGGATTGGCGAGATAGGCCTGGCCGTAGAAATCGTAGACGCTCCGGATGGTGTCCCAGTTGTATTCCGTGCCCTTGGCGGTGTCCCAGTCCGAAGGGTCGATTCCCATCTGCTGCATGGCCTGGTTGTTCCAGTACAAGCCAAGGAAATCCGCGTAGGCGGGCGACTTCTTTTCGATAAGCCCTGAGTCGGCGGCCGCATCCATGGCAGCCTTGGCGGCGTCGGGATGGGCCAGTGCCCACTGCTTGAACTCGTCGCTTTGCAGGTACTGGAGGCGTTCTGCCGGTGTCATTCCGGCCAGGGTGTCGGTGAGGTCCTGGGCCGTGCCGCCGGAGCCCGATCCTCCCGACCCACCTGGTCCTCCCGACCCGCCGGCGCCGCCCCCCGAACCTGGCGAGCTGGCCTTCTCCTGTTCGTCCGCGTTGGCCAACAGCGCCTTGGACGCCGATTCGAGCCCTGCCGTGGCCGACCTCAGCAGCCTGACGTGTGAAGAAGTCCACTCGCTGCGGAAGCGTTCGGCGTCGCGCCCTTTCCACAGCCCGGAACTGATGCTGCTGCTGAGCTGCTGGCCCAAGGCGTTCAGCCGGTTGGCGCTGCCGGTCAGCTCCTTGGCGAGCTGCCGGAGCTGCGCCACGTCCCCGCCGTAAAAGTTCCCCGCCATGTGTTTTCCCCCCGTTAGGATCTCCCGTGCCAGCCTAGCCGGGACCGCCGGCTTCGACGATGGGGAGAGCTATCCAGAACCGGCCCGGTCCGCGCCGTCGCTGAGCAGGCCGGTGGTGCGGTAGGGAATGACTTCGCGCAAAAACATGCTGGTGGACGTGCGCACGATGCCCGGGCACAGCCGGATCTCCTCGGACACCCGGTACAGGTCGTCCGGGCTGGTGGCCACCACGCGGATCAGCAGGTCGGTGTCCCCCGCCGGGGCATGGCATTCCAGGACTTCGGGGATCTCGCGCAGTGCGGCGATGGCCTCGTTGAGGTGGCTCTGGTCCAACTCTGCACTCACCGCTGCGGCCACGCCGCGTCCCAGCGCTGCCGGGACCACCCGGCTGCTGTTGGCCCGCAGGGCGCCCGACGACGCCATGCGCTCCAGGCGCGACTGCACGGTTCCGCGGGCCAGGCCCAGCTTCTGCGCCAGCACCATGATGGGCATGCGGGGATCGTCGTCCAGCGCTGCGAGGATGCGCTTGTCGGTCGGGTCGAGTACCTGCAAAATGATCAGTTCCTGTCGTCAACGGGCGCTCCAACCAGCCAGATTGACCAGTTGGACAGGGCTCGGTTGCACCAACTGTAGAAGTACTGCTCAAATATTGGCAACAAGGGATGCAGGCTACCGCCGGCTCCCGCAGGCTACAGGAGCCCCGGCACACCACCCGGTCCCTCGAACAGGCTTCCCGCAAGGATGCCGCCGCTGATTGACTCTTGTTCACGCATTGTCATTCCGCACCACACGGCAAGAGCCCCTGAGCTACCGACGTCGGCATTTTCCGGAGTCATCGGTAGCTGAGGGGCTCTTGTGTTGTTCCGCCTAAGGTGGATTCATGACCTCCGCCGGCCGCTTCGCCCCCAGCCCCTCGGGCGAACTGCACGTTGGGAACCTTCGCACCGCCATCCTCGCCTGGCTCTTCGCACGCTCCACGGGCCGGAAGTTCCTGCTGCGGGTGGAGGACCTGGACCGTGCACGCGCCGGGGCGGAGGCGGAGCAGCTTCGCGACCTGCAGGCAATTGGCGTGACTTGGGACGGTGAGGCTGTCCGCCAGACGGACCGCGGCCAGCTCTATGCAGCGGCTATCGCCCGGCTGGAAGAAGCCGGACTCACCTATGAATGCTTCTGCACGCGGCGGGAGATCCAGGAGGCGGCGTCGGCGCCTCACGCCCCGCAGGGCGCCTACCCCGGAACCTGCCGCGACCTCGAACCCGCCGAACTGGAATTCAAGCGCTCCACGAGGCCCGCCGCACTCCGCCTGCGCGCCCACGTTGCGGAATTCACCGTGCACGACGTCCTCCACGGTGGCTTCACGGGCGTGGTGGACGACTTCGTGCTGCGGCGCAACGACGGCGTGACCGCCTACAACCTCGCCGTGGTGGTGGATGATGCCGCGCAAGGCATAGACCAAGTGGTCCGCGGCGACGACCTGCTACCGTCCACGCCGCGCCAGGCCTACCTCGCGTCCCTCTTGAGTATTCCCGTTCCGGAATACGTTCACGTGCCCCTGGTGGTCAACCACGACGGCGTACGGCTGGCCAAGCGCGACGGCGCGGTGACGCTGGCCGACCTCGCGCGGACGGGGGTTCCGGCGGAGGAGGTTCGGGACCGGCTGCTCGCATCCCTGGGCCTGCCCCCCGGGAGCCTGGAGCACGCCCTGAAGGCGTTTGACCCTGCGAGCCTCCCGAGGGCGCCCTGGGTGTGGACACCGCCCGTGGTGATGCGGCCGGCACCGACCAGCACCTGATGCAGCCCGGTCAGGGGGACCTACTTGGCCGCCGGTTTCCGCCCGAACTGCGCCTTTCCCCCGAACTGTGCAACGAACTCCTCGGCGAACCGCCGCACCCCGTCCCACTCGGTGTAGATGTAGTCCCGGCCCGTGTCGGTATCGGTGCTGCCCTGGCTGCCGACGATCTTCTTCATCATCATGCGCTTGAGGAAACCGTACTGGGTGTACAGCAAGGCACCGCCGAACACCGCCACTTTCGACGGGTGCCAGCCTGTGGCGTCTTCGAATTCCGCCACATACTTCTCAGCCTCATCAGGGTCCGCGTGGGCTGAGAGGCTGACGGAAAACAGTGCGGCGGGAAGGTTCCCGAGCGCGGTCCTGTTCCGGCGCACGAAGTCGCCCACATATCCCTCGTGTTTCCCCGCGTGGATGGACGCACCGACGATGACCGCGTCATAGCCTTCGGGCAGATTATGCTCCGCGTGCTTGAGGTCCAGGGTCTCGGCCTCATGTCCGTGGGCGCGCAGGACGTCTGCGATGTAGTCGGAGATGCGGGCCGTCTGGCCCTCCGAGGTGCCATAGGGAATCAGGATTCTTGCCATGGGCACCACTCTGCTGCCCACCCGGCGGCCGGCAAAGGGGCGAAAGTCCCGCCACGCCCGGCGGCTACACCCGTCCCAAGGCGTCGATGTCTTCGAGGAAGTCCTGGTGGACCTGTTCGCTCACCGTGGTCCGGGTGTCCCCGATAGCATCCAGGTAATCCTGGGTGGAGGGCCCCTTCCGCACGGCCTCCCGAACGGAAACCTCACCTCCGGAGGCCAGCCCGCCGTCGTCGTACACTGCTTTCTCCAACGCCCGCTGGGAGGCGCTGCGGGCCGCGTACTCAATGTCCGCCGGGGAGAAGCCCTCCGTGCGTTCCACCAGCAGTTCCACATCCACGTCATCCACCACCGGTGCGGGAATGAAGCGCTGCCACATCGCCTCCCGCGCCTGCCGGTCGGGCAGTCCGATCGGGATCACGTAGTCGAACCGGCCATGGCGCAGGAACGCCGAATCCAGGGCACGGATGAAGTTCGTGGCGCACACGAGCAGCCGGCCCGGTTGCTCGCGGAACGCCGGGATGATCTTCAGCAGCTCGTTGGTGACCCCCTGCAGCGGCGACGGCGGGTCCCCCGCGCGCTGGGAGGCGATTTCCTCCACCTCGTCGATGAACACCACCGCGTGTTCCAGTTCGGCGATTTCCAGGAAGGTCTCGCGCAGCGCCCCGGCCAGGCCCTGCGGATCGGCCGCCAGCCGGGACGGGAACACCTCCACGAACGGCCACTCCAGGCGGGAGGCGATCGCTTTGGCAAAGGTGGTCTTGCCGGTGCCCGGGGGTCCGAAAAGGACGACGGCGCGCGGCGGCACCACGCCGAATTCGTCCGCGAGGTCCGCCTCGGCGAGGGGAAGCACCAGGCGCCGCTCCAGCAGTTCCTTTTCCCGGCGCATCCCGGCGACGTTCTCCCATAGGTCGCGGGCGAGGACCCTGCCCCCCAGCTGGCCCAGGGCGCCAAGCTCCTGGCGCTGCACGGGAATGGTGCGTTCGAAGTACCGCAGGTTCTTCTTCAAGGCGAAACCCCGGCCCAGGAATGCCTCCACCCGCGTCTCCGATTCCGGCATCAGGGCGGAGAGCTTGTTCAGCCCGTGCGGTGCCATGCGGTTTTCGACGGCGGCGAGCAGTGAGGTGCCGATCCCGCGGCCCCGGTACTCAGGGAGGGTGGCCAGGAAGACGATCCAGCCTTGGTCATGGGCAGCACGGCCGACGGCGGCGCCCACCACCTGCTCGCCCAGCACCGCTACCACCGCGTGGTCCTTTTCGCAGGACGCGAGCACCTCGGAGAGGGCATAGACCGGTTCCACATTGTTCGCCTTGAGGGTCTCCCACAGGTGCAGGATCCCGTCCAGGTCTGCCGGGTGGAAGTCCCTGATCCGCCAGTTGGTCATGCGTTTACTCCTGTTGGTTCCTCATTGAGCCGGCACAGCTTCTGTTGGTGAGCATATGCGAACCGCCGCCGGACATGGTTGCGGCGGCGTTGCATGACGCGCGTTCAAAGCCCCAGCGTGGCCATGGTGTTCCGCAGCGTGTCGGCGGAATGCTGCAGTGCCGCCTGTTCACCGGGGTCCATGGGTGTGTCCAGGACCCGGCGCACGCCCCCGCGGCCCACGATGCTGGGAAGGGACAGCGCCACGCCCGAAATCCCGTACTGCCCTGACAGAACCGTGGAGACGGGCAGGACAGCGTTGTCGTCGCGGAGGAGCGCCTCCACGATCCTGGCACCGGAGAGCCCGATCGCGTAGTTCGTGGCGCCCTTGCCGGCGATGACCTTGTACGCGGCCTGCGTGACATCCCGTGCAGCTTCGGCGAGGTAGCCGGGTGTGAAGATCCGTTCACCACCGTCCGTCCATTCGCGGATTGGGACGGGTCCGATCGTGGCGCCGGACCACAGCGGGAACTCGGTATCGCCGTGCTCGCCCACCATGCTGGCGTGGACGCTTGCCACGGACACGCCTGCGCGCCGGGCGAGCAGCCACCGCAGCCGGGAGGTGTCCAGGACCGTGCCCGAGGAGAAGATCCGTTCGGTGGGCAGCCCTGAAATGCGCTGCGCGGCCACGGTGAGGACGTCGCAGGGGTTGGTCACCAGGACATAGACGGCATTGGGTGCCTGCTCCAGCAGCTGTGGCATCAGCTGCTCCAGGATGCGGACATTGGTGCCGGCCAGGTCCAGGCGGCTCTGGCCGGGGTTTTGCTTGGCACCTGCCGTAATGACGACGACGTCGGCCCCCTCCGTTACAGCGATGTCCCCGCCGCCGGTGACCGAGGCGGAGGCTGCCGCGAACTGGCTGCCGTGGGCAAGATCGAGCGCCTCGGCCTCGGCCTTTGGCGCGTTGACGTCGAACAACGCGATATTGCTGGCCGAGCCGCGGATCAGGGCCGCGTACGCAAGGGATGTTCCGACGCTTCCCGCCCCTACCACCGCTAGCTTCGATCCTGACATGGTCTACCCCTTCCCGCGGAGGGTACCGCCGGCCGTTGAGTGTGTCTCCCCTGAAGAGTAGCGTGACCCACATCACTCAACCCCACTTAGGAGCCACCATGCCACATTTCGGACGCCGGCTCGCAGCTCTGACCGCCGCATTGACGGTGAGCGTGACCACCGGGGCCATCAGCCCGGCCTTTGCCGATGAACGGCAAACCGACAAGGATCCCACCGCCACCGGCTACGGCGGCGCCGTCAGCACCGTGGACCCGGAAGCTTCAGCGGCAGCCATCGACGTCCTGCGCAAGGGCGGGAACGCGGTGGACGCTGCCGTCGCCGCCGCAGCCACTTTGGGGGTGACCGAGCCGTACTCCGCCGGCATCGGCGGGGGCGGCTACTTCGTCTACTACGACGCAAAGTCCCGCAAGGTCAGCACCATCGACGGCCGGGAGACGGCGCCCGCGGGCATCTCGCACGATGCCTTCATCGATCCCGCCACGGGCAAGGCCTACAACTTCACGCCGGAGCTGGTGACGAGCGGCGTTTCGGTGGGGGTCCCGGGAACGCCTGCAACCTGGGAACGCGCCCTGGAGCGCTGGGGCAGCATCAGCCTCGGGGACGCGCTGAAACCCGCCATCAAGGTGGCCGACCGCGGCTTCGTGGTGGACGATACCTTCCGCAGCCAGACCAAGGACAATCAGGTCCGCTTCGAGGCGTTCACTTCCACCAAGGACCTCTATCTCCCGGGCGGACAGCTCCCGGAGGTGGGCTCGGTGTTCAAGAACCACGACCTGGCGGACACTTACCGCCTGCTGGCGCGTAAGGGCATGGACGCTTTCTACACAGGTCCGCTCGCCGAAGAGATCGCCAAGACTGTCCAGGCGCCCCCGAAGTCCCCGGACACCAAACTCCCCGTTCCGGTGGGTTCCATGACGGCGAAGGACCTTGCCAACTACAAGGCCCTGGACCAGAAGCCAACCCACGTGAACTACCGCGGCTATGACGTCTACGGCATGGCACCCTCCAGCAGCGGCGGCACCACTGTGGGTGAGTCGCTGAACATCCTGGACGTGTTCGACCTGCCGGACCTGAAGAAGGACAAGCCTGCCGTCCTTCACCACTACCTCGAGGCCAGCGCCCTGGCCTTCGCGGACAGGGCCGCGTATGTTGGCGACCCCGCCTTCGTGGATGTTCCCACCAAGGCCCTGACGGATCCCATCTTCGGCAAGGAGCGTGCCTGCGAGCTCGATCCCGCACACGCAGCGACGAAGCCCGTGGCGGCCGGTGACGTGAAGTCGTATGACGGCACCTGCCCGGTGGATCCCGCCGCGCTCCCGGACGAGAAGGACACGGAGAACATCTCCACCACCAACATGACTGTCTCCGACAAGTGGGGCAACGTGGTGGAATACACGCTGACCATCGAGCAGACGGGCGGCTCCGGCATTGTTGTTCCCGGCCGCGGGTTCCTGCTCAACAACGAGCTGACCGACTTCTCCACCGTCTACAGCGCGACCGACCCCAACCGGATCGAGCCCGGCAAGCGACCGCGTTCGTCCATGTCCCCCACGATCCTGCTGAAGGACGACAAGCCGTTCCTGGCCCTGGGTTCCCCGGGTGGCTCCACTATCATCACCACCGTCCTGCAGACGCTGGTGAACCGCATCGACCTGGGCATGAGCATCCCGGACGCCATCGCGGCACCCCGCGCAGCACAGCGGAACACCGCGAAGGTGACCGCCGAACCGGCCTTCATTGACAAGTACGGGGCCGCACTGACCTCGCGCTTCGGCCACGAGTTCACGCCTTCCGGCGATTCGTTCTCGTCCGCCTCGGAAATCGGAGCGGCCACCGCCATCGAATTCCTGAAGGACGGTCAGGTCCTGGCGGCCGCGGAACCGGTCAGGCGCGGCGGCGGATCGGCCATGGTGGTGAAACCGGCAAAGTGACCGGAGAAAACCGCCGTTAAACCCCGACGGCGGCACCTGGGCTGGTTTGTTCCAGAACCCGGGTGCCGCCGTCGGACGTTTAAGGCAGTTACTTCTTGAAGGTCTCGGCCGGCGCGTTGGCGACCACGGGTGACATTCCGGTGAAGCCTTCGCGGGTTTCGGCGATTTCGCGGATCCGGGTCCGGCAGGCGTACCAGCCGGCCACCATCAGGACCGACGCGATGGCCGTCACGAGCATGGTGAGCGGTGAATCGATGAAGACCATGACCAGCACGCCGACGAGGAAGAGCAGGGAGAGGTAGCCGGTGTAGGGGGCGCCGAACATGCGGAACGAGGGGCGCTCCACCCAGCCCTTGTCAGCCCAGCGCTTGAGCTGGATCTGGCACAGCACAATCGTGGCCCAGGTCATGATGATGCCGACGGAGGCGATGTTGAGGACGATTTCGAACGCCTCGGCCGGGACGAGGTAGTTCAGCGGGACGCCCAGCAGGGAGACGACGGCGGTGATGGCGATGCCGCCGTAGGGCACGCCTGCCTTGTTCATGCGGGAGGCGAACTTGGGGGCCGAGCCGTTGACGGACATGGAGCGCAGGATCCGGCCGGTGGAGTAGAGGCCGGCGTTCAGGGACGACAGGGCGGCGGTGAGGACCACGAGGTTCATGATGACGTCCACGCCTTGGACGCCGATGGAGCCGAAGAACGTCACGAAGGGGCTGACGCCCTTCTGGTAGGACGTGAACGGCAGCAGCAGGGCGAGCAGGATCACGGAGCCGACGTAGAACACGGCGATGCGGAAGACCACGGAGTTGATGGCCTTGGGCATGATCTTTTCGGGGTTTTCGGTTTCGCCCGCGGCGGTGCCCACCAGTTCGATGGAGGCGTAGGCGAACAGGACGCCCTGCATGAGGATGATCATCGGCAGCAGTCCGTTGGGGAAGATCCCGCCGTTATCGGACAGGAGGCTGATGCCCACCTGCTGGCCGTCCACGGGGGTGCCGAAGATGACGAAGTAGGTGCCGATGATGAGGAATGCGACCAGGGCAGCGACCTTGATCAGGGCGAACCAGAATTCCATCTCGCCGAAGACCTTCACGGAGACCAAGTTCAGGCACAGGACGACGACGAGGGCTGTCAGTGCCCAGACCCACTGCGGGACATCGGCCATCCAGGGGATGTAGTTGCCGAAGAAGTGCATGTAGAGGGCGGCCGCGGTGATGTCCACGATGGTGGTGGTGGCCCAGTTGATCCAGTAGAACCAGCCGGAGACGAACGCGGCTTTTTCGCCGAAGAATTCGCGGGCGTAGGAGACGAAGGAGCCCGAGGATGGCCGGTGCAGCACCAGTTCGCCCAGGGCGCGGAGGATCAGGAACGCGAAGAAACCGCACACCGCGTACGCGATGACCAGGGACGGGCCGGCTGCATTGAGCCGGCCGCCGGCGCCGAGGAACAGGCCGGTGCCGATCGCGCCGCCGATGGCGATCATCTGGATCTGCCGGGGCTTGAGGTTCTTGTGGTAGCCCTTGTCCTCGGCGTGCAGGGAGGTCTCGGACGCGTGCGCGTGACCACCGTCAATAACGTGGTCTGGAAGGGGAGTGTTTGTCATTGGGGGGTGTCCTTACAACGGTGGGCCCACGCCCGCCGGGTTCCCTGGCCGAGCTTGCGAGGCTAGGGGGCGGGTGGGGATTATTTGCTGAGGTTGGCCAGGCGTTCGGGGCTCAGGAGTTCCTGGAGTTGGGCACCGGTGAGGAGCCCGTGTTCCAGGACCAGTTCCGCCACGCCCTTGCCGGTGGCAAGTGCTTCCTGCGCGATGGCAGTGGCGGTGGCGTAGCCGAGGTGGGGATTCAGTGCGGTCACCAGGCCGATGGACTGCTCCACGGTGCGGCGCAGGTGTTCGGTGTTGGCGGTGATTCCCCGGATGCAGCGCGCCGTCAGGGTGCGGCAGGCTGCCTCCAGGTGGGAGATGCTCTTGTGGAGGCTGTGGACGATGATCGGTTCGAAGGCGTTGAGCTGCAGCTGGCCCGCTTCGGCGGCCATGGTGATGGTGACGTCGTTGCCGATGACTTCGTAGGCCACCTGGGAGACCACTTCCGGGATCACCGGGTTGATCTTGCCGGGCATGATGGAGGACCCGGACTGGACCGCGGGCAGGTTGATTTCGCCGAAGCCGGCGCGCGGACCTGAGGAGAGCAGGCGGAGGTCGTTGCAGATCTTGGAGAGCTTGACCGCAACGCGCTTCAGCACGCCGGACAGGTGCACGAACGCTCCAACGTCCTGGGTGGCTTCGATGAGGTCGACGGCGGTCACGAGGGGCAGCCCGGTGACCTCCGCCAGGTGCCGGCAGGCTGTTTCGGCGTAGCCGGCCGGGGCGTTCAGTCCGGTGCCGATCGCTGTGGCGCCGAGGTTGATCTCGTGGATCAGCAGCTCAGCCTCCGCCAGGCGGAGCCGGTCCTCGCCGATGGTGACGGCGTAGCTGCCGAACTCCTGGCCCAGCGTCATGGGGACGGCGTCCTGCAGCTGGGTGCGGCCCATCTTCACCACGGTGCGGAATTCCATGGCCTTGGCGGCGCAGGCGTCCTCGAGTTCTTCGAGGGCTGCCAGCAGTTCCCGGGCGGCGAAGATCGTGCCCAACTTCACTGCCGTGGGGTACACGTCGTTGGTGGACTGGCTGAGGTTGACGTGGTCGTTGGGGTGCAGCCGCGCGTAGTCGCCCTTGGGGTGGCCCAGGATTTCCAGCGCCCGGTTGGCGATGACCTCGTTCGCGTTCATGTTCGACGACGTCCCGGCGCCGCCCTGGACGACGTCCACCACGAACTGGTCGGCCAGGCGGCCGGCGAGCACGTCGTGGCATGCCTGTTCGATGGCATCGGCGCGTTCGGCGTCCAGCAGGCCGAGCTCGCGGTTGGTGCGGGCGGCGGCCAGCTTCACGGCGGCCAGGCCCCGGACCAGGTGCATGTTGGAGGACAGCTTCTGCCCGGTAATGGGGAAGTTCTCGACGGCGCGGAGGGTGTGCACGCCCCAGTAGGCGTGTGCCGGTACGTCGCGGTCGCCGAGCAGGTCATGCTCTGAGCGGACCTGTGCGGGTACAGCTGTTTCGATGGTGGTCATGGTGTCCTTACAGGGCTTCGTTGACGGGTGCGGACAGGGTGTTGTGGTTCAGGAAGTCGGTGGCCTGCAACCGGCCCACCTCATGGCCTCCGCCCAGCACGGGGGCGGTGGCGATGCCGGCCAGTTCGTCGGGGTCTTGGCCGAGGGCTTCGAGCAGGCGCACGGTGGCCGGCATCCGGGCGCGGTCGCCGCCGTCGGAAATCTTCACAGCCACGGCGCTGCCGTCGGCCAGGCCCACCAGCTGGACGCCCTCGAAGCCGTCCTTGGCCACGGAGCCGGGCAGCAGGCGCATCAGACCGGTGACGTCGCGGCCGTCGCCGGCCACCATCTCCGGGTGCCGCTGCATGGCGAGGCCGACGGCGGCTTCCGGGCTGCCGCCGTCGTTCTGAGCATCCGAGGCGGCGGCACGGGCGATCCGGCCGAACGCGCGGGCCATGCCGTGCAGGGTCAGCGCGAACAGGGGCGTACCGCAGCCGTCGGTGCTCAGGGCTGCCGGCTGTTCGCCGGTCAGCTCGATAACGGTGCGTGCCACGAGCTGCTGCAGCGGGTGGGACGGGTCCAGGTAGCCCTGCACGGGCCAGCCGTTGACGGCGCAGGTGGCCACCATGGCGGCGTGCTTGCCGGAGCAGTTCTGGGTGATTTGCGTTGCGCTGCCGCCGCTGCGCAGCCAGTCCTCGCGCTCTTCGACGCCATAGGGGAGGTCCGTGCTGTTGCCGAGGTCTGAGGCGGCGAGCCCGTGCAGTTCGAGGATGCGCAGTGCGCCGTCGCGGTGCGCCGCCGCGCCGGAGTGGCTGGCGGCGGCGAGTGCCAGGAGGTCGGCCGGAAGCTTCAGTCCGGCACGGACCATGGCGACGGCCTGCAACGGCTTCAGCGAAGAGCGGGGGTAGAACGGCGCTTGCGGGTCGCCGGCCGTGGCTGCTGCAGTCCCGTCAGGGCCGAGGGCGATGGCGGAACCGTAGTGGACGCTCTCCACCAGACCGTCGCGGACGGCGGCCACCAAGGGTGTGTGCTGCGGCAGGGCCAGTACGGCCGGATCAGCAGTGGGGGCAGCGGAAAACGCAGGGGAGGGCATGGCGTCCTTGGGATGGTGGATGGATCGTGGTTCGTCAGTTGTTGAGGATGGAATCCAGGGCCACGCCCACGGCTTCCAGGTGCCGGGCCATGGCAGTGCGGGCGTCCTCCGCGGAGCCCGCCTCGATGGCGGCAAGGATTTCCTGATGTTCGATGTCTGAGGCGTGCTGCCGGTCCGCCACCATGTTCAGAGTCTCGGACTGGTGGGCCAGGGCGTCACGGATGTCTGCCACAACGCTGGCAAAGACCTTGTTGCCGCTGGCGCGGGCGATCGTGGCGTGGAAGGTCGAATCCATGGCCACCCATGATTCGGGGTCTGTCTCGGCGGACATAGCGGCCACGACGTCGCGGAGGGTTTCCAGCTCCTCCGGGGTGCGCCGCTGCGCGGCCAGCCCGGCGGCGGGGACCTCAATGTGTGGCCGGGCTTCGGTGAGGTCGCGCGCCGAGTACTGTCCCAGGGTCAGGTCGTTGGCCACCTTGCTGGCAACCACAAAGGTGCCCTTCCCCGTCCTGGTGACCGTCAGTCCCAACGCGGTGCAGGAGCGCAGGGCTTCCCGGATCACCGAACGGCTCACGCCGTACTCCTGCGAGAGGACGGCCTCGGAGCTGAGCTTGCTGCCGACCGGGATAGCCCCTGACTCAATGTCTGTCCGGATAGCGTTGAACACCGCCTCGGCGGCACTCAGCCGGGCGAGGGGGCGGGCTGCAGGCTGTCCTGCTGTCCGGCTGTCTGACAGGTTCACGCTTTAAATATGGCACCGGTCACAGTGTCTGTCAAACTTTCCTACCTCTTCGGCTGGCTGGCCGCGGCCCGGCGCTGTCGACGCCGTCGGGAACGGAAGTGCCAGGTGATGAGTGCCGCCACTGCCAGCACGGCGATCACGACGGCGATATCCCGGCCTGCTGCCTGGGCGACGGCTTCATAGGAGTTGCCCGCCACGAAGCCCAGCAGGACAAAACCGGCGCCCCAGGCCAGGCCGCCGGCGGCGTTGAAGGCGAGGAACCGGCCGTAGGGCATGCGCGACGTGCCGGCCAGTGCGGGCATGACGGCGCGGAAGAACGCGGTGAAGCGGCCCAGGAAGACGGCGGAACCTCCTTTGCGGCGCAGGAAGTCCTGCGCATTTTCCAGGCGTTCCTGGTGGCGGGCGAGCGGCCGGGAGTTGATGATGCGCTGGCCCAGATGTTTTCCCACCTCATATCCGGCGCTGTCCCCGACGATGGCTGCGGTGACCACCAGGGCCATCATGGGAAGGAGCTGCACTTCACCGCGGCTGGCCACCACGCCACCCAGCACCGCTGCCGTTTCGCCCGGGATGACGAAGCCGACAAACAAGGCGTCTTCGGCGAACACCAGGCAGAAGACTGCGATGTACGCCACCAGGGGGCTGACGTTCAGGAGGCCATCGATGAAGGCCGTCATGGCAGCAAGTTTAAGCCTGCGGCGCCGCGTTTAAGCCTGCGGCGCCGGGACGGGACCAAGCTTTGCCAGGAACGGGATCCGGCTGAGAATGGCCAGGCCGAACCGGTTCCAGAGGCCGGTAACGAACGCTGCTCCGGTTGCTGCCGTGAGGAAGGACGCCACGACGTCGGTGGGGTAGTGCACCCCCAGGTAGACGCGGGAGAGTGCCACCGCCACCACCAGGAGAACGCCCAGGACGGCGGCGGGGCGCTGCCACCTCGTGCCGCGGGCCAGCAGGAAGATGGCGATGGCGAGGGCAGCGGCCAGCGCTGTATGGCCGCTGGGGAAGCTGTCGGTGCCGGGCTCGGGGATCAGCGGGTTGAACAGGGCGGTGGAATCCGGCCGGTGCCGGGCCACCACCACCTTGAACAGCTCGCTGCTGACCCAGCCCCCGGCCGCCACCATGCCTGTGGCAACGGCGTTCACGGGGCTTCGCCGCACCAGCAGCAGGTACAGGCAGAGGGCCGCGATCATCAGCACCCCGCCGGGCGGACTGAAGACCACGTTGATGAAGAGGGCAAGGCTGGTCAGGGGCGGGGTGTGGTCGTGGCTCAGCTCGGCATCCACGGCCATGTCCGAGGCCGTCAGGGCCGGGATGAACCGCAGGGCCAAACCGGCGGCGGCGATCAGGACGGCGGCCAGCATGGGCAGCGCGATCCAGTGCCGGAGCTGGGGAAGGGCGGCCATCCGGACCTCCGGAATGGCTGGCCCGGCCGAAGCAGCAGGGCGGGGGCTTGGTGAGGGCATCGTGTGGTTCTTTCGCGGGGAGGTACTCACCTTGAGTATGCGCCTGCGTGCCTGAAAGGAACCTGTGAAGGGGCTCGGGACGGGCCTGACGTCCGTTGAGCTTGGCTAGTCTCCGGCACGTTCGTGCCGAACGAAGTGCTTTACGGCAGGTTTTAACGGCGATAGGGTGGTTTGGCAGAGCCATCGGCACGTTCGTGCCTAACAGGCGGGTGGTATTGAGGGAGATGGACCAGTTACCCAAGCGGCTGGCAGCAGAAGTTCGGGCGCGGCGGGCCTCCCTGCGCCTCAGCCAGCGTGACCTTGCGGACATGGCAGGGGTCTCTGAGCGCTTTGTCCGGTTCGTGGAGCAGGGCAAGCCCAGCATCCAGCTCGACTCGCTGGTGGCCGTGCTGGAGACGCTCGGCCTTGAGCTGCAGATCACCGGTCGCGCCAGCCCGGCGTCCCGCCTTGCGCGGCCCCCGGGCGGCCAGGACGGGGCTGGCCCGTGAGGCACCGGGTTGCGGACATTTATAAAGCCGGCATTTTGGCCGCGCGGCTGGAGCGGCACGACGGCGGCACGAAGTTCAGTTACCTGCCCTCGTACCTAGCTGCCCACGGAGCCGCCGTCGCAAGCTCCCTGCCGCTGACCGGCGAGCCTGTCTTCTCTCCTGCGGGGGCGGCCCCGCCCTACTTCACCGGGCTGCTGCCGGAAGGCCGCCGCCTTAACGCGCTGAGGCGCTCCATCAAGACCAGCGCCGACGACGACCTCTCCCTGCTCATCGCGGCCGGCGCAAATCCCGTGGGCGATGTGCAGATCGTGGGGCACGGAGAGCCGCTGGAGCCGGACGAGCATGCAGTGGAACTGGACCCGAAACAACCCGTTGATTTCGACCAGCTTCTCGGTGATCCGGACCTGATCGACCCGGTGGCGCTCGCCGGGGTGCAGGACAAGTTGTCCGCGGGAATGATTTCGGTGCCCGTTGCCAGGGCCGGGCGGCGGTACATCCTCAAACTTAATGCCCCCGAATTTCCGCACGTGGTGGAGAACGAACTGGTGATGTTCCGTTACGCGGCCAAACTGCGGATCCCGTTAAGCCGGGTGGAGCTTATCCGGGATGTGGCCGGGCGGCCGGGCCTGCTGGTGGAGCGCTTCGACAGGGTTCCGTTGCCGGGTGGGGGAGCGGACGACGTCCAGCGCCTGGCAGTCGAAGACGCCGCGCAGGTGCTCAAGCTCTACCCGGCGGGCAAGTACAACGTGGGCTATGGGCAGGTCTGCCATGCTTTGGCGGATCATTGTGCCGCGCCGCTGCCGGCCCTGCGGAACCTCGCCATCCAGGTAGCCTTCGCGTGGTTGAGCGGCAACGGCGACCTCCACGCCAAAAACCTGTCCATGGTGCAGCAGCCGCATGGGGAATGGACCGTCGCGCCGGTGTATGACATCCCTTCCACCGTCGTGTACGGCGACAAGACGCTGGCGCTGACCCTTGACGGCAAACGGACGGGCATCTCCCGCCGCCACTTCCTGGGCTGGGCGGCCGGGCTGGGACTTCCGGCGCGCACCGCCGCGAAGGTGGCCGAGTTGGCCCTGGCCGCGTCGGGACCTTTGCTTGCCGACCTTCAGGCAGGGACGGCCTTCGCCGTCGTAAGTGGCGCCAAAGGGAACCACGACGGCGGTTCACCGTTCCCCGAGATGGTCACCAGGGCATGGGTGAAGGAGCTGAAGCACCGCCGGCGGATGTTCGAAGGATAACGCGGATGTTCCCAGCAGCTATGCCAGGAGCGCAGGCGCCTGGCCGTGGTTCACAGGTGCTGGATGCCGGCCCGTTGCATGGCATCCCGGTAGGTTTCCACGCTCTTGGCGAGGAGCTCTTCCTGTTTTGCTTCGGAGACGGCAAATGCCCTGCCCCCTAATGCGGTTGCCTTGTAGATCTTGATGCCGGCGTTCTTCAGCGACGAGTGGTACGTCTTTTCGAAAAGTGTCAGGAAGGTGGATGCATCCGTGCCGTGGGCGATGATCGCCGAGACGCGGGCGTTGATCTTGAGGAACTGGCGGAAGGGGCGGAGGCCGTCCGTCTTCTCCTGGACGCTCAGCGCTGACGGGCTGCCGCTTTCACGGACCCACGGGTAGGCGTTCCACGGCATCACGTAGCGGGGGTCGAGTTCGGCCAGTTCGTAGATCTGGGTGGCGCGGCGGGCGGCTTCGTCGTCGTTGTTATGGGAGACGAATCCGGACTCGGTGCCCTTGCCGGGGCTCGGGTGGAGACTGATAATCCTGCACTCATCTTCGTCGTGGACGGGGTCGATATACGGGACCGTGAAGCCGGGCTTCTTTTCCATCAGTTCATCGCAAAGCTGCGTCACTTTGGCAATGTTGGGTTCCTGTAGCAGGGCCTTTTTTTCGTCCCAATCAATCGTCACGATCTCTCCCTAAGCAGCGAGGCGTCCAGAATCAGGCGTCCGATGCCACTTTACGCTCCCCGGGGTAGGGGTGGGCAGGGGCAATGTTAGGGGCACCCCTAATCCCGGCGGTCTCCACCGCATCAGTGCTGGTGGGAGCACTTTTCCTGGCGCGCGCCCCTAGCGGATCCCGGCCGGGGCGCCGGTCATTCTGCTCTTGGCGCGCTGCCAAAGCTTTCGGCGCCTGCTGTCGCTCCGGGGCACCACCCTTCCGAGGACATGGACGGCCTGGCCGGGTTGGACAAGTGGGACGGGTTGGACAGGTTGGGCGGCAGTTCCCGGCAGGGGTGGTGCCGTGGATTGGTAGGTGTGGCCAGTGGGGGTGGTGGTTGTGACGGTGTGGCGTGGCCCGGGAACCGGCTTCGCGGTCCAGCCGGGGGTTTCTTTGGTGTGGTTGCAGGCTTCGCAGAGGCCTTGGCCGTTGACTGCGGTGGTGGGGCCGCCGTTTTGCCAGGATTCGATGTGGTCGTGGTGCCGGATCGGGGCGTCGCAGTAGGGGGTGCGGCACGTGTCGTCCCTGATCTGGAGGAAGCGTTTCAGGCCAGGCGGGAAGAGCCGGGCGTTGGAGTCCATCGCGACCAGTTCCCCGGTGCCGGGGGCGGTGTAGAGCCGGCGGAGGAAGACATTGAATTCCGGGGTGACGGCGTCCCCTGCGCCGCCGCTCTTGCCGGTGAGGGCGAGTTCGCGGGCGGTTGCTGCGGGAACAACACCGTAGCCGGGGAGGCGTGCGGGTTCGGTATCGGCTTGGAGGAGGGTGCGGTCGGTCATGACGAGCTGGATCTCAACCCCGGACACGCCGCCGGGGGTGCCGGTGACGCGTTCGACCAAGGTGTCGGCCATGACCTGCCCGCGGGACCGGTCATCGCCTGCCGAGCGGGCGGTGTCGGCGTCCCGGGACAGGGCCGCGTAGGCGGCGACGCCCTGCGCGACCGGCAGCAGCGCGGTCAGGTAGGTCATGGTGTCCGGTGCCGGGCGCAGGCTCACGCACCGCTCACCCACGGCCCGGGCCGCCCGCTTGGCAACGGACGCGGGGTCCCGCCGGTACGCCGCGGCACGGACCGCGGCGATGATGGCCTTGTCACCGGCGCCGTCGAGGGTGCCGGTGAGGGTTCCGCTGCCGGCGGCGAGCTCCTCGTCCACGCCGACCCGGTCCTCGACAGACAGGCAGATCGTTTCCTTCACGATCAGCGTTGTCCGCCACTCATTCAACCGGCCGTTCCTGAACGCGGCGAACGTGTGCGGCATCCCGGTCAGGGCCTTAGCCAGGCCCAGCAGCCGCGAACCCTTCGCCGGGGACTCCCGCCGGGCCAGCGCGATCTGCGCCGCCACGCCGGCGCCCCGCTCATCGGCCGGCATTCCCGCCGCAGCCTGCTCCCGCCGCTGCTGAAGATCAAAGGCCACGGTGGCATCGGCCTGCTTCGCGCCAGCCAGGCACTTGATGTCCTCCAGCCCGCTGATCTGGTCGATCAAGCCCGGACCATCAGCGGCGAGCGGCACGGAACGAAGCAGGGCCAGGACATCAGCAAGGGTGGGAACGGCAGCAACAGCCAGGGCCGCAGGCTGCGGCGTTCCACTCGCCGCCGCCGTCACACCTGATTGCCTCGTCCCCAGTGCTTCCATGACCAAAGTCTTCCAGCACCCTCTGACAATGGCAGCCACCCCCAACCCCTATGTGGAAAACGGCGCCGGCAAACACCCAAGGAAGACGGCAGGCCCGCAAAAGCCAGCCACCCGCCGTCGTACTTTGCGACCCAGGGGCGGGATTGAAGCTGTCAGCGCTTAGACCGTGCCGCGGAGGCGCTCCATCTCGCGGCGATCCTTCTTGGTTGGCCGGCCGGTGCCCCGGTCGCGCTGGGGCAGTCCAAGTGCCGGGGCAAGGGGACGCGGCGGCGTGTGGTCGGTGAAGCAGTTGGACGCTGCCTCAGCCCCCACGCGCTTGGCAATGAGGCGCCTCACTTCGAGGATGCGCTCGTACCCCGGCATGCGGACGGTCACGGTATCACCCGTTACGAGGGTTGCCGATGCCTTCGACGGGCTGCCGTTCAGGCGCACATGCCCGGCCCGGCACGCGGCGGTGGCGGCCGATCGGGTCTTGTAGGCGCGGATGGACCACAGCCAGGCATCGATTCGGACGCTCGCGGGGGCGGAAGGAAGGCTCGTCATGATTGGCACCGAGTATAGCCCCGGCGCCGGATCAGCTGCCTTCCACCGTCACGTTCACGCGCTGCACCACGTTGTTGCCCATCCCTTGGTAATTCCAGTTCTGCTCGAGGGGCTGCGTGGCGCCGGTGATGTCGGTGGCGCGGCAGGCGAGGACATGCTCCCCGGGTTCGGCAACCCACGGCAGTGTCCATTTCCGCCAAGCGAAGCCACCCGCCGGCTTGTCCAGTTGGGCGGGGAGCCAGGTGCCGTCGATTCCTACCTCTACGGCGGTGACTGCACCTTCCCCGGACCACGCCCTGCCCTGAAGCAGTACCGGACCGGGGCGGAGAACCCGGTGCCGGGTGAAGAAGTCGGGGACTCCCGGCGGGACCATCAGCGAACGCACGCGGATCCGGGACACCGGCCGCCCGGCGTCGTCCTCGGAATCCTGGTAACGGTAGGCCACCTGCTGCTGGTAGCCGGTGAACGGTGCCGTGACCACCTCGATGGATTCGAGCCACTTGACGCTGGCCATCCCGTACCACCCGGGGACTACCAGCCGCAGCGGGTATCCGTGCTGGGGCGGCAGTTCGCCCCCGTTCATTTCGTAGGCAAGGACGACGTCGGGACGCAGCGCTTCCCGGATGGGCAGGCTCCGCGCGTACTTCTGGGCAACGCCGCCCTGTACCCCCGCGTCGGTCCCGGTAAAGACCACCTCCGTGGCATTGGGCAGCACGCCTGCTTTGCCCAGGAGGTAAGCCAGGGGAACGCCGGTCCAGTGCGCCGTTCCCACTGCCTCCAGCACCCAGGGTTGGCTAAGCGGCCTTGGGTCCAGGAGTGAGCGGCCGTTTCCTGCGCATTCAAGGGTGACCGGGACAGTGATGGCCGGGTCCCTGCGAAGCGCGGCCATGCTCAGTTCCAAAGCACCCTCCACCGCTCCGTTGATCCGCAGATGCCAGGAGTCCCCATCGATGTCCGGGATGTCGAAATGGGTCAGCACATAATGGAGACCCGGCGGCGTTACATCCCGCCGGAGCGCCTCCAGCGGCATGGAATGGTTGCGGGCCGAGAGCTGCAGCTCCTCCGGCGTAATGCCCGCCGCTCCCGCCGCCGGCGTGGTGCCGGCGGCGGGACTTTGGGGTGCCGGTGGAGTTGTAGGCGTGCCGCTGACAGTGGGTTGCTGATCGGTGTAGGACATGGCGCTGCGATTCTGGTCTATGGACTGGGATAGTGCCCTGCCACAGGTTTACGCCTGGCCCCGCAGACCCGTCAACGCCCTACCTGCCGGCGGGGCCGCTGTCAGCCTGCCGGCGGGCCGGGCCGCCCTGCATCCGGACCAGTTCTGTCGTGTTCTCGGCCGTGCGGATCCCGGCGATCAGCGATTCGAGGCAAATGCGTGCCAGCGCCAGGTAGATCAGGACAAACAGCGGCCCCGGACATCACCTGTCCACCGCTATAAAACGGGCCGTGTCAGGAACTCCGCCAGGCTGATGGGGTCATCGCCGGTCAGTCCGTGCACGTCAGGGGAGAGTCCGGCCATCTCGCCCGAGGCCATCGCCGTGTAGGTGCTGACCCACGCATCCAGCTGCCACTGCGGATCGCCGTAGGAGGCCCGTGATGCGTAGGCTTCCTCGACCGTTTCAGGATGGTAGCTGACAGACCGCCCGGTCCCCGTGGTGAGGATCTCCGCAGCCCTGGCCAGGGTCAGTTCCTCGGGGCCGGTCAGGTTGTAGGTCTTCCCCTGATGCACGGCCGGGTCCCGCAGTACGGCGTGGGCACAGCGGGCGACATCCTCCCGCGCCACCCCGGAGAACACGCCGTCCCCGGCCGGGCCCCGGATCACGCCGTCCTCTCCGGCCAGCAGCGGCAGGAAGTCGAGATAGAAATTGTCCCGGAGGAACGTGAAATCCATCCCCGAGTCCTTGATGCGCTCCTCGGTGGCGTAGTGGTCCCGGGCGAGGGTGAAGGTGGCGTCCGGTGCGGCGCCGTAGAAGGACGTGTACACCACATGCTCCACGCCCGCTGCCGCGGCGGCGTCCACGAACGCATAGTGCTGCTGCAGCCGGTCCTCGGCTTCAGCAGCGGACACCATGAACAGGACCTCCACGCCGTCCAACGCCTGGCGGGCCGCGGGCCCGTCCCCATAACTGCAGACGACCGCCGAAGCCCCCTCAAGTTCGGGGGCCCGGGCAGCGTCCCGCACCAGCAGGCGCTGGGCGGAACCGGACGCGGCTACGTGCCGCGCCACCATCCCGCCCAGCCCGCCGGTGGCTCCGGTGACGGCAAGTCCGGGCAGCGCCACTCAGGCTTCCCTGGTTGCCGGCGACTTGGTTTGGGCGGGATCGCGCTCCGCGAGTGACCCGATGGCGTCGTCGATCTTCTTCAGGACCTCCGTTTCCAGCTTCACGCCGGCCGCGCCCACGCTGTCCGCGATCTGCTCCGGCCGGGACGCGCCGACAATGGCGGAAGCCACGTTCGGGTTCTGCAGCACCCACGCAACCGCCAGCTGCGGCATGGACAGTCCGGCTTCCTGCGCGATGGGTTTCAGTTCCTGCACCCCTGCCAGGACGTCGTCGCGCATCCAGCGTTCGATCATCTTGGCGCCGCCCTTTTCATCCGTGGCGCGGCTGCCCTCGGGGGCTGGCTGGCCGGGCAGGTATTTGCCGCTGAGGACACCCTGCGCCATCGGGGACCAGACGATCTGGGAGATGCCCAGCTCTTCCGACGCCGGGACGACCTCGGCTTCGATGACGCGCCAGAGCATGGAGTACTGCGGCTGGTTGGAGATGAGCTGGAAGCCGAGTTCCTTGGACAGCTTGTGGCCTTCACGAAGCTGGTCTGCGGTCCATTCGCTGACACCGATGTAGAGGGCCTTGCCCTGCCGGACGATGTCCGCGAAGGCCTGCATGGTCTCTTCCAGCGGCGTTTCGAAGTCGAACCTGTGGGCCTGGTAGAGGTCCACGTAGTCCGTCTGCAGCCGGCGCAGCGAACCGTTGATGGACTCCATGATGTGCTTCCGGGAAAGGCCGAGGTCGTTCTTGCCCTTGGGGCCGGTGGGGCCGAAGACCTTGGTGAAGACTTCCAGGGATTCGCGGCGCTCGCCCTTCAGGGCCTCGCCCAAGACCGTTTCCGCTGCCGTGTTGGCGTAGACATCGGCCGTGTCGAAGGTGCTGATGCCGGCGTCGAGGGCCGCCCGCACGCACTGGGTGGCAACGTCGTTTTCCACCTGCGAGCCGTGTGTCAGCCAGTTGCCGAACGTGATTTCCGAGACTTTGAAGCCGCTGTTACCGAGGTATCTGAATTCCATATGTTCACGCTAACCCAGATGGTTGCTCAGGGTAAGGGCTTTGCTCCGTTCTGTTCCTCTGCCTGTTCCTTGATGGCCTGCGGAGCGGAGAGGGAAACCAGCGAGCCGGTATCGAGCGGTGCGAGCGGGTGGGGCGGCTGCGGTTTTTTGAACGAGCGGGGCAGCTCCTGGGGCGGCCGATGGTTGTGCAGCGCGGATTCGACCAAAGGGGCGACTTCCACCACCTTCTCCGCGGGGACGGCGGGGTCGGGGAGGTCGCGCACTGAAAGCTTGATTTCCGGTGCCGCGGCGCGTGCCCTGGCGATCGCGCGGGCATCCGCGTCGGCCACGGCCGAGGCCCAGTCCTCCGCAAGGACCGGAGGTTCGCGGCGTGCGGCAAGCTTCGGGTGGCGTTCGACGGCGGTGCGGAGCGACTTGGCCAGCCGGTCCGGCTTCGACGCGGCCAGCCGTTCCCGCAACAGCCGGCGGGGGGTGGCGGACCCAGCCGCGCTGCCTGCAGTGTCCCGGGACCGGACCAGGGGGCGCCTGCCGAAAAGTGCCATCAGCACGACGGCGGCGAGCCGGCCCAGGCCCGCCAGGACCAGGGTGATAACCCCGAGCAGGAAGAGAACGAAAAACATCATCAGCGCCATGCCCACGGTGCCGAGGAAAGTCAGGTTGAGGACGAGAGTGTCCGGTTGCTCCACGTCATCTCTCCTCTCTCCCGTCATCCTGAACCAGCACCCGGCGCGTCAGGCCGTGGGCGAAGCTCCTTCTCCACCATACGGATTTTTGCTCCGCCGTGCCGCCCGGCCGGCTTGGCGGCAGGGGGTTGTAGCAAAGCTGTTACCGGATATGACAGCATCCGGGTATGACAACCATTGAAGGGCAGGACAACTGCGTGTGCCTGTCCGGGGAGCACTACCAGGACTGCTGCGGACGGTTCCACTCGGGCCATGCGGAGGCGGCAACCGCGGAGCAGCTCATGCGCTCCCGCTACTCAGCCTTTGCCCTTCTTGACGAGGCCTACCTGCTGCGCACCCATCATCCGGCGACGGCTCCCCGCGACCTCCAGCTGGACCCGGAGATGCAGTGGCGGCGCCTGGACATCCTGTCCACCAGCGGGGGTGGTCCCTTCGACACGGAGGGAACGGTCGAGTTCAAGGCCCATTACCGGCACGGCAGGGAGCGCGGCGTCCTCCACGAGGCCAGCCGGTTTGTCCGGGACGGCGGCCGCTGGCTGTATGTGGACGGCGACATCCGGGCCTGACTACTTGTCGTCGTCGTAGTATTCGCTGTCCGGAGTGAAGCCCGCACGGTCCACCTTGCGGTGGAACCGCATGCCCGCCAGTCCGCCCAGCACGGCGCCGACCAGGGCTACCGCGGCAACCACGACGGCGGCGATGATGCTCGTGGTGGTCAGCTGCCCCTCATTGATGGGGATCCGCGGGAAGCTGTTCAGGCTGGCCAGGACGTTGAACTGCTGGCCGGCCACCATGCCCAGCACGGCAACCAGGATCGCCGCGATGAGTGCCCAGATCCACACCATCAGGCCTTGTTTGGCACCGTTGAACCGTGCCATCCGGCCGGCCACGTAGCCGCCGCAATAGTAGGACAGGAACAGGATAACCAGCAGGACGATGATGCCTACCAGCCCCACCGTTCCAGTGTTCTGGGCCGCCTGGTTCACGGCCTCGTTGACGTCCGTGTTGCTGGCAAGGCCTACGGCCGTTCCGGCTGCTGCCACCAAGGCGGTCAGGAGCACGGCCATTCCGGTGGCGGTGAGCCAGCCGAAGAAGGCCGAGCCGGCCTTGATGCCGCCGAAGCGTTCCCGCTGGCGTGCGACGGCGGTCTCCCGGTCAGCCAGCCCCCGGTCCACCACGGGTGCCGCGGCGGTGGGGGCGGGCTCGTATACCCGCTCGGCGGTTGGCTCGGGGTAGTAGTCGCCGCGGTCGCTTGAACGCGCGGGGGCTTGGTCGAACGAGCGTGTGGCTGCCTCATCCGCGTCCGCTGCACGGTAGCTTCCGCTCCGGGGGGTCTCGTCCTCCCGGTGGCGGCGGGGAGGCAGGTTCTCTGGGTCCGTTGAGCTGCTCATGTGAACCACTCAACCACCCACCTGAGTCGATAGCAAGCGTGCTTACTATTTTGTGACCTGCGGTTTTACCGGTATTTCCGGTGCAGGTCCTCCTTCCTGGAGGGTCCCGGGGAAGCGTCCGCGATCCACGGGCCGGTGCCCTCGGACGGGTCCAGGACTCCCGCCTCCAGCCAGGTGTACTCCCCGGCGAGGACCTTGCGGGTCAGCTCATGGTCGGCATCGTCGGTGTTCCGCCATAGCCGGTCGAAGTATTCGTCTACGCGCACACGGGCCTGTTCGCAGTAGGCCTCGGCGAGCTCGTAGGCGCTGGCACCCTTTTCGGGCGCCGTCCTCAGGAGCATCTCCGCCCGGACGCAGCAGGCGGTCATGGCAAACAGCTCGGCGCCGATGTCCACCACGCGGCCCAGGAAGGCCTGCTTCCGTTCCAGCTTCGCCTGCCACCTGCCCATGCCGTAAAAGGTCTGCCGGGCCAGCCGCCGGGATGAGCGTTCTACAAAGCGCAGGTGCTTGGCGAGCCGGCCGAACTCGTTGTAGGAGCGCGGGTCCATGCCCGCTCCGGCCACCAGCTTGGGCAGCCACTTGGCGTAGAACCCGGAAGCGCCGACGGCGGCCTTCGCTTTGTCAGCCAGGCTGGCGTCGAGGGACGCAAGGTCGCCCGCGGCGGCCAGGTGCGCATCAACGGCTTCCCGGGCAATCAGCAACCGCATGATCTCCGATGACCCCTCGAAAATCCTGTTGATCCGCAGGTCCCGCAGCTGCTGCTCGGCCGGCACCGCGCGTTCCCCGCGCGCCGCCAGCGATTCGGCCGTCTCGAAGCCGCGCCCACCGCGGATCTGCACCAGCTCGTCCGCGATGAGGCAGCTGATCTCCGTGGCCCAGAGCTTCGCCAGTGCAGCTTCGATCCGGACGTCCTTCTGTCCCGCATCGGCAAGTTCGGCCGAGAGCTCGAAGACGGCATCAAGGGCGAAGGCCGAGGCTGCGATGAAGGCAATTTTCTTGCCCACGGCTTCGTGTTCACCCACGGGGCGGCCCCACTGGGTGCGGGCGTTGGACCACTCGCGGGCGATTTTGAGGCTCCACCGGCCGGATGCCACGCAGAGAGCGGGCAAGGCAAGCCGGCCAGTGTTGAGGGTGGTGAGGGCGATCTTGAGGCCCTGCCCTTCGCGGCCCAGCCGGTTCGCGGCCGGGACCCGCACCTGGTGGAAGCGGGTCACGCCGTTTTCGATCCCCCGCAGACCCATGAAGGCATTCCGGTTCTCCACTGTGATGCCCGGGGAATCCATCTCCACCACGAAGGCGCTGATGCCGCCCTTGTGTTTGGTTCCATCGGCGTCGGTGTGGGCGGGGACCAGGGCCATCACCACCACCAGTTCCGCGATCACCCCGTTGGTGGTCCAAAGCTTCACGCCGTCCAGAAGGTAAGCGTCGCCGTCGTCCGTGGGCGTAGCCGTGCTGCCCATCCGGGCGGGGTCGCTGCCCACGTCCGGTTCGGTGAGGAGGAACGCGGTGACGGCCCCGGCGGCGCAGCGGGGGAGGTACTCGCGCTTCTGCGCCGGGGTGCCGAAGACCTTGACCGGCTCGGGGACGCCGATGGACTGGTGGGCGGAGATGAGCGCACCGAGGCTGGGGTGGACGCTGCCGAGCAATGCCAGCGCGCGCCCGTAGTACACCAGGGACAACCCCAGGCCGCCGTATTCCTCGGGGATCTTCATGCCGAAGACGCCAAGATCGGCGAGGCCCTTGATGTACTCGTCGGGGATCTTCGCCGCGCGCTCGATGATGCTCCCGTCCATCGTGCGGGCGTACTCGGTGAGGCGGGCCATGAACTCCTCGCCCCGCTCCACGGATGGGGGGTCGGCCGCGGGCCAGGGGTGTACCAGGCCGAGGTCGAAGCTGCCGAGGTAAAGGCCTTTGGCGAAGCTCGGCCGGTCCCAACCGGACTCCCGGGCCGCTTCGGCGACGGCGCGCGCGTCCTCGGCGGTGGCGGCGGCACCGATGTTGCCGGCAGGTACGGGTATTTCTTCCGCCGGGGCGTCTTTGGCCTGGCTGTCAGTCACGGAGCTCATGGGTTATCTCCTTGGCCGGATTGGCCGGTGTAGCCATGGATCCGCCGGGTTGGAGAACCCTTCAGCTGTCCCTCAAGATTACCCGCGGGTAGGTTCCGGTGCTAGGGGATGGCTGGTGCTGGAAATCGCCGGAGCGGTCCACCGATGCAGCCCGGTGGACCAGCCTCTCCCAGCCGGCATTGATGCAGTGGACCACGGCAAGGAGCGTGTTGGCTATCGCCATCCAGGTCAGTTTGCCGGCACCCAGCAGGACCAGGGCAACCAGCCCCGCTACCAGGACGAACGCGGCCAGGACTGCCGCGATGGCCAACGTGCCGATAAAGACGAGCGTGGATGTTTCCACTGCGCTCAGATCAAACTGCATGAATCCCCCTGCTGCGACGTTGCTGTGGTGAATGACTGCCGTGGTGAAGATCAGTAGCAGAAGCGTAGGGGGACACTCCTGCGAGCAGCCATAGCTGCCACGTGCGGATGCGCCGGTTGATACGGGATCGAGATGCTACCCCTGGGTAGGTCACGGGGCGGTCGCGGCGGCCTGCGTTAACCTTGTAGTTGGCAGTTTTAAGGTCCGTCCTTTGCGCGGACCCTGCCCAGCCCCCGCCAACAGCCCAAGGAGAGTGTGTGCCCCGCTCAGCCAGGTCGTCCGCTGACGCCATCAGCGCCCGGCTCCGGGACCTCGAACTCCTCACCAAGGGGCCAGCGTGGGCTTTGACGCGCTCGGCGCCCTGGGTGATCGCGGTGCTGCAGGCGTCCTTCACCCGCACCCGGCCGCAGTTGCCGCTTGAGGAATTCCATGCCGACGTCGACTCCTTCCTTGAGGAGCTTCGCCGCCAGGACCCGGGGCTGGGAGGCGGGGCGAACGGAAAGTCGTTCGGCGACGAGTGGACCCGCCGCCAGTTCCTGACGCGCCGGAACCAGTCGGGCCAGATTGTTTACGAGGTCACGGAGGCGGCCGCGCGGGTGCTCGCGTTCCTGGACAGCCTCTCAAGCGAGCGGTCCACCTTGAACGGTTCCCGGCTGGGCACGCTCCTGGGTGACGTGGAGAAGCTCGCCAACGAAACGAACCCGGACCAGAGTGCCCGCCTCGAGGCCCTCGAGGAGGAAATCGAAGAGCGGCAGCAGCTCATCGAGGACATCAGCAGCGGTGAGTTTGACGGCCTGCTTGACGACGACGAGGCTGTCGAGGCTGCGGGAAACATCCTGGACCTCGCCGCCAGCCTCCCTGCCGACTACAAGAAGATGCGTGACCGGATCGAGGAGTTGGTGGGTGAACTCCGCAACCAGATCATCGAGGAATCGCTGACCAAGGGCGCCACCATGGCCCAGGTGCTGGAAGCGGACAAGCGGCTCCGCCAAAGCCCGGAGGGCAGGACGTTCCGGTCCTTCACCGCCTTCCTGGAGGACCCGCAGCAGCAGCTGAGGTTCCGGTCCGCCATCGGCGAGGTCCTCAGCCGGCAGTTCGCCGACGACCTGTCGCCCGAGGACCGCGAAACACTGAAGAACCTGGTGGCTGAGCTCCGGCAGCAGCACAGCCAGATCCAGCGCATCTACGGCAAGCTCAGCGAGAGCCTCAACACCTACGTCCAGAGCGACGACTTCCGCCAGTCCGTCCGGCTCCGGCAGGTGCTGCGGGAAGCCGAGCAGGCCATCCGGTCCCTCCCGTACGAGCGTGAACGTCCGGGGCTGGTTCCGGGCCCCGTGCTGTTCAATGCAGGGTTCGAGTCGCTGTCCATGGTCAAGCT
Source organism: Arthrobacter sp. E70 (assembly GCF_058266945.1). Taxonomy (NCBI): domain Bacteria; kingdom Bacillati; phylum Actinomycetota; class Actinomycetes; order Micrococcales; family Micrococcaceae; genus Arthrobacter; species Arthrobacter sp. E70. Next base: position 17,747 of record NZ_JBYQFR010000011.1, on the reverse strand, counting down.
CTTCGATCCCGATGAATTCGCGGCGCCTCCCCGGCTGGCGGACCCCATCGCGTTCACCGACTCCGACCGGGTGCGCTCGCCGAGGACGGGCAAGGCGCGGCCCCATGTGGTCCGTGCGGCCCTGGCAGGGGCTGCCACGCTCGCGGACGCCTGGCAGCAGGTGCCGCCGGAAGAGCAGCACATCAACACCATCCGCGCCCTGCTGTCCGAGGCCCTGCATGCCGGGGCCGAATTCAACCGCAGTGACTTCGCGGGCCTGGACTTTGAACAGATAGACGGCTCCATCCGCAGGGCCTACCTGCCGGTGGTCACGCTCGCAAAGGATTCCGATGAGTGAAGAGATGACGACGACGGCCGACACGGCGGACGAGCCGGCGGTTGAGGCCGGCGAAGCCCGGGCGGCCTCTATTGCTGGCGTAACCCCGCGGGAGACGTTCGTTGACGGCGCCGCGCTGTTCCCGGGCGACACCGGCGTGCTGCCGATGAAGGTCCGGCAGGCGCTGGTGAAGCTGCTCAAAGGCCCGTACGTGGACGGCGGCCGGGACGAGAAGCTCTGGACCGTCCTGCTGGACAACCAGGTGATCCTGCGCAGCCGCCTGTCCGAACTGTTCCTGGCCCTGCAGCTGGACCATGAGCGGAAGATCGCCGTCCTGCGCCCCGTGGACCCCGAGGTCATCGGCGGCGGTGCACGGTCCAGCATCCTGCGCCAGCAGCGGGCCCTCAGCCGGGTGGAAACCATCGTGCTGCTCCGACTCCGCCTCCTCCTGGACAGGCACGTCACTGCCCAGACCGACCCCACCATCACCCGCGAGGAAATCACGGAGCTGGTGGCGCACTACCAGCCCGCCGGGCAGCAGGACGCCCTCCGCGACTCGGACGTGGTGACCCGGGCCATCACCAAGCTCCTGGCCCGCCAGCTCCTGCTCCCCACCGGCCTGGACGACGTTTACACCATCTCCAACGCCCTCCCCCTGGCCCTGCCGTTCGAAAACATCGGCGACATCCCGGCCCACATCGAGGCCCTGGTAGCCGCCTCGGCGGACCAGTCAGGAACCGAGCCGCTGTTGGACCTGGAGTCCGAGACAGCAGTTGAACCTGCCGACGCCGGGGACGACAACGACGACACGGAGGGCGCCAAATGAGTATCCCGAGCATGCTTCCGCTGGGCGAGGTGACGAACCCGGGACAGATGCGGCTGGCGCTGGTCCAGGTGGTCAACTGGGGGACCTTCCACGGGGCGCACACGATGCATATGGACCGGAACGGGACGCTGCTGACCGGCAACTCGGGGGTGGGAAAGTCCACCCTGTTCGACGCGATGCTGCGGGTGTTCGACGCACGGCCGCGGTCCAATGAGGCGGCTGCCCAGCGTTCGGGGGCCGTTGAGGACAAGCGGACCACGTTTACCTATATGCGCGGCAAGGTGGGGGACAAGGCCGTGGGCGAGGGGTCGGCCAGTGCGTTCCAGCGTCCCGGTGCCACCTGGTCCGCCGTCGCCCTGACGTTCGACAACGCCGCCGGCACCCGGGTGACCGTCTCGGCGCTGTTCGACCTGCCCAAGAACGGCACGGAGTCGAGCGTGGGCCGGTTCTACCTGATCGACAACGTTCCCCTTGATCTTGAAGCCGTGGAGGGGATCGCCGACAAGCGCTTCACCAAGGGCGCGCTTGAGGCCATCTTCCCGCACGCCCAGGTGTTTGACGTCCACAAGGCCTTCGCCGAGCGGTTCCGGCGCCTGCTGGGCATCAGCTCGGACCAGGCACTGCCCCTGCTGCGCGTGATCCAGGCCGGCAAGGGCCTGGGCGGCAGCGTCAACACCTTCTTCCGCGACCAGGTCCTCGACGCGCCCGCGACGCTGGCCGCGGCGGACGACGTGGTGGAGGAGTTCAGCAACCTGATGTCCATCCGGCAGCGGCTGGAAGACGTCCGGCAGCAGCGCGACCAGCTTGCCCCCGTGCCGGGCCTGAACCGGGAGTACGCGCAGTCGCTGCTGGACGCGAACCGGCTCCGCGAACTGGCCGGCGAGGAGTTCGAGGCGTACAAGCAGAAGCTGGCCGTTACCGTGCACCAGAAGACGCTGGCGCGTTTCAAGGAGCTGGCGCAGGCGAAAGCGAAGGAACTCGGCGCCGAGCGCGCGGTCCGGGATGGCCTGGCCAAGGAACTGCGGCAGCTGGAAACCGATTACAACCACCAGGGCGGCAATGCGATCTCCGCGATCGAGCAGTCACTGGAGAACGCCCGGGTTGGCCTGAAGCTGCGCCGGCAGGTGGAGGAGGCGGCGCAGCAGGCACTGGCCGACGCCGGGCTGCAGCTTGAGTGGAGCGCCGCGGGCTGGGAGCAGGCACATGAGCAGGCGGCGGCCCGGTCCGCCGAGCTGAAGGATGATTCGCAGGCCCTGCAGGAGCTGAGGTTCGAGGCGTTCGACGCCCACGCCACCCGGAAACGCGAGCTGGCGGCTGCCGAGCAGGAACTCGTCTCGCTGAAGACGCGCAAATCCCTGCTGCCGCCGTCGAGCATTGAAAACCGCGCCGCCATCGCCGCGGCCACCGGCATCCCCGAGGACCGGATGCCGTTTGCCGGCGAACTCATGGACCTCGCGGAAGGGCAGGAACGGTGGCGCCCCGCCGCCGAGCGCGCACTCCGCAGCCTGGCCACCACCCTGCTGGTCCCGGGCGAGCACTTCGGCACCGTCACCCGGTACCTCAACGACCACAACGTCCGCGGAGCGCTCCGGGCAGTGGACGTCTCCAAGCCGCTGGCCGGCGGTGCGCTCGCCGTGGAGGACGTGCGCGACGGCGACCTGCTCACCAAGCTGGACATCCTCGCCTCCGGCGCGGCTGCTGAGGCGGGCGAATGGGTGCGCGAACGGATTGCCCTGGACTTCGCGTACCCATGCGTGGAGGACCCGGACGAGCTGGCCGTGCTGGACAAGGGCCTGAGCCTGGGCGGCGTGGTCAAGCGCAACCGGCACACCGTGGAGAAGGACGACCGGTTCACCAGCCGGCAGGACTACGTCCTCGGCTTCGACAACGCCGCCAAGCTGGAACTCGTGGCCGGCCAGGTGGAGGACCTCCGGCAGGAAGTGGCCAAGGCCGCGGAGCTGGCGCAAAGCCGCGAGGACTCGCACCAGGGCATGAGCCGGCAGCTGGACGCGCTGCGGCGGATCGCCGAAGACGACCGGACCTGGGAACAGGTGTCTGCCGCCGTTGCTGCGGACGAGCTCGCGCGGATCGAGCAGCGGCTCAAGGATGCCCTGGCCGCGCAGGCCGACCTCGAACCCCTGCGTGCCACCATCGAGGAAGTCCGGCAGAAGCACCAGTCCAGCACCGAGTCCGCCGCAGTCCTGCAAAGCGAATACAAGGCACTCGACCGCCAGCTGACCTCTGCCGATTCCCTCCTGGACGCTGCGCGTGAACGCCTTGCCCAGGCGCCGCCGTCGGACGCCACCGCCGCGGCGCTGGAGCCGTACTTCGCGGAATTCGGCGACGTGACCGAAATGCACGAACTGGACAACCTCGCCAACCGGGTGCGGACCGCACTGCTCGGCGACCTGCACGCGGCCGAATCCCGCGGCCAGGCCACCGCGGAGCGGCTTACCCGCATCTTCGAAGGTTTCGTCCGCGAGTGGGGCAGCGCCATCTCGGCCGACCATGGCACCAGCATCGGTGCCGCCAGCGAGTTTGAAGCCCGTTACCACGCCATCGTCAACGACGGCCTGCCCGCCCAGGAGGCAGAGTTCCGGCAGTTCTTCAACCAGCGCACGCACGAATCGTTCAGCACGCTGCTGCACCTGCTGGACGAGGAACGCCGTTCCATCACCAGCCGCATCCTGCCACTGAACGGCATCCTGTCCCAGGTCAACTTCCACGAGGGCAGCTACCTGGAACTGGACATCAAGCAGACGCTGCCGCCAACGGCCAAACAGTTCAAGGACGCCATCCAGAACGCGCTGAAGGCCCGGCACACCCGGCCGGCCAAGGCAGAGGCGGCCAGGGCGGAGGCCGCGGGCAGGGACGACGACGCGGAACTCACCGCGCGCTACAAGTCCCTGGAAACCCTGGTCAAGCGCCTCGGCTCGCAGGCGCCCGAGGACCGGCGCTGGCGGGCAGAGGTGCTCGACGTCCGGGGACACCTTTTCATCCAGTGCAAGGAGCACCGGGACGTTGCCGTGTCGTCACCCAAGGGGAAATGGGGCGGCAAGAAGACCGAGGTGTTCATGCACGCGGACACCGGCTCCATGTCCGGCGGCGAGCGGCAGCGGTTTACCGCGTTCATCATGGCCGCTGCGCTGAGCTACCAGCTGGGCATCGCCGAGCAGGGCTTTACCACCTACGGCACGGTGATGATGGATGAAGCCTTCGTGCTCGCGTCGGAGGAGTTTGCCGGCGCCGGCATCAAGGCGCTGCACGAGTTCGGGTTCCAGCTGCTGCTGGCCGCGCCGGAGAACGTGATCGACCTGTCCCGGCACTTGGGCTCCGTCACCGAAATCCTTCGCGACCGCCGCACCAACCGCTCCGGTGTGCTCACGGCGCCGGTGATCCGGCCCCGCCAGGGCGAGGAGGGCGCGTGGCGTTCCGAGGCGAACCCGGTGGACATCGTCCTGCGCTGAAAGGCCATATAACAAATTGGTGGATTTACTGCCTCGCCAGTAGCAGCGGCGGTTCCGCTGTGCCACTCTGGGGCCTACCAAATCACCTCGCCTGAGTGATCCCCATAGGTACTGCGGGATGCTGGGTCCGCGCTGTTTCCCGAGAGAACGATGGCGTCCTCTTGAAAGGCACTCCCATGCGCCCGCGGCAATGCATCGGCTTCTCCCTCGCGGCAATGGCCGCAGCAGTGCTGTCCCTCGCAGGCTGTGCGGCAGGCACGCCTCCCGGGAGCGGCGGGGCGTCGACAGCACCTCCCTTTTCGGAACCCCCGGCCAGCGCGCCTCCGTCCATTGTTCCTGCCGCCACCTCCTCTGCAGTGCCGAGTCCCGACGGGGCGGTGACCTACACCTTCCCCGACGGCAGGCTGTCCTTCAGCCACCCGTCGGGCTGGCGGGTGCAGCATGAGCAGGTTTCGGCGTCACCCGCGGTGGACACTGCCACGGTCTATGACGCCGACGGCAATGGGCGGGTCAATATCTATTACAGCCAGATTGGGGACGCCACCGCAGGGCCCGCCAGCAGGTTCGTCCTCGATACCGAGCCGGTCCCGGGCTTGATCGGGCAGTCTGTTCCAACACCCCATTCGTCGTTCTTTGTTGACCACATTGCCGGCGTTGCCCATTACCGGATGGGGCTTACTGCCGGCTTGCCTGTCTCGCCGGATGGGACGTTCCAGCACGGGCTGATCAGGCTGGGCGACCGCATCATGACTGCCGAGGTCCTGTTCGCGGGTCCAGCGTTCGCCACTGACGAGGAGGCGAAAGCGTGGTACTGGGGCAGTGAAGGCCAGACCTTGAAGGCACTGCTGATGAGCTTCACTTACTGCTGAGCGGCACGCCCCCTGCGCCTTACGTGCCCCGCACGCGGGCCAGGAACTGGTCCGTCCGGTCCTGCAGCCCCTGGATCTGGCGCTTCACGACGACGGCCGGGTCCGGGTTGATCTCGTTGGCAGGGGGCTCCTTGCGGACGTTGGCGCAGCACAGGAAGTCCGCGCAGGCGGCCATCCTGCCGCATCCGGCCCTGCCTGTCCAAGGGCAGGCGTCCAAGGTGCGGCCCTGGTGTGCTCTTCGTCACGTAGGAGCTATTACGTGACATAAACCTTGCGTAATAGTCATTTGGGTAGGTTAGCCTTACTTAAGTTCGCCTCACCCACTTAAGGAGCTCCGTGACTTCGCCCCTCTTCCCCGGCCCCATCTCCACCCGCCGCACCCTCTTTTCCTCAGCGGGCAAGGCTGCGGCCGTCCTCGCCGCAGCAGCAATGACGCTGTCGGCCTGCTCCACGGGACCGGCGGCCTCCACTGCTGCCAGTTCCAGCAGCACACAGTTCCCCGTCACCATCGGGCACGTGTTCGGCGAAACCACCATCGAGAAGCAGCCCACGCGGGTAGCCACCGTCTCCTGGGTCAACGACGACGTCGCCATCGCCCTCGGGGTGGTGCCCGTGGGCGTTCCCAAAAATGAGTGGGGCGGCAACGATAAAGGCTCCACCCCCTGGAAGGACGCGGCCCTCGAAAAGCTGGGCGCCGGCTTCGGATCCGCCAAGGCCCCGGTCCAGTACTCAGAGGCCGACGGCATCAATTTCACCGAGATCGCCAAGCTCAGCCCGGACGTCATCCTCGCCGCCTACTCCGGCCTCACCGAAGAGGACTACAGGAAGCTCAGCGAAATAGCCCCGGTTGTCGCCCACCCCGAGGTTGCCTATGGCACCTCCTGGCAGGACTCCACCACCATCATCGGCAAGGCCCTCGGCAAGGAAGCGGAGGCGGCCAAGCTGGTTTCCGATACCGAGGCCACCATCAAGGACAAAGTGGGCAAGTTCCCCCAGATCGAGGGCAAGAGCTTCATCTACGGCAACCTCGAACCTGCCAAGGGTGATGGCGTGAACGTCTACACCGCCAACGACAACCGGCCGCGTTTCCTCAGCGAAATCGGCATGGCGCTGGCCCCGGTGGTTACCGACAACTCCAAGGGCTCCAAGGAGTTCTACATTCCCTGGTCCGCGGAAAAGGCCAACGAACTGCAGTCCGACATCTTCGTGACGTGGGTTCCCGACGCCTCCACCACGGATGCCATCAAGGCCGATCCGCTGCTCAGCCAGATCCCCGCCATCAAGAACGGCGCCCTGGTTGCCGACTCGGACAACACGCTGACCCTTTCCATCTCGGCATCCTCGCCCTTGAGCCTGCCGTGGTCCCTGGATACGTTCCTGCCGCAGCTGGCCAGCGCGGCGGACGCAGTGAAGTAAGCACACCTCCATGACGCAGAGTACGACGACGGCGCGTCCGGCCGTGCCCGCCGGCACCCGGGTGCCGGGCCACGTTCCCAGTGGCCGCACCGGGAGCACCGCTTCCGGAAGGACGCGGGCCGCTTGGCTGACCGCCGCCGTCGTCGTGCTGGCGCTTTTGGCCGGGGCGTCGCTGGCCGTGGGAGCCCGGGACGTTGCCCTTGCCACCGTGTGGCAGGCCCTTGCCGCTTTCGACCCCGCCAACGGAGACCACGCCGTGGTCCATGCCCGGATTCCGCGCACCGTCCTTGGCCTGCTGGTTGGGGGCGCCCTGGGCCTTGCCGGTGCGGCAATGCAGGGTGTAGCCCGCAATCCCCTTGCCGATCCCGGCATCATCGGCGTCAACGCCGGAGCCGCCCTGGCGGTGGTCACAGGAATCTATATCTTCGGCGTGGCAACCTTTTCCGGCTACATCTGGTTCGCGTTCCTCGGCGCTGCCGCTGCCGCCGTCGTCGTGTACCTCATTGCCTCGCTGGGCAGGGAGGGCGCGACCCCGGTGAAGCTGGCCCTGGCTGGAGCGGCCCTCAGCGCCGGACTGTACTCGCTCATGAACGTCATCCTGGTCTCCAGCCAGGACACCCTCGACCGGTTCCGTTTCTGGCAGGTGGGCGGAATCGCCGGGCGAGACTGGTCGGTGATCCTGCCGGCGCTGCCGTTCCTGGCCCTTGGCGCGCTCACCGTGCTGATGGCAGGCCGGATCCTGAACAGCCTGGCCCTGGGGGACGACATGGCCCGCGGGCTTGGCCAGCGCGTCGGCTTCTCCCGCGCCGTTACCGCCCTGGGGATTGTCCTCCTCTGTGGTTCCGCCACCGCACTTGCAGGTCCCATCGGCTTTATCGGCCTGGTCATCCCGCACGCGGTCCGCTTCCTCACCGGCCCCGACTACCGCTGGATCCTTCCTTTCTCCCTGGCGGCTGCACCCGCGCTGCTCCTTGGTGCGGACATCATCGGGCGGGTCGTGCTGCTGCCCGGCGAGGTCCCGGCCGGCATCATGACCGCCCTGGTCGGTGCGCCGGTATTCGTCTGGCTGATCCGCCGCGGGAAGGGGGCCGGCCTGTGAGCCGTACCGCGGTGCTGGCCGCCGGCGCAGTGCTGATGTTCTTCGTGTCCGTCCTGCTGGGCAGCTACACCGTGACCATCCCCGACTTCTTCACGATCGTCGCCAACCACGTGGCGGGCGGCCCCAAAATCCCCGGTGCGAGCTTCATCGTGATGGAGAACAAGCTTCCCCGGGCAGTCCTTGGGACCATGATCGGGATTGCCTTCGGCCTGGCCGGTGCCCTTTTCCAGACAATGCTCCGCAACCCGCTGGCCAGCCCGGACGTCATCGGCATCAGTTACGGTGCCAGCGCCGCGGCGGTCATGGCCATCGTCATCTTCGGCGCCACCGGGGCCGCCGTTTCAGGCGCGGCCATGGCCGGCGCCCTGGCGGTGGCGGCCCTGATCTATGCGATATCCAGCGGCGGGGCGCTGCGCGGAACCGCCCGCGGGAACGCCGCCGGCAACAGGCTCGTCCTGGCCGGCGTGGGCGTCGCGGCCGCGCTGCAGGCCGTGGTCAGTTTCCTGATGACGCGCGCGGACATCCGGACTGCAGCCGACGCCTTGGTCTGGCTCAACGGGTCCCTGAACTCCGCCAACTGGGACCGCGCCGGCGTCCTGCTCCTCGCGCTCGGGGTCCTGCTTCCCGCCGCCGCCGTGATCGCCGGGCCGCTGCGCATCCTGGAACTGGGCGACGACACCGCGGCCAGCCTGGGCATCCGGGTCAACGGCACCCGCCTCGCCCTGGTCGCCGTCGCCGTTACCCTTGCGGCGGTGGCGACGGCGGCCGCCGGGCCGGTCTCGTTCGTCGCCTTCCTGGCCGGGCCCATTGCCCGCCGCTTCACCCGGAAAGCCAGCCTGCCGGCGTCGGCCCTGACGGGTGCCCTGATTGTCCTTGCGGCGGACTTCTTCGCCGCGAACGTTGCCCCCTTGCTGCTGGGCGGCACAGTGCTGCCGGTCGGCGTCATTACCGGCGCGCTCGGCGCCCCCTTCCTGCTGTGGCTGCTGGTCACGGCCAACCGAAAGGATGCCTGACGTGGCAGTTCTGACCGCCAAGGACCTGACGCTGAAATACGACCAGCGCTGCGTGGTGGAGGGCCTCAACACCCAAATCCCCGAAGGCCGCGTGACCATGATCGTGGGCGCCAACGCCTGCGGAAAATCGACCCTGCTCCGCGGCCTGTCGCGGCTCCTCAAGCCCGCCGGGGGCGCGGTAACCCTCGACGGCAGGGACATCCACTCGCGGCCGGCACGCGAACTCGCCCGCACCCTGGGCTTGCTGCCGCAGCACCCCACCGCGCCGGACGGCATCACCGTTCGGGACCTCGTGGGCCGCGGCCGGTACCCGCACCAGGGCCTGTTCCGAAGCTGGAGCGAAAAAGACGACGCCGCGGTGCACCGCGCGCTGGAAGCCACCGAAACGCTGGACCTCGCCGGGCGCGACGTTGACGAACTCTCCGGCGGCCAGCGGCAGCGCGTGTGGATCGCCATGGCTCTGGCCCAGGAAACCGATGTCCTGCTGCTCGATGAACCCACCACCTACCTGGACCTCGCGCACCAGGTGGAGGTCCTGGACCTCGTCACGGATCTAAACCGCAAACGCGGCACCACCGTGGCCATCGTGCTGCATGACCTCAACCTCGCGGCACGCTATGCAGACCACGTGATCGCCATGAAAGGCGGCGCCGTGGTGGCTGCGGGCCCGCCCGGCCAGGTGGTCACCGAAGACCTCGTCCGCCGCGTCTTCAACCTTGACTCCCGGGTCATCCCGGATCCCGTGTCCGGAACACCCCTGATCATTCCCATCGGCCGCCACCACGTCCCCGCCACCGAACTGGAGCTCGTTTCATGAAGACCCGGGAAACCACTGCCGCTGAACCCATGACCACCGAACCCATGACCCTGGCGTTCGACGTCACTGTGACCTCGGTCCGGGAGCTGAGCCCGAACTTCCGCAGGATCACCTTCGGCGGCTACTCGCTGCGGGATTTCGGGGTGCACGGCGACACCCTGGACCTGCGCGTCAAACTGATGATCCCTTCCCTCGCGGAAGACGGCTCCGCGCTGCCGCTGCCGGTCTTCGAAATGGCCTCCTCCGGCTGGTACCGGGAATGGCTGGCCATGGATCCGGCCGTCCGCGGTTCCATGCGCACCTACACCGTCCGCCAGGCCCGGCTTGATGCCGTGTACCCGGAGATCGACGTGGATTTCGTCATGCACTTTGACGGCCGCGGAAACGGCGGCCCGGCAGCGAACTGGGCGTTGAGCGCCCAACCCGGCGATGCCATCACCATCATCGGGCCCAACAACAGGGCCGCGCATTGCGTCACCGCCGAAACGTACTCGGGCATCGAATGGCGTCCCGGGCTGGCGCAGCGCATCCTGCTCGCCGGCGATGAGACAGCAGTCCCGGCCATCTCCGCCATCCTCGAAAGCCTGCCGCCGTACATGAGCGGGCACGCCTTCCTGGAAGTCCCCGAAGCAGGCGACTTCCAGGAACTGACCTCGCCCGCTGACATCGAAATCACCTGGCTTGCCCGGGGCGCCTCGCTCGGACGCGGCCGCCGCCACGGCCAGCTGCTGCAGGAAGCCGTGCGCACCGCGGTTCCCGTGCCGGGCTGGGTTGGCATCAAGGCGGCCAACGGCGGTGCGGGCCCCGAGCCCGAGGACGTCAACGTGGACGAGGACATCCTCTGGGAGACGCCCGCCCGGATGGAAGCCGCCGATATCCAGGCCACCAAAAACCCCGAAAAGCCCGCCGGAGCGCTGCCCTTCTATGCTTGGATCGCGGGCGAGGCCGGGGTCATCAAGGACCTGCGGCGCTACCTGGTGCGGGACGTCGGGATCGACCGGAAGCAGGTGGCCTTCATGGGGTACTGGCGACAGGGCAAAGCCGAAGGCTAGGTCTCCCACTGTTCATCCCGCCGTCGCCCTTGCTTTTCCCTGGCCCGTTAGTTTGGGGCCGTGCCCTCTGTTCCCTTGCTTCCTGAGTCCGGGCGGCGGGTGTTTGTTGCCCTTGGCGACTCTTTTACCGAAGGCGTGGGGGACCGGGACGAGCGCCTGCCCAACGGGGTGCGCGGGTGGGCCGACCGTGTCGCGGAGAAGCTGGCCAAGGCGCAGCCGGGCTGGAAGTACGCGAACCTGGCGATCAGGAGCAAGCGGCTGCGGCATATCATCGACGAACAGCTGGAACCTGCGCTGCAGATGAAGCCCGCCCTGATCACGCTTTACGCCGGCGGCAACGACATCCTCGACCTTAAAACGGACATGGCGGCGCTGATGGTGGACTACGAAAAGCTCGTTGCGCGTCTCGCTGGAACAGGCGCCACGTTGGTCCTGTTCACGGGATTCGACGTCAAGGTCTCGGCACTGCTGGAGCCGTTGAAGAAACGCAACGCTTTTTACAACCAGCAGGTCCGGGCCATCGCGGAGAAATACGGAGCCGTGCTGGTGGACTACTGGTGCCTGGACGCCTTCCATGACCGGCGGATGTGGGACTCGGACCGGCTCCACATGTCCAAGGCGGGCCACAAGTACCTGGCCGGCCAGGTCCTGGACCAGCTGGGGGTGCCGCACAAGATCCGGCCCAAGGACTGGGAACCACCGCAGCGGATCGGCCTGCGCGAGTGGGAGCGGCGCCAGCGGCGCTGGGTCCATGACTGGGTCCTGCCGCTGTTCGGCCGCAAGCTCCGCGGTGTGACGCTGGGGGACACCCTCACCCCGCGCTGGCCCCAGCCGGTGAAGGTCCCGCGGAAAGGCGGGCTGAAGAAGCTGGCCGCAGGAACGTACGACGGCGGCCGGGTGCCTTAGGGGGCAGGCTGCGGCGGGGTGTCCAGCAGGTTTTCAAACCCCGGGGCTACACGGCCGGCATGGAACTCCAGTACCTCAAAGTCGGCAACCCCGTTGCTGTAGAACGGGTCCTGCTTGATGCTCGCATCCAGGGTGGCACGGTCAGCCTGGGAGAGCAGCAAGCCTCCGGTGCGGGGGATCTTACGGCCCGCGGCGATGAACACGCCATCGTCGAATGCCTTCTGCAGCCAGGCTATGTGGGCGTCGTTATGGAAGTCCACGATGTCCTGGGGCACGCGGTAGGTCAGGGAGACAACATACATGCAGCCAGCCTACCGGCGGCGAACCGGCTGCTTGAAAGATCAATCGTAGAATAAGGCCCATGACCGAACCCCGGTGGCTCAACGCCGACGAACGCCGAGCCTGGCTGGCCCTGGTCAGCATCAATACCCTGCTGCCCGCAGCCCTGGACACCAGACTGCATGCAGCGGGCAAGCTGTCACTCTTCGACTACACCGTCCTGGCCATGCTGTCCGAGGCTGAGGGCCGGTTCCTGCCCATGAGTGAACTGGCCGCGCGCAGCAGCGCCTCCCTGTCGCGGCTCTCGCACGTGGTGACCAAGCTGCAGAAGCGCGGCTGGGTCGAACGCCGCCCGCACCCCTCCGATGCGCGGGTCACCACCGCCCATCTGACTGAGGAAGGGATGGCAACCATCGTCGGGCTGGCGCCGGTACACGTGGAGGACGTCCGCAACCTGTTCCTTGACGCCCTGACGGAGCAGGATGTGCTGGACCTGGCACGGATCGGCGAAAAAGTGGTGGGCCGCCTGGACAGGGACCACTGGATCCTCCGGGAAACCCAGGCCTGACCGGAGGACATGCCGGGCGATTGGTTGCTCCCGGCAACGGATGGCAAACTAACCGCATGGATTTCACTTCCCGCTTTGTGGCCCTGGGCGACTCCTTCACCGAAGGCGTCGGCGACGACGACCCCGCGCGTCCCAACGGCGTCCGCGGCTGGGCGGACCGCGTCGCGGAGCAGCTCAGTGCCGCTGATCCCGGTTTCGCGTACGCCAACCTCGCGATCCGCGGCAGGAAGCTCCGCCAGATCCTGGCTGAACAGGTGGATGCCGCCGTCGCGCTTGAGCCCACGCTGGTGAGCATCTACGCGGGCGCCAATGACATCCTCCGCCCCCGCGTGGACATCGACGACCTGCTCGTGGAGTACAACGACGCCGTCGCCAAGCTCGCTGCCACCGGCGCAACGGTTGTCATGTTCACCGGCTTCGACGCGCGCGGCTCCAAGGTCTTCGGCACCATGCGCGGCCGGACGGCGATTTACAACGAGCTGGTCCGGGGGATCGCCGGTGACCACGGGGCGCTGCTGGTGGACTATTGGCGCTTCAGCGAGTACTACGACTGGGGCATGTGGGCACATGACCGGATGCACATGTCCGCTGCCGGCCACGCCAACATGGCCAAACGCGTCCTCGAGGTACTTAAATATGACCACTCGATCGACATCCCGCCCATGACGCCGGTCCCCGAACTCAGCCGGGCTGAGGCCATCCGCGCCAACGCCCAGTGGTTCCGCGAGTACGCGGCGCCCTGGGTGGTCCGGCGTGTCACCGGCAAGTCGTCCGGGGACAACCTGCAGCCGAAGTACCCGCAGCTCACCCGCCTGTAGCAGGAGCTCCCGCGGCTGTCCGTCCCGCGTGCTTCAGTCCCGCGTGCTTCAGGAGGGCTGGAATCCCGGGGTGGCCAGCATGGAGCCGTCCGGGCGGATGGCCAGCACGGCAACATCCCAGTTGCCTGCGGCCAGGTTCAGCATGCGGGTCCCACCGGCAACGATCGCGGTGGCCAGCACGTCCGCGGTGACGATATCCAAGGCTGCCACGGTCACCTGGACAAATTCGCCCTCGTTTCCCACCCGCCAGATGTGCTCACCGCGTTCAGCAGAGCCCGAGGTGGCGATCGCCCTGTGCCTGCTGTCGCGGCCCAGCGCGTAGCCGGTAATAAGGGTGCGGCGGTCGGCAGGATCCACAATGCCGGCTTTCCACGGCTCACTGCTGCCGGGCTCCGGTGAGCCACTGACCAGGACGTCGCCCCCGGCATTGAGGCACCAGTCCCCGCGGCCCAGGGCCAGGAGCGAGGTTCCGGCCTCGCGGATGGCATGGCCCTTGATGATCCCCGACAGGTCCAGCACGCCGTCCGGCCTTTCCGGGGTGAAGGCACCTTCGGTCAGCAGCCGCCACTCATGCGCCTCGGCATACCGCTCGCGCATCTGTGCCGAGGCTTGCGGAAGCTTCAGTTCCCCGCGGGCCAGCCTGCTCGCTTCGGAGTCCGGGCGGTAGAGGCTGAACGTTTCGTCCAGGTCCCGGAACAGGCGTTCGACGACGGCGGTGGCGGCAGCGAGTTCATCCAACCCGCTCTGCCCTTCCGTGGGGCAGTCCACTGGCATGGTGAGGCCGATGACCGTCCCCATGCACTCAAAGGTGCGGGCCTTGAGGACGGAGGCTTTGCGGGCGGACGTGCCGGTGGCCGTTTGCGGGTCAGAGGTTCGCTGCATCGATGGCCGCCTGGAGCGAGGCCAAGTAGGCGCTGCTGGTGATGGTGGCGCCGCTGACGGTCTGGACATGTGCCGACTGTGCCGCCAGGACCTTGCTGCGAAGCAGGGGAACCGCGCGGTTGCTGATCTGGATGGACTTGCCGTCCGTGTTGGTGAGCTGGAGGGCCGTGACATCGGTGATCTTCCCGTTCGCCACCGTGATCTGGACCTGCACGGGACCGAACCGGGTCTGAACGGTGTTGCCCTTGTAGGTCCCGGAGGCGGAGGAGTTCGAGGACCCGGTAGAACCCGACGAACCGGAGGAACCGGAGGAGCTGGACGAACCTGACGTGCCCGTTGACCCCGAGGAACCTGACCCGGACGAACCTGTACCGGTCGAACCCGTGGTGCCTGCCGCCGTCGTGCTTGAAGCGACGGTGCTGATGCCGCCTGCCTGTGTGCCGGTCTGCCAGCCCGCCAGGAGGATCCCGGCGGATGCCAGGGCCGCTGCAATTGTTCCGCGTATTTTCACCAGTCAAACCTTTCGTGATGGATCTGTTCCGCAGGGACGCCGGCTTTCCCGGCATCCGCTATGACGTTGGCCGCCCAGACCGCCGGTCCGCACACATAGACGTCCGCCTCCGCGATGTCGGGCACATAGGACGTGAGGGTGTAGCCGTTCCGCGCGGCATCCTCGGGAAGCCAGGTGGACTTGGTGCGTGACCGCTGTCCCGTGAGGTGGAAGAGCCGGACGCCCCGGGACTGGCAGAGGTCGAGGATCTCGCTGCCGAGGTACAGCTCCTGGTCTGTGTGGCCACGGAGCAGGACGGTTGCCTCACCCGGAGCAAAGGGCGTGGTTTCCAGTAGCGCCCGCAGGGGTGTGATGCCGATGCCCGCGCCGATCATCACCACCTTGTTCTTCGTCCTGGCAGCCGTGCTGAGCAGGCCGTATGGGCCTTCCAGCGCCACCTTGGTGCCCTTCCGCAGTTTGAGCAGCTGGGCGGAGCCGTTGCCAAGGTTGCGGACCGTGACCCGCAGTGTCCCCTGGCCGTCCGGACCGTTGAAGACGGGCTCCGCGGACAGGCTGAACGGGTGGGGATGCCACCAAATGCCCGACGCCAGGAAGCGCCAGATGAAGAAGCGCCCGCCCGTCCCTGCCAGCTGGTCCAGCTTCCGGCCCCTCATCACGATGTTCACTACGCCCGGCGCCACTGCCTCCACGCGGGCCACGGTCAGCTGGTGCCGTGCCGTGGCGAGCACCGGCTCCAGGATCCGGAAGTACGCCAGGGCGGTGCCGGTATAGATGCAGATGGCCAGCCAGTACCAGCGCTGCCAGGTGCCCGCGGCAAAAAGGCCGCCCACGCTGAACTGGTGGGGGATCGAGGTGGCAACGGCGGCATAGGTCAGGAGGTGGACCACATACCAGAACTCGTAGGGAAAGCGACGGCGGACAGCCACCAGGGACGTGACGACGACGGCGATGAACAGCGCCATGGAAACGAACGCCAGCCACATGTCGGGCACCTGGACCCAGAGGTTGATGGACTCGCTGACCGGGTCCAGCCCCTCGGCCATGCCGTACCCGATGACGAGCAGCAACCCGTGTGCCAGCAGCAGGTAGAGGGAGGGCTTGCCCAGTTTGCCGTGGAACTCCAGGGCGCGGTCGTGGCCGATGGTGCGGTCGATGAAGGGGATCCTTGCCGCAAGGAGCAGCATGAGCAGGACCAGGTCCATGCCTGCCAGGCCGGCCACGATGCCGGCCGCCGTGAAGGCCGCGGCCGCCGAAGTGATGGCGGCAGCACCGCCGTCGCCCAGCCACAGGGCGATTGCGGCGGCGACCGACGCCCAGGCAATGACCGTGAGGAGATCCAAGCGCAGCATGCGCTGCCGGTATTGGCGATCAAACCAGCCACGCGCTGGCCTTGTCCTCGGTGAAAGCTCCGGGCGGCCGGAGCTGCTTGCGGCCGGTGACGCCGGCAGGAGCTGTGTGTTCATGCCTCAAAGATCCGCCCGGAAGCTTTCGATTTCCTGTGAGGAGGGGCGGACTCTTGCTGTGACCTTTCGGCAGTGCTTATACACCCGTGGTGGTCCCGATTGGTCTTTAATTGCGTCAACTCGTAGACTTGGTAGGCGCTAAGTGCGCGGAGCGTGCGCAATTGCTCCGGTTGCCCGGTATTTTTCTCCAGGGTGGCCGGTAGTTAGGGGCTCAAGTTGCGTAACTAACCGTTGCCCGTACATTCTGTGGGTCGCCCTTAGCAGCATGGTCCAGCAGCAGATATGCGGATCATTACTTTCAATTCTTGAGGAGAAGTCATGGCAGCACACTGCCAAGTGACCGGGGCCGAGCCGGGCTTTGGGCACAGCATTTCGCACTCGCACCGCCGCAACAAGCGCCGGTTCGATCCGAACATCCAGAAGAAGCGCTACTGGGTTCCGTCCCTGCGCCGTAACGTCACGCTGCAGGTCTCTGCACGTGGCATCAAGACCATCGACGTTCGCGGCATCGACGCAGTCGTCGCCGACATTCTGGCTCGTGGGGTGAAGCTCTAGTGGCTAAGGACAAGGACGTACGTCCGATCATCAAGCTCAAGTCGACCGCGGGCACGGGTTACACCTACGTAACCCGCAAGAACCGTCGTAACGACCCGGACCGCATGGTCCTGAAGAAGTACGACCCCAAGATCCGCCAGCACGTCGAATTCCGAGAGGAGCGCTAAACATGGCTAAGAAGTCCAAGATTGCTCGCAACGAGCAGCGCAAGGTCATCGTTGAGCGTTACGCTGCCAAGCGCCTCGAACTGAAGAAGACCCTGGTTGACGAAAACGCAACCGACGAAGCACGCGAAGCAGCCCGTCTGGGCCTGCAGAAGCTGCCCCGCAACGCGTCCCCGATCCGTCTGCGTAACCGCGACATCATCGACGGCCGTCCCCGCGGTACCTTCCAGAAGTTCGGTATCTCCCGTGTCCGCTTCCGCGACATGGCCCACAAGGGCGAACTCCCGGGCATCACCAAGTCTTCCTGGTAATCAGCCCTGCTGATTCCAGCTGCTTGAAAGAGCCGGCAACCTCACGGTTGCCGGTTCTTTGCGTTTATCGCCCTTTAGCAGGATCGCTGGTCCTGCTGGTTGCGGGGTGCCAGCGGCTGTGGCGCAGCACACGGAGGGGAATGACGACGGCGGGGGCCGGCGAAGTGCCCAGATGACCGGTTCTGCCCCGCGATTCCGGGGGTTTCGCGGCCCTGGGGAGGGGATTTGCGGCCGCCCCCGAGTGGGTGTATTGTTTTCTAAGTCGCCGCGAGGGAGACAGCGAAGAGCTGCTAACCCGGGCGGCCAAAACCCCACAAAACAAGCCAAAATCTGGTAGCTCTTTAGGGCGCTGGAAAGTGGCGGGGGCGGTCCTCCTGCCGGTATGAATCCTGAAAGACGGATTTGCATCGGGGCG